>NZ_JBWKKJ010000001.1:0-491448 GCF_056431605.1 Streptomyces sp. NPDC045846 | reverse complement strand
CGGGTGGGGGGGGGGCGGGGGTGCTCTTTGGGTGGGTGTGGTCTTCCCCCCCTTCGTTGTCTTCGCCCCAAAGGAGATCTCCCTTCCCGGCGGACCGCGGTCCGGGGGCGGGGCACTTCGCGTGCGCGGGGTGCTCAGACGGTGACCGACAGGGGGTGGTGGAAGACGTTCCGCGGGTCCCACGTCTGCTTGGCCCGTTGCAGGCGGGGGTAGTTGCCCTTCCAGTACAGCGCCTGCCAGGGCACGCCCGAGGTGTTCCACGCGGGGTCGGCGAGGTCGACGTCGGGGTAGTTGATGTAACTGCCGTCGGCGGGCCCGTCGGGCAGCGGGACGCCGCCCGTGTCGGCGTACATGTCCCGGTACAGGTTGCGCATCCAGGCGATGTGCCGGGCGTCCTGACTGGGGTCGCTCCAGTACGTGGTGAAGTTGGCCTTCAGCATGGAGTCGCGCTGGGGCATCGCGGTGGCGTCGGGGGCCACGGTGTTCACCTGGCCGCCGTAGGTGTAGAGCAGGATTCCGGCGTGGCCGTCGTAGGTCCGGTCGGAGAGGTTGCGCCAGAGCACCGCGAGCTGGGCGTCGGACCAGCTCTCGCGCAGATAGGCGCCCTTGAACTTGCCGCGGTTGAACACGCCCGTGTCGTAGGGGTCCTTGAGCGTGGCCTTCAGCCAGGGCCAGCTGGAGGTGGCGGTGGTGTGCGGCGCGGCCACGCCGTCGGCGACGGCGGCGATGTAACTGTTCATCAGGTCGGCCGAGTTGGCGAGCGAGCCGTCGATCTGCGCGCTGAGCACGAGGGCGCCCTGCACGTAGTTGTTCAGGATGAACACGCTGTTGAGGCTGTCGTACGGGGTGCCGACGGTGTTGTTCGCGTGGTGCCAGTCGTTGTGGTTGCGCACCAGGCGGTCGAAGTCGGCCTCGGTGAGGTCGGCCCACTTCCAGCTCGTCGTGGCCTTCAGCAGGGTGGCCGGGGGCTTGGGGAGCAGGTTCCCGGGCGTGGTGCCGGTGGCGTTCGGGGAGCGGAACCAGTACCGCGTCACGATCCCGAAGGTTCCGCCGCCGCCTCCGGTGTGTGCCCACCACAGCTCGCGGTTGGGGTCGCCGGCGTCCCGGGTGGCGACCACACAGCGGGCTATGCCCAGGGCGTCGACGTACACCACCTCGACCGCGTACAGATGGTCCACGACCGCGCCGTACTCCCGGCACAGCGCCCCGTAGCCGCCGCCGGTGACATGTCCGCCGACGCCGACGGTGGGGCAGGTGCCGCCGGGTATGGTGACGCCCCACTCCAGGTAGAGGGTGCGGTAGACGTGGCCGAGCAGGGCCCCGGCCTCCACGGCGAAGGCGCGGCGCCCCGCGTCGTAGGTGATGGCGCTCATCTCGGACATGTCGACGAGGATGCGCACGTCGGGGTCGTCCACGAGGCCGTCGAGGCAGTGTCCGCCGCCGCGGACGGTGATTCTCCTGCCGCTGCTCACCGCCTCCTGCACGACCTGCACCACCTGGTCGGTGGAGTGGACGATGCGTACGGAATCGGGCTTGGCGGCGAATCTGGCGTTGTAACCGCGGGATATGAGGTCCAGATAGCGGGGGTCGCCGGGCGTGACGCTCAGGGCGGCGATCGTCGTGTCCGCCGTGCTGGTGGTGCTCGTGGCGGCGCGGGCGGGTCCGGCCGCGGTGAGGCCGAGCACGGCGGCGCCACCGACTCCGGAAGCGGTGCCGAGGAATCCCCGGCGGGTCACTCCAGCCATGGTTGTCTCCTTCGTATACGTGCTTTCAGCGGGTGCTCGTCAGCTGACGTGCCGTCGAGGGACGGGGTGAAAAGGGAGCTGCCGCTCCCCGAAGCAGGGGCCTCGGGGAGCGGCAGCGGGGGGAGCGGAGTGTGGCTCAGTAGACGTCGTGGCCACTGACCGTGGTCTCCGGCACGTCCTCGCGGACGTCCCAGTGCTCCACGATGCGGCCGTCGTCGATGCGGAACACGTCCACGACGACCATGCCGCGGTGGCCCGGCTGCGGCCGGAAGTGCGAGTGGGTGAAGACCAGGCCGTCGTCGCCGGCGATGCGGCGGATCTCGAACCGGGCCTCGGGGAGCTGCTTGCGGAAGCCCTCGATGAACTCCACGAGCGGCTTGCGGCCGTCGGGCAGGTTCGGGTTGTGCTGGATCAGCCGGTCGGCCAGGTACTCGTCGGCCCGGTCGGTCTGCCCCTCGTTCCAGATGTTCTCGATGTAGTCGCGCACGAGCTGCACGTGGTGGTTGGACACGGTGTCTCCTTGTTGTTTCTGCCTGTTGCGGGGTGTGGTTCGGGGGCCCGTTACGAGCTGGGGACCGGCTGCGCGGGCGGCTCGGCGACGGTGACCTTGCGTGCCGACGAGGCGTGCGCGAGTGCGGCGACGGCGAGGATGACGAGGGCGACGGCCGGGATGGGGCCCGCGCCCATGCCGGGCAGCAGGGCGCTGCCGATGAAGCTGCCCAGGCTCATGCCGAGGTAGAGGGCGGCGGCGTTCATCGCCAGGATGAGTCCGGGCTGGGTGGGCAGCAGGTCCACGAGGCGGGCCTGCTGGGGAGCCTGGTACATCTGGCTGAAGAACGCCCAGATCGCGAAGAGCACGAGGCCGGGCTCGGAGTGCGGTGCCACCAGGAGCAGGACGAACCCGGCGGCGAGACCGGCGACCGCGATGGTGATGGTGCGCGAGCCGCCGAGCTTCTCGGCGATCCTGGGCGACGAGGCGTTGCCGAGGACACCGATGACGCCGAACGCGAGCAGGGTGACCGAGATCAGCCCGGACGAGGCGCCGAAGCGGTCCTTGAGATAGGCGCCCGCGATGCCGTAGACCGTGAACTGGGCCGCCATGAACAGCAGCGTCGTCGAGACGGTCGAGAGCGCGGCGGGGGTGCGCAGGGTGTCGCGGTAGGCCTTGATCGTGGGCGGCTCACCGGAGGGGATCTCCGGCACGTACACCGCGACGAGCAGACACCCGAGTGCCGACAGCGCGGCCACTCCGAGCATCGCCGGCCGCCAGCCGAGGCTGCCGCCGAGGAACGAGGCGAGCGGCACGCCGAGCACCGCGGCCGCCGTCATCCCGGCGAACACGGTGGCCAGAGCGCGCTGCCTGCGCTCCGGGGGGACGATCAGCGAGCCCGCCGCGGAGGCGCCGGGTCCGAAGACGGCCGCGCCCATCGCGCCGATGACCCGGGTCACGGCGAGGAAGCCGTAGTTCGGGGCGAGGGCGCCCAGGGCCGCGCCCACGGTGAGCAGGCCGATGCCGAGCAGGAGCACCCGCTTGCGGTTCCAGCGGCGCAGCAGGATCGGGGCGGCCGGGGCGAACAGTGCGAACGTGAGCGCGAAGACGGTGACCAGGAAGCCCACGCGAGCCGGCGCGACGTGCAGGTCGTCTCCGATGGGACCGTTGAGGCCGACCACTGCAAGTGAGATCGTCCCCAGACTGAAATAGCCCAGCGACAACGCGAGCAGGGCCGGTGTCGAACTGCGGGACGGCATCACGCCACCTCCTTTTCCATGCCGGAAAACTTGAGTACGCAGGAACGCTAGAGGCCGAAGGCCCCCGGTTTCGCGCCCGGCGGGCACCGGGCCGAGCACTCTGCGAGGTCCCTCGCCGTACTACGTCAACTGGTGCTGCGACGAGCCCTGTTGGGCTCGCCGGAAGATCAGCGGGACCTGTCGTCCGGAGCTGATCAGCCAGTGTTCGAGCCCGTTCACGGCGACCAGCAGCGCGGCCGCGGAGCCGAGCGTGACGAGGCCCGGGAGCCAGGGGGCGGCGCCGCCGAGCGCGAGCAGGGCGAGGCCCCCGGCGAACCGGGTCAGGGAGGCGGCGCCGAACATCCGCCGCCGGGTGTAGCAGAAGGTGAGGGTGAACAGGGCCGCGCCGGCGGGCAGCAGCGCCGCGGCGTACCGGTGCGGCACATGGGCGGGTTCGACGACGATCCGGTCGGCGCCGACCGAGACGAGCAACAGGCCGAGCACCAGGACCAGATGGCCGTAGCTGAGCACGTCCCGTACGACGACGGACGGCGTGGGGTGGGTGCGCAGGGCGTGCGCGATGGCGGAGGCCACCAGGTGGAAGTAGAGCCACCACAGGGCGCAGCCGGTGAGGAAGGCGAGGGAGACGGCGAGCAGTTCGAGCGCCCCGAGCCGCCGCCCGGCGACCCAGGCGCCCACGGACACCACGTTCTCGCCGAGCGCGATGATGATGAACAGCCCGAACCTCTCGGGCAGATGGTTGACCCCGAACGCCAGCTGCCGCAGATGCCCGCTGAGGACCAGGGGGGCGAGGATCTCCGCGACCACGGCGACGGCCCAGCCGGCACTGCGCAGCCCCGGCGGCAGCACCGCGGTCGCGAACAGCACGAGGGCGAAGGCGAGGCCCGCGCGGTAGGGGTGGATGGTGTAGACGGCGCACTCGCGCCGGATGGCCTCCCCGATGAGCAGCCGCAGCGCGAGGTAGCACCCGGCGTAGAGCAGCGCCTCGGCGCGGGTCTCCAGAGCGTGCGGCGCGGCCACGCTCATGCCGTACGTGGCGAGCCCGGCGAGCAGCAGGAACACCCGCTGCATGGTGGTCTCGTGGACGGCGTTCATCGCCATCACCACGTCGACCCAGGCCCACCAGAGCGGCACGAGGACCAGCAGACAACTGCCCAGCGTCGCCCAGTCGGGCCGCTGCGCCAGAACGTGCGCGATCTGGCTCACCCCGAAGGCGAGCACCAGGTCGTAGAAGAGCTCCGTCCACGTGGCCCGGTCTCGCACATCGACCAACCCGGGCTCCACGGACCGTACTTGACCAGCGAGATGGACCACCGCTGCACCTACTCCCCTCCAGCGACGGGAATGCCGGTTGCAGCGCCCAATGTGTCCGCACCCCGCCCCGCCCCCTCGCCCGGGGCGGCACCAAGGCAACACATTGCGGTAAGTCGCGGAGCACGCTGTCCCAACTCGGACGACCGGGCGCGGGCGGCGCGAGCGCGTCCCGGACGGGGCGGCGGAGCGGATCGCCGTCGGGTCTGCCCGCGTGCGCCGTGGTGCCACAGGTTGCCCCGGGCCTCCCGATGCGCGCGCGACAACTATGATAGTTGTTATAGATTGCGTGCCATGGAAACGAAGACCTACACCACCATCGACCTCCGCAAGGGCATGGGCGAGATCCTGGACCGCACCCGCATCGCCGGAGAGGCCGCCGCGATCACGCGTAAGGGCAAGACACTCGCCTACCTCGTCCCCGCCGACTGGTTCGAGCAGGTGAACGCCCTGCTGGTGGAGGGCGAAGACCGGTCCCACGCCGCCTGAACCGACCACGCCGCAGCCTCTAGGAGAAGCGCGCCATGACTGCCGAGCCCCTCCCCTTCGAGAGTGGCCCCCGCCGCCTGCCCCCCATGCCCGAGCGCACTCCTCAGGCCCTCAGACTCGCCATCCAGGAGCACGCACCGCACCTTCTGCCGGACTTCGAGGCGCACTGGCGCCGCGACATCGCCGACGCCTTCAACGTGACGCCCGTCCCCGCGTTCATGCGTCTGTGGTGGACGCAGTACGCCATCGCGCGGGACCCGACACTGGAAGAGCACCTGCGCGACCTCGAGGCGCGCGCCGCGAAGTCCGAGGAACCTCAGGAGAGCGCGCGGCTGCTCGCGGAGTACAGCCGCCTGCGGCACGAAGCCGCGGCCACGGAGCCGGGCCAGTGACCGACCCGCTGCCCGGGCCACCCTGGCAGATGGACTGGACGAAGGAGGCCGGAGAGGCCTTCTCCCACATGCCGGCGGAAGGACGGCAACTGATCATTGCCGCCCGAGCCGAGTTGATCACCGTCGACGACCCCTACTTCCGGGGCATCGACGCCGACACGTCCCTGCCCCACTGGATCGCGGTACGTCCGCTCGCTTCGACCAGCCCCGCAGGCCCGCACATCGCCGATCTCGCCGGGGGACGAGGCTGGCTGATCTTCACTTTCCTCCGCCGCCACGCCGAGCCCCAGATCATCGTCACCGACGTCTTCTGGACCTGAGCCGACCCCGGCGCCGCCACGTTGGCGACCGCCGCACCTCGTGTCCGGGCCCCGCATCTCCTCCCTTACACCCCCTCGGCGAACAGCTCGTCCGCGTTCGGGTACGACTCCTGCGCGCCCTTTCTCGTGACGGCGAACGCGCCGACCCTCGTCGCGAATGCGGCGGCCTGGGTCAGGGGTTCGCCCAGGCCCAGGCGCCAGGCCAGGGCCGCGGTGAAGGCGTCGCCCGCGCCCGTCGTGTCGACCGCTTCCACCCGGGGGCTCGGCACCCGTGCGCAGCCGTCCGCGTCGGCCACGAGGGCTCCTTCCGCGCCGAGTGTGACGACCACGGAGCGGGGGCCGAGCGCCAGCAGGGCGCGCGCCCAGTCCTCGGGGCGCTCCCCCGCGGGGCCGCCCAGCATGAACCGCGCCTCGTGCTCGTTGACGATCAACGGGTCGCAGGCCGCGAGGACTTCGGCGGGCAGCGGGGCGGGCGGCGAGGGGTTCAGGACGAGGCGGGCACCGGGTGCCAGGCACCGCGCCACTTCCGCCACCGTCTCCAGCGGGATCTCCAGCTGTACGGAGACGACCGGGGCAAGGGCGAACAGGCTCCGGGCCGCGCGGATGTCGTCGGGCGTCAGGCGGGCGTTGGCGCCCGGGGACACGACGATGCTGTTGTCGCCCGAGGGGTCCACGGTGATCAGGGCGACCCCGGTGGGCGTCTCGTCGACCAGCACGCCGACGGTGCCGACCCCGGCGTCGCGCAGCGAGGTGAGCAGCAGCCGGCCGTGCTCGTCGTCGCCGACCTTGGCGAGCAGGACCGTCCGGGCGCCGAGCCGCGCCGCGGCGACCGCCTGGTTCGCGCCCTTGCCGCCGGGGTGGACGGCGAGGTCCGTGCCGAGCACCGTCTCGCCGGGGGCGGGCCTGCGGTCGACGCCGATGACCACATCGGCGTTGGCCGAGCCCACGACCAGCAGGCCGTAGGTGTGCATGGGAGCGCCCTTCGTTGAAAAGTGATGGGTCATCAGGTGTCGTTGTCCGTTCAGGAGAAGTCCGCCGCGTTCTTCTTCGTGACCACCTTCACGGGCACCTTCACCATGCCGTCCGGCTTCTTGCCCCGGGCCGCCTCGACCGCGTGGCGCACCGCCGTCCGGCCGAGCTCCGCCGGTTGCTGGGCCACCGAGGCGTACAGCGTTCCGGCACCAACCGCCTTGACGGCGTCGGGAGTTCCGTCGAAGCCGACGACCGCGACCGAGGTGCCCGCCCTGGCGCCCAGCGCCTTGACCGCGCCGAGCGCCATCTCGTCGTTCTCGGCGAAGACGCCGGTGATGTCGGGGTGGGACTGGAGGAGGTTGGTCATGACGTCCAGGCCCTTGGTGCGGTCGAAGTCGGCGGGCTGGCGGGCCGCGACCTCGATGCCGGGGTAGTCCTTGAGGCCGTCCGCGAAGCCCGCGCCGCGTTCCCGGCCGGCGGAGGTGCCCGCGGTGCCCTGGAGGACGACGATCTTCCCCTTGCCGCCGAGCCTCTCGGCCAGCGTCCGGGCGGCGAGGCGGCCGCCGGCCACGTTGTCGGAGGCGACCAGCGTGGCGGTCCGCGCCTTGTTGACCCCGCGGTCGGCCGCGACCACCGGGATGTCCGCCGCGTCGGCGCCGCGCACGGCGGGGCCCGCCGCGTCCGAGTCCACCGGGTTCACGATGATCGACTTCATGCCGGAGCTGGTGAAGTTCGCCAGCTGGTTGGCCTGTTGGGACGCGTCGTTCTGCGCGTCGGTGACGGTGAGGTCGACGCCCTCGGCCTTGGCCTCGGCCTGCGCGCCCTGCTTCATCTGCACGAAGAAGGGGTTGTTGAGGGTGGACAGCGACATCCCCAGCTTGATGCTCGTGCCACCGGAGGAGCCAGGGTTCAGCAGGTATCCGGCGCCCACGACCGCCGCCAGGCACACCGCGGCGACGGCGAGTCTCACCGCGCCGGGCCCCTTGCGCCCCGGTCCCGCCGGGCCGGACAGGGCCCCGGGCGCGGCCCCCGCCCGGCGGCGCAGGGTGTCGAGGAGGACCGCGAGCGCGATGACGACGCCGATGACGACCTGCTGCCAGAACGCCGACACGGACAGGAGGTTGAGCCCGTTGCGCAGCACCGCAAGGATCAGCGCGCCGATCAGGGTGCCCGACGCCTTGCCGACCCCGCCCGACAGGCTCGCCCCGCCGATGACGACCGCGGCGATCGCGTCGAGCTCGTACCCCTGCGCCGCCTGGGGCTGCGCGGAGGCCAGGCGGGAGGCGAGGACGATGCCCGCGACGGCCGCGAACAGGCCGGACAGCGCGTAGACGACGAGCTTCTGCCGCTTGACCCGCAGCCCCGAGAGCCGGGCCGCCTCCTCGTTGCCGCCGATCGCGTACATCGAGCGGCCGATGTAGGTGCGGGACAGGACGAACGCCGTGAGGAGCCCGGCCCCGATCATCACCAGGACCGGCACCGGCAGCCAGCCGCCGAGCGTGTCACCGAGCGCGGACACCGGGTCGGGGAAGGCGATGGGGCTGCCCTGGGAGATCACCAGGGAGAGACCGCGGCCGACCGACAGCATCGCCAACGTCGCGATGAACGGCGGGAGTCTGCCGTACGAGACCAGTACCCCGTTGACGAGCCCGCAGGCGACGCCGGTGGCGACGGCCAGCACGACGGCGAGCCAGACGGGCACCCCCTCGGACGTCGCCGACCAGGCGAGGACGGTCGAGGAGAGCGCGGCCACCGAGCCCACCGACAGGTCGATGCCCGCCGAGACGATGACGAAGGTGACGCCGAACGCGAGGATCGCGGTCACCGCGGCCTGCACGCCGACGTTCAGCAGGTTCTGTGCGGTGAGGAAGTCACCGGAGAGCAGCGCCAGCGCCGCGACGAGCACCACCAGGGCGCTGAGCGCGCCGTTGTCGAGCAGCAGGCGCCGCGCGAGGGCGGCCCCGCCCGCGCCGGCGCGGTGGTCGAGCGTGTCAGCGGCCACGGGAGCCCTCCACATCTTCGTGATTCACCTGATTCACCTGTTCGTCCGGTGCGGCCACGGCCAGCGCCATGACGGCGTCCTGCGTGGCCGCGTGCGCGGGGAGTTCACCGGCGATGCGGCCCTGGGCCATCACCAGCACGCGGTCGCTCATGCCGAGCACTTCGGGCAGATCGCTGGAGATCATCAGGACGGCGTGGCCGGAGGCCGTCAGCTCGTTGATGAGCTGGTAGATCTCGACCTTGGCGCCCACGTCGATGCCGCGCGTGGGCTCGTCGAGGATCAGCACCCGGGTGTCCGCGAGCAGCCACTTGCCGATGACGACCTTCTGCTGGTTGCCGCCGGACAGGGTGCGCACCCGCTGGTCGAGTCCGGCCATGCGCACCCCGAGCTGCCCGGCGACGCGGGCGGCGGCCGTGCGCTGCCCCTTGAGGTCGACGAGTCCGGCGCGGCTGGCCGAGCGCAGCGTGACCAGGCCGAGGTTCTCCTGCACGGATGCGTCGAGCACCAGGCCCTGGCCCTTGCGGTCCTCGGGCACGAGCCCGACCCCGGCGCCCATCGCGGCGTTCACATCGCCCGGGGCGAGCCGTTCGCCCCGTACCTCGACGGTGCCCGCGTCGTAGGGGTCGGCGCCGAACACCGCGCGGGCCACCTCGGTGCGTCCCGCGCCGACGAGTCCGGCGAGCCCGACGACCTCCCCGGCCCGCACCTCGAAGCTCACGTCGTGGAAGACACCGCGCCGGGTGAGGCCGTCCACCCGCAGCAACGGCCCTCCCGGCTCGGGCCGTTCGCGCGGGTACTGCTGCGCGATGCCGCGGCCCACCATCAGCCGTACGAGTTCGTCCTCGGGCGTCGACGCGGGCACCTGGTCGACGCTGCGGCCGTCGCGCAGCACGGTGACGCGGTCCCCGAGCGCGGCGATCTCGTCGAGGTGGTGGGTGATGAAGACGATGCCCACCCCGTCGTCGCGCAGGGTGCGCACGATGCGGAAGAGCTTGTCCACCTCCTCGGAGGTGAGCACGGCAGTCGGCTCGTCCATGATCAGTACGCGCGCGTCCAGGCTGAGCGCCTTGGCTATCTCGACCATCTGGCGCCGGGCGATGCCCAGTTCACGCACGCGGGTACGGGGCGCGACGTCCACGCCGACCCGGTCGAGGAGCTTCGCGGCGGCCGCCTCCATGGTCCGGCGGTCGATCATGCCGAGGCGCCGGGGCTGGCGGCCGAGGAAGATGTTCTCGGCCACGCTCAGCTCGGGCACCAGGTTGAACTCCTGGTGGATCGTGGCGATCCCGAGGCGCTCGGCGTCCTCGGCGCCGCGGATGTTCACCTCGCGCCCTTCGGCGAGGATGCGTCCGGCGTCGGGCCGGTGGGCCCCGGACAGCGTCTTGATGAGGGTGCTCTTGCCCGCGCCGTTCTCGCCGAGCAGGACGTGCACCTCCCCGCGGCGCAGGTCGAAGTCCACTCCGTCGAGGGCGACGACCCCCGGGAAGGACTTGCGGATGCCTTCGAGGCGCAACAACTCGCCTGCCCCGTCCGGCAGTTGGCTCTCCTGATGGCTCACTTCGCCCTCCTCGGGTCCGGGGCGCCCTCGCCGCAGGACCGGCGCACGACGAGGGAGGCGGGGAGGGTGACCGAGTGCGGGGTCCGGCCCTCGATGAGGTCGGCGAGCGCACGGACGGCGGCCCGGCCGAGCTCGCCGGTGGGCTGGGCGATCGCGGTGACGGGCGGGTCGGTGTGGACGAACCACGGGATGTCGTCGAAGGCGGCGAGCGCGATGTCCTCGCCGATGCGCAGCCCCCGGGCGCGCAGGGCGTCGAGGGCGCCGAGCGTCATGAGGTTGTCGGCGGCGAAGACGGCGTCCGGCGGCTCGGGCAGGGCGAGGAACCGCTCGGTGGCCCGGCGCCCGCTGGCCGCCTGGAAGTCACCCTGACCGACGTAGTCGTCGGGGAGCGAGATGCCGTGCTCGCCGAGCGCCGAGCGGAACGCCTCCACGCGCTCGCTGCCGGTGGTGGTGGCGGCCGGGCCCGCGATGATGGCGAGCCTGCGGCGGCCGAGCCGGTGCAGATGGGCGACGAGGTCGCGGATGGCGGCGCGGCCGTCCGCGCGCACCACGGGTACGTCGATGCCGGGGATCCACCGGTCGACGAAGACCATCGGGGTGCCGCCGTGCGCGGCCTCCAGCATGAGCGGGGAGCCACCGTCGGTGGGCGAGACGAGCAGCCCGTCGATCCGCCGGTCCAGGAGGGTGCGGACGTGGTGGTCCTGGAGCTCGGGCCGTTCGTCCGCGTTCCCGATGATCACGCTGTAGCCGAGCGCCCGGGCCGCCTCTTCCACGGACCGCGCGAGTTCGGTGAAGTACGGGTTGAGGACGTCGCTGATGACCAGGCCGAGCGTGCGCGTCTGGTCGGTGCGCAGCGAGCGGGCCACCGCGTTGGGCCGGTAGCCGAGCGTCTCGACCGCCGCGAGCACCCGGGCGCGCGCCGCCGGACTGACGGACGGATGACTGTTGAGCACCCGCGACACCGTGGCGACGGACACCCCCGCCTCGGCCGCGACGTCCTTGATGCCCGCCATCGCCGGACCACCTCCTCGTGGAACCTCGACCGTCGACTCCCGCCGGGCCGGAGCCCGCCGTGGAAACGATTACACGCACGCATTGGAATCGATTCCACGGCGCCCGGACAACCCCCTGAAGGGGTAGCGAGACCGGATCGTGACCGAAGCCGGGTCGACAGGGAGCGCCGGATTTCAAGGAAACCGACCCAGCCGCTTGCATAAACATTCGGAATCATGAATACTCTTCCTATGTCCAAGGTTCTCACCTCCCTGCCCGCCGGCGAGCGCGTCGGCATCGCCTTCTCCGGCGGACTCGACACCTCCGTCGCGGTCGCGTGGATGCGCGACAAGGGCGCCGTCCCGTGCACCTACACCGCCGACATCGGCCAGTACGACGAGCCCGACATCGCGTCGGTGCCCGGCCGTGCGAAGTCCTACGGTGCCGAGATCGCGCGCCTGGTCGACTGCCGGGCGGCGCTGGTCGAGGAGGGCCTGGCCGCGCTCGCCTGCGGCGCGTTCCACATCCGCTCCGGCGGCCGCGCCTACTTCAACACCACGCCGCTGGGCCGCGCCGTCACCGGCACCCTGCTGGTCCGCGCGATGCTGGAGGACAACGTCCAGATCTGGGGCGACGGCTCGACCTTCAAGGGCAACGACATCGAGCGGTTCTACCGGTACGGCCTGCTCGCCAACCCCCATCTGCGGATCTACAAGCCCTGGCTGGACGCGGACTTCGTGACCGAGCTCGGCGGCCGCAAGGAGATGTCGGAGTGGCTGCTCGCCCACGAGCTGCCCTACCGGGACAGCACGGAGAAGGCGTACTCCACCGACGCCAACATCTGGGGCGCCACCCACGAGGCCAAGACGCTTGAGCACCTGGACACGGGTGTCGAGACCGTCGAGCCGATCATGGGCGTGCGGTTCTGGGACCCGTCGGTCGAGATCGGCACCGAGGACGTGACGATCGGCTTCGCCCAGGGCCGCCCGGTGACGATCAACGGCAAGGAGTTCGCCTCGCCGGTCGACCTCGTCATGGAGGCGAACGCCATCGGTGGCCGCCACGGCATGGGCATGTCCGACCAGATCGAGAACCGGATCATCGAGGCGAAGAGCCGGGGCATCTACGAGGCCCCCGGCATGGCACTGCTCCACGCGGCGTACGAGCGTCTCGTGAACGCGATCCACAACGAGGACACCCTCGCGCAGTACTACAACGAGGGCCGCCGCCTCGGCCGGCTGATGTACGAGGGCCGCTGGCTGGACCCGCAGGCGCTCATGGTCCGCGAGTCGCTCCAGCGCTGGGTCGGCTCGGCCGTCACCGGCGAGGTGACCCTGCGGCTGCGGCGCGGCGAGGACTACTCGATCCTCAACACCACGGGCCCGGCCTTCAGTTACCACCCGGACAAGCTGTCGATGGAGCGTACCGAGGACTCGGCGTTCGGCCCGGTGGACCGGATCGGCCAGCTCACCATGCGCAACCTCGACATCGCCGACTCGCGCGCCCGCCTGGAGCAGTACGCGGGTCTCGGCATCGTCGGCACGGCGCACCCCGAGCTGATCGGCGCGGCGCAGGCGGCGGCGACCGGCCTCATCGGCGCCATGCCGGAGGGCGGCGCCGAGGTCATCGCCTCCCGCGGCGAGGTCTCCCACGCCGACGAACTCCTGGACCGCGCGGCGATGGAGTCCGGCACAGACTGATCGCCCGCACCGGCCCGCCCCTCACCGAGCCCCGCCGACCCGCCCCCCACAGGGACGGACCGGCGGGGCTCGGCCGTGCGGCCCGTGACCGACCGGGACAGTCTGGTCGGAGAACGGCCCGTGGGGTCCCGCGCGGTTCGGCCGTCGTACGGGCGTAGAGATCCTGGGACTTCGGCCGACGGCGGACGGCGGACGACCGGTGGGGTCCCGCACAGCTCGACCGTCGTACGGGCGTGGAGGTCCGGGGACTTCGGCAGACGGCGGACGGCGGACGGCCGATGGGGTCCCGCACGGTTCGACCGTCATATGGCCGTGGGGCTCCTGGGACTTCGGCCGTCGCACGACCAACCCCCGATCTCCGGGGCCCCCTAGTCCCCCGGCGAGCCTCCTGCCTCCATCTCCCTCGCCCAGCGTCGGCTCCAGGCACCCAGGGGGCTCAGCGCCTCGACGAGGTCGCGGCCGAGCGGGGTCAGGCGGTAGTCGGCGCCGTCGAGGGTGAGCAGTCCGGCGCCGGTCAGCTCGGTGATCCGGGTGCTGAGCACGCTGGAGGACATGCGCTCGCAGCGGCGCTGCAACTCCCGGAAACCCGCCGGGGCCTGGCTCAGCTCCCACAGCACCCGCATCGTCCAGCGCCGCCCGAGCAGATCGAGTGCGGCCATGACCGGGCGGCCCGACTCGGACCCCCTTACCGGCACGCCCGGCCGGGGCGTGCTCGATTCCCCGCGCTCCATGCGTCCTCCTTGCGCTTCGTCTTTCGAAGCAGCATAGTGATGCGAAAATCGAAGCAGGAGGTACGGCATGCCGCGCATCGCACCGCTCCACCCGCCCTACTCCGCCGAAGTCGACCAAGCGCTCCGCCGGTGGATGCCTCCCGGGGTGCCGCACGAGCCGCTCACGCTGTTCCGGGTCCTGCACCGCAATCCGGAATTGGCCTCCCGGATGTTCGTCCTCGGCTCCGGACTGCTGGGCCACGGGCTCCTCCCCGCCGCCGACCGCGAGCTCGTCATCGCCCGAACCACCGCCCTCGCGGGCTGCGCCTACGAATGGGGCGTGCACGCCGCTCACCTGGCCGGGCGGGCCGGGCTCACCCCGCGACAACTCCGGGCGACCACCGACCCCGCGTCCGCCACCGATGCCGCGTGGCCGCCCCACCATGCGGCGCTGCTCGGCGCGGTGGACGAACTGCACGCGACGGCCCACCTCTCCCAGCCCGCCTGGGACGCCCTGCACACCCACTACGACGACGCCCAGATCCTCGAAATCCTCGTACTCACGGGCTGGTACCGAACCATCAGCTACGTGGCCAACGGGCTGACGCTGGAGGAGGAGGACTGGGGCATTCCCTTCCCCGGGTAGTGGCCCGCGCCCCCAACTCGCTGGCACGCGGGGCACGTTCATCAGCATCCCTCGCCCCCCGCACTTCGGCCGTACTCGCCCACCGCAAGCGGCAGTCGGCGCCGCCGGTCGTCGCGGGTGCTGACGCGTGCACCCCGCAGCGCCGTTGTCGGACCGGGCGGATAGGGTCACCGCACCTGACCAGCCCGAGGAGCGGCGCCCATGAGATCACCGGCCGAGCTGGACCACGTCCCGTGGCACAGCCTCACCCACGCCTACGGCGGCGCCGATGACGTGCCCGAGCTGATCAGGGCGCTGTACGAGGAGGACGAGGAAGCGGCCGACGAGGCGATCTACGAGCTGTACGGAAACATCCACCACCAGGGCACGGTCTACGCGGCCTCCGCCCCCGCCGTCCCCTTCCTCGCCCACGCCGCCCGGCACGTACCGGGCCGCCGCGAGGAACTCCTCATGCTGCTCGCCGTGCTCGCCGACCACGACCCCGAGCACGTCAACCGGCCGCATTGGGGCGGCAGTTCGGTGGCCGCGATCTGCCGGGAGCTCTGCCGGGTGCTGCCGGATCTGCTCCCGTGCCTCGACGACGGCGAGCGCGGGGTGCGCCGGGCGGCGATCCGCGTGGTCGGCGCCGTGGCCGGGTTGCTGCCCGCCGAACTCCGGGCCGCAGTCGAGGGCCGGCTCGACGCCCTGTACGCCAACGACCCCGTCCCGGCGGTGCGGGCGGACGCGATGGTCGTACTCGCCCGGCTGGGCCGGGAGCCACTCCCGCTCGACAGCCCGCTGTCCGAGGTCAGGCTGGCCGCCGCCCTGCTCGCCGCCGAGCGGAGCGGACCGCCCTACCCGGCCGGGCTGGTGGACGTCCTCGCCGCGGACGGCGCCGAACCCGAACCCGAGGACGACGCCTTCCCCTGGTCCGGCACCACCAGCCAGGACCAGCACCTCACCGATCTGCTCACCCGCGACCCCGACGCCGGTCTCACCGTGGCCGCCCGCCGGATCGAGGCCGGGGACGTCGGGGCGCGCGGCTCCTGGCTGGCCCGGGAGATCACGGAGACCTGGCGCGACCGGGAGCCCCAGGCCCTGGACCTGCTGCTCGCCGCCCTCCCCCACCAGCGGGACGCACGCGCCCGCGCCCACGTCATCCGCACCATCGGCACCGGCATCAGGCGTCTGCCCGAACCCGGCGGCGACCTCCGCGACGCGCTGTACCGCTACGCCCGCACCGAGGAGGCGGAGACCGCCGAGCCCGCCCTCCTCGCTCTCGTCCGCTCGCGTGATCCGCGCGCCCTGGAACTGGTGCTGCGCCGCCCCGGCGCGCAGGCCCTCAGAGCGGCTGCTTCCCGCTTCCCGGAGGCCGCCGACCGGCTGATACCCGTAATACGCCGCGAACTGGCCGCGGGCGCCACCGACAACGCGGGCATCGCCCTGGTCAGCGCATTGGAGCCGCTCGGCACCGCCGCCCGCCTGGCGGAGCCCCAACTGCTCGACTGTCTGCGGACCCACCGCGCGGCCATCGTGGCCGCCCGGCAGCTCGGCCTCAACGGCGTCCGCACAGAAGAGACCGTCTCCCTGCTGGACAAGGCCCTGCGCGCGACCGACTCCTCGTTGAGCGCGGCGGCCGCCGTGGCCCACTACCAACTCACCGACGACGCCGACCCGGCGCTTCGCGTCTTCACGCACCTGCTCTCCGCCAAGGGCCCGGTCCACTGGCACGTGGGCAGACTCCGGCCGCTCGGCGCGGCCGGAGCTCCCCTCCTCCCGCTCATCGAGCCCCTGCTGGAGGCCGGTTACGAGTGGACCCGGATGACGGCCGCCGAGGCGCACCACTGGATCACCGGATCGCCGGAGCGCGCCGTCCCCGTCCTCACGGAGCTGGTGGACTCGACCCCCGTCGGGCTCGCCGCCCTCAAGGCTCTCGCCGACATCGGCGAGACCCCCGAGTCGCTCCGGCCCGCCCTCCGCTCGTTCGCCTTCTCCCCTCTGCGGCTGCTCGGAGCCGGACTCCCCTCGGAGGAGGCCCACCCGGACGACGAGCTCCGCACACTGGCGTGGCGGATGCTGGCGCTCTGACCGTGTCACCTCGCTCCGGGAGCCAGCGGTGGCGCCGCGATCCGCCGCCGAGCCCGAACGCTGCTCCCGGCGGCGGGAGTTGACGCGCCCGGGGAGCCGCACCGAGGACCGGCCGAGCGGCCTGCCCTAATTCACTTGACCTGGTCACCGGTCGGGGCTGCACTGTGGCGGGGCGCCGCGACTCGTGGTGCCGATATCCCGGGAGGCAGCGCCAGCGATGGAGATCCGTACCACGACCGACGAGGACCTCGACGTCTTCATCGACACCCTTTTCGCCGCCTTCGGACGCTTCCCGGAACCCCCGAAGGATGGCACCGGAGTCTGGTGGTCGGCCCTCGAAATGGACCGCAACCTGCTCGCCGTGACGGCGGACGGGCGGCCCGTCGGCACCGCCGGCGCGTACTCCTTCGAACTCACCCTGCCCGGCGGGGGCCTGGCTCCGGTCGCCGGGGTGACCGCCGTCGGCGTCCTGCCCTCGCACCGGCGCCAGGGCGTGCTCAGCGCGATGATGCGGCATCAGCTCGGCGAACTGCGGGCCCGGGGCGAGTTCCTCTCCGTACTGCTGGCCTCCGAGGCCGTGATCTACCGCCGGTTCGGCTACGGCCCGGCGACGTACACGCAGCGTCTGACGGTGCCGCGCCACAAGACCGCCTTCGCCGTGCCCCGAGCGGGTACGACGGCCGACGCGGCTGCGGGCGGCTCGGTCGAGGTGCTGCGGCGTGCCGAGTGCGGCGGGATCCTGGAGGAGGTGTACGACCGGTACCGGCGCGCCCAGCCCGGTGCGCTGTCCCGGCCGCACCGCTGGTGGGCGTCGGGCGCCGGGCACCCCCCGATCGCCCCGGCCCCGCGCTACATCGCCCTCCACCGGGACGCCGACGGCGTCCCCGACGGTTACGCGAGTTACTCGCTGGGTGAGTCCGGTTTGACGGTCGACGAGACCATCACCACCGACGACGCGGTCTTCACGGCCCTGGCCCGGTTCGTCCTGGGACACGACCTCATCACCGAGGTCGTGTTCAAGCACGTGCCGCCCGGCCACCCGCTGCGCTGGCAGCTGGCGGACTTCCGCGCCGGCGAGGTGGGCAGCGAGACCGACTGGCTCTGGGTGCGGCTGCTGGACGTTCCGCGCGCGCTGACCGCGCGCGGCTGGGCCACGGACGGCGAGCTCGTCCTGGACGTCGACGATCCGTTCCTGGGCGAGCGCGGCCGTCATCTGCTGACCGTCCGGGACGGCAAGGCGGAGTGCGTCCCGACGGATCGGGAGCCCGATCTGTCCCTGGACGTGAGCGACCTGGGCTCCGTCTACCTCGGTGGCACCGCGCCCAGCACGCTCGTGCGCGCCGGCCACGTCCGCGCCCACCACCCGGGCGCGGCCCCCCTCGCCGACGCCCTCTTCCGCGCCGAGGGCACTCCGCACTGCCTGCACTGGTTCTGATACCGGGTCTTCCCACCGTCACCCGGACGAAGGCGAGGACGACGAGGACGACGAGGGCGAGGGCGAGGACGACGAATGGGACTCCTGGACGGGCACGCCGTACACATGCTTCGGCGACACGATGGTGGTGATCGCCTGGCCGAAGAGGGTGCTGGGCTCACTCTTGTCGTGCAGCGCGTCGGTGTTGAGGACGATGGCCATCGTGGCCTTGGCCTCGGGGAGGTACATCGTCACGGACTCGTACCCCGGCAGCGAGCCGTTGTGCCCGATCCAACCCTGGACGTTGACGATGCCCAGGCCGTAACCGGCGCCCGGAATGCCGGTCGGGATGGTCTTGAGGCGCTCGGCCTGCGCCTTGGGCGACAGCAGGGTGCCGGTGGCCAGGGTGGTGGCCCAGCTCTTCAGGTCGGAGAGCGTGGAGATCATCGCTCCGGCCGCCCAGCCCCAGGAGGGGTCCCAGTCCGTCGCGTCCTCGATCTTTCCGGACAGGGTCTGGTTGGTGTACCCGTGTGCGTGCGGGTCGGGGAACGCGGCGTCGGTCGGGAAGCTGGTGTGCGTCAGACCGGCGGGCTTCACGACCTTCTGCGTGATGTAGTCGTTCAGCGGCATGCCGCCGGCCTTCTCCACCACGAGGCCGAGCAGGATCAGGTTGGTGTTGGAGTACTGGTAGTCCTTCCCCGGCTGGAACACCACCGGGTGCTTGAAGGAGTAGTCCAGCAACTGCTGCGGTGTGAACGGCTTCGTCGGTTGAGTGAGCAGCGCCTTCACGAAGCCGTCGTCGGCGGTGTAGCTGAACAACCCGCTGCGCATCTCGGCGAGTTGACGCAACGTGATCTTGTCCCCGTTGGGGACGCCGGAGATGTACTTGCCGATCGGGTCGTCCAGGCCCACCTTGCCCTGGTCGAACAGCTGGAGCAGGGCGGTCACGGTGAACGTCTTGGTCACGCTGCCGATCCGCATGTACATGTCCGGCTGCATGGGTGCGCCGCTGGACTTGTCGGCGACGCCGAAGCTCTTGACGTAGCTCCCCTTGCCGGGCGCCGAGAGGCTCACCGCGACGCCGGGGACGTTCGCCTCCCTCATCACCTGCCGGATGGCGGTGTCCAGACGCGCGGCGACGGCCGGGCTGAGGTTGGCGAACTCGCTCTCGCTCGATGCCGAGGCGGACGGGGAGGGGGACGGAGAGGGTGTGGCACCGTACGCGCTTGCGGTGACCGCCGGGACGGTCAGCAGCGTGGCCGCCGCGACTCCCACGCACGCCCTGCGCCATTGGATCCGTGAACACCTCATGGGCAGGCCTCCTGCCGGACGAGGGGCGTCCGGAGACAGACGTCCGGACGAGGACATCACTCGCCTCCACGCTAGGCCCGTCACGCCGCCCCCGCATGGCGGCCCCCGAGTTGCGAGCCGGGCAAGTCCGTGCGTCCCGCCTGGTCGGGCGGGCGCGGCAGGGCGTGTCGGCATCGGCCCGGCACGAGGCTCTACGGTCCCCGAAGGGCCGGAGGGCGGCCGCGCAGGCGGAGGGCCGCCGTCCTGGACGGCGTGCCCCGCGCGGACGCGGTCACCCAGGTACGCAACCACTCTGCGCACCGCGCGGTGGAAACACCCTGGCAACGCCGGTTCGTGGCCCGCTTCGCGTGAGGTCGCCGGGCGGGGAGTCCGAAGCCCCGCTGCCGCATCCGCTCACCGCCCCACCGCATACCCCTGCATCCCCCGCGGGTTCGCCGCGGCCGACAGCACTCCGGTGCGGGGGTCGCGGGCTACCGCGCACAGTCTGCCTTCCGACCAGGGGTCGCCCACCACGACGTCGTGGCCGCGTCGGCGCAGTTCGGCGAGGGTGTCCGCGTCCATCCGGGATTCGACGGTCACGCGACCCGGGCGCATGCCGCGTGGGTAGAAGGAGCTGGGGAAGCCGTCGTTGTGCCAGTTCGGGGCGTCGATGGCGCCTTGGAGGTCGAGGGTGCCGCGGACCGGCGCGCGCAGTGCCACCGCGAGGAAGAAGTGCAGTTGCCACTGGTCCTGCTGATCGCCCCCGGGCGTGCCGAAGGCCAGCGTGGGGACGCCGTCGCGCAGGGCCAGTGAGGGGCTGAGCGTCGTGCGGGGGCGGCGGCCCGGTGTGAGGGAGTCGGGCAGGCCCTCGTCCAGCCAGGCCATCTGAAGCCGCGTGCCGAGGGGAAAGCCCAGTTCGGGCACGACCGGGTTGGACTGGAGCCAGCCTCCACTGGGTGTGGCGGCGATCATGTTGCCCCAGCGGTCCACGATGTCGAGGTGGCAGGTGTCGCCCCGGGTTCCGCCGTTCGCGGCGATGTCCGGTTCGCCGGGCGCCCGTGTTCGCTTGGTCGTACCGTCCGGGGCGGAGCCCGACCGCCGATGCGGGCTCCTGGCGGTCGTGGGTTCGCCTGCCCCGAGCGCGCCCGGCCCCGGCGCGTCCGTGATCACCGTGTACGCGTGCCGGCTCATCCGGGGCGCGCGACCGCCCGGGCTGCCGGGGCGGAGCTCGTACGAGGCCCCGTCGCCGATCAGCTCGCGGCGCTCCGCGTTGTACGGGTCCGACAGCAGCTCGTCCATCGGTGTCCGGGCGGCGTCGCCGTACCAGGCCTCGCGGTCGGCCATGGCCAGCTTGCAGCCCTCGACCAGCAGATGGACGTAGTCGGCCGAGGCGTAGGGCGGCAAGTCGCTTGGCAGCAGGGCGAGTTGCTGGAGCAAGGAGGGGCCTTGGCTCCAGGGGCCCGCCTTGCACACGGTCCACTCCCGCCAGTCGTACGTCACCGGCGCCTCGTAGGTCGCCGACCAGGAGGCGAGGTCGGTGGCGGTCAGGGTGCCCGTGTGGCGCACTCCGCTCGTGTCCGTCGTGGGTCGTCGGGACTGGCGGACGAGGGCCTGCGCGATGAAGCCCGAGCGCCACACCTCCCGTGCTCTTTCGATCCGGGCGACCCGGCCTCCGGCGGCCGAGGCCTCGGCGATCAGGCGCCGCCAGGTCGCGGCGAGCGCCGGGTTGCGCAGCAGTTCGCCCGGCCGCGGCGGATGCCCGTCCGGCAGGTACACCTCGGCCGACGTGCGCCACTCCGTCTCGAAGAGCGCGCGTACGGTCTCCACCGTCTCCCCCACGCGCTCCACCGGGACATGACCGTCCTCCGCGTACGCGATCGCGTAACTCAGCACGTCCTCAAGGGACTTGGTGCCGTGATCGCGCAGGAGGACCATCCACGCGTCGAACGCGCCCGGCACCGCCGCCGCGAGCGGGCCGGTGCCGGGGACGAGGTCCAGGCCGAGTCCCCGGTAGTGCCCGATCGTGGCGCCGGCCGGGGCCACGCCCTGCCCGCACAGCACCCGCACCTCGCCGCCCGCCGGAGCGAGGAGGATCGGCACCTCGCCCGCCGGTCCGTTGAGGTGCGGCTCGACGACATGCAGGACGAAGCCCGCGGCGACGGCGGCGTCGAAGGCGTTGCCACCGTCCTCAAGGACGGCCATCGCCGACTGCGAGGCGAGCCAGTGCGTGGAGGACACCATGCCGAAGGTGCCTTGAAGGGTGGGTCGGGTCGTGAACACGTTCGCTGCCACCTCGCCGTCCGGAGCGCTCAACTTGACCTCCGACTATGGCATTCGCGGGCGGGAACGGGGTCCGCGGCCCCGGCCCGCTCCCTCCTCGCGCCATCCGGGAGGTCGCGGGGCCGGGCCCGCGGTCAGCCCTGGCAGATGCCTCGCTCGTAGTCGACGGTCGCGGACGCCTGCGAGAACTGCCACTGCGGGGCCAGGAGTTGGGACCCCAGCTGCTTGGCCGCCGCGGGGCTCTCCACCACGTAGCCGAAGTCCTGGAGCCAGGACGGGTAGAGGTTCTTGGACCCGATGTAGAACGCGGAGTCGTCGACCGAGATCAGCTTGTGGTGCTGCGCGTAGGGGTGGCCGTCGGCCCACTTCGGGTTGGCCGAACCGCGGAAGGTGGCCAGTTGGAGGTTGGAGCACATCGCCGTCCGTGCCGTGCCCCGGTCACCGGTGAGCAGCGCGAGCCGCTCGCGCAGGGTGTCGCTGATCTCGGAGAGCGACTTGATCTGCGAGTAGCCGCCGCTGCCCACGGCGCCGCGGTTGGCGGGGTCGCTCACCACGATGCGGACCTTGACCCCGGCGGCCAGCTTCGCCGCGAGGGCGTCGTAGGTGCGGATGTCGTAGCGGGGCAGCGGAGGACAGGTGGCGTTCAGGTCCTGCTGCGAGATCTCGACGTGCTGCCTCGCGCTGGAGATGAGGGCACGCAGAGCGCTCTCCTCCGGGTTGACCGTGTCGTAGTCGCGGTCGGCGTTGGTGTTGTCGTGCAGGCCGACGACGCACTTGGTGTCGGGCGCGGTGGGCAGCGCGGGACGGAACGCAGAGGCCGGATCGTCGCGCTGGATGCCCACGCCGAGCCCGCCGACGGCGATCACCGGCACCCCGCCCGGGGACGTCGCGGGGGCCGGGACCCGGGGCAGCGACGGCATGCATCCGGCACCGTTGGACGAGGCGAACCACACGCTGGCGATGTTGCTCTTGTTGCGGCAGGTCCGGGACCACAGCTCGTCCAGGTACTTGCTCGCGGATGCGGCGGCGGGGCCGCTCAGCGCCAGGTCGACGTCGGAGACCGGGTGGGCGGTCTCCAGGTAGTCGTCCTTCCAGCTGTTGATGCCTCCGGTGACCACCGACCGGCCGTCGACCACGAGGAGCTTGGAGTGGTTCCAGGAGAACGCGGTCTTCGACGTCGTCATCGACGCGACGTTCAGGTTGATGTCCTTCGCGGCCGCGCCGAGCCGGTCGACGAGCGCGTCGCGGTACTTCGACGGCACGACGTTCAGGTGGTAGACCGGAGCCGCACCCACCAGGACGCGTACGTTCAGCTTGTGCCCGGCCGCGGCCGACGTCTTGAGTCCGGCCACGACGGCGTCCTGGAACGCCCCGTTGGGAAACGGGGCCAGGGTCGATATGTCGACGGTGCCCGTCGCGCTCGCGATGTTCTCGGTGATTTTGGCGAGCAGCCTCCGGGTGCCGGGCCGGTCGGCGCACGTGTCGTCGCCCCAGCAGCCGGGGGTCTGCAACAGCCAGTCGCCGCCGCCCGGCGTCGACGCGTCGAGGGAGTTGCCCTCGGTGCGTTCCCAGACCCGCCCTTCGAGCCCCGGCGAGACCTGTCGAAGCGCCTGCTCGACGGCGTCCAGGTGCGGGGCGGCGCCCCCGGGCCCCGTGTCCGCGGCGGCGGGGACCGCGGGCAACAAGGCGGCCAGCAGGGCGGGGACGGCGGCGCGGGTGGCGACGACGGAGACGGACGGACGCTTGCGCGGATGACGAGCCAATTCGCGTTCCTTGCTCAAGGTGAGTACTGCCGCCGCGAGGAGCGGCAGCAAGATCAACTCGCGGAAAGCTATCAGCCCGTCCACCGGGTCGTATGTCCGTGGATGCGGGATCTGGCCGGTAATAGCCGGTGCGTCAACACCGGCGGGCCGACGGGGCCTTGGTCGGCATCATCGCCGCGTGGTGCAGCTCACGCGTCAGCCCGCGCGAGAGCGAGGGCGCCCCAGTCACCTGTCACGGAACCCGGCACCAACGTTCCCCAGGTAGCGATACTTAGGTTAGCCTTACCTCTCATGAGTCTCGTTCATCTGGCCGCCTCGGCCGGCTACACCACGCCCCCGCTCTGGCGGATCCTCACGAAATCGGGCTATTTCGCAGGCCTGTCCGGGGCGATCGGCGCGACGGTGACGTACGCGGCGACCGTGCGCCCGGCGCTGCGCGCACCGGGGAACGAGCGGGGTGACGTCGACGTACTGCGTCGTCGGACGGCTGCGTATCTGGCGTGGGCCGGGGTCGTCCTGCTGGTGTCCGGCTACTTCCAGCTCGCCGGGCGCGTGGCCCGGGCCGGGCAGGGCATGCCGTTCGGCGAGGCGCTCGCGCCGGGGAACATCCGGGACTTCCTTCGCGCACCCGCCGCCAAGGGCACCTGGGTGGCCCAGGGCACGGTCTACCTCGCGCAGAACACCGTCCTGCTCCTGGCGTCGGCCGCACTGATCTCCCTGTTCCTCCCCCGGGTGCGAAGACACCTCAACACCGTGGCCCTCACCGCCCTGCCCCTGGCACTCGCGGTGTCC
The DNA here is from genome assembly GCF_056431605.1 of Streptomyces sp. NPDC045846. Classification (NCBI taxonomy): domain Bacteria; kingdom Bacillati; phylum Actinomycetota; class Actinomycetes; order Kitasatosporales; family Streptomycetaceae; genus Streptomyces; species Streptomyces sp. NPDC045846. The sequence continues at coordinate 467,255 of NZ_JBWKKJ010000001.1, read as the reverse complement.
CTCGTCGCCGCGATACCGGCCACCGCGCCGAAGAACGCGGAGAAGGTGGTCGACCTCGTCTGCGACCAGGTCCACATCGTGAGCGGCACGGTGTGGATCGGCGGCCTGGCCGTGCTCGCCGCACTCGCCACCAGCCGCGGCCGCCTGAGCGAGAACGCGGGGGTGCTGTGGGCGGACCTCTGGCGCCGCTTCAGCCTCGTCGCGCTGATCTGCGTCGGCGCCGTACTCACCTCCGGCCTGTGGATGACCTGGAAGCACGTGGGCGCCATCGGACAGCTGTGGAGCACGAGTTACGGGCTCTTCCTGCTCATCAAGGTGGTGCTCGTCCTCGGCATGGTCACGGCCGGCGGCGTCAACCAGTTCTGGCTCATGCCCCGCATCGCCCGGGCCCGCCGCGCCGACGCCACGAGCTCGCTCCTGCACCTGACGCTGCGGCACTTCCCCAAGGTCGTGTGGGCCGAAGTCGCCCTGGGAGTGGCCGTGTTGGCGGTGATCCCGTTCCTCACCGGCTCGGCCCGCTCGGAGGCGGGCAGCCCGCCGCCCGTCACGGACAGCGGCATCATCGCGACGGGAACCGCCCTGGTCCTCACTCTCGCGGCGTCCCTCTGGATCACGGCGAGGACGTCCGACGCGCTGGCCCGGCGCGGAGGTCCGGCCATCGCCGCCTGACCTCGTACGGGGTGGAGGGACTTCACCACGGATGCCGCGCGGGCCGGCCGTCAAAAGCGACGGCCGGCCCGCGGTCCCGGCGGACTGGCGGAGGTCACCGCGGCAGAGGGTGTCTCACCTCGGCCGGGCGGGGCTCACAACCAGAGCTGGTAGTCGCCGCCGTTGCAGGCCAGCATGTAGACCCGGTCACCGTTGCTGTCGAGGCACTCGTGGGTGGCCTTGTTCTTCAGGTTCCAGCCGTGCCCGGTGTTGATCTCCTCCCAGCGCTGGTAGTCGTTGCCGTTGCAGGGCTCCATGTAGGCGTCGTGGTCGGTGTAGGCGACCAGGCAGTAGCCGGGTTCGTACTTGCTGCGCTCCAGCCACGTCCCGTCGCCGTTGTTCACGTCGTGCCAGTCGGTGTCGCGGTCCGAACAGCCGGTCCTGAGCGTGACGTCGGTCGGGTGGCCGTGGTTGTCGTACACCGGGTACAGGCAGTGGTCGCTCCTCTTGTGCACCCAGTGCGTGTCCGAGTCCGCGTGCGCCGCGGACGTCATGGCCAGCACCAGCGCGGGCGCCAGCAGTGCCGTACCGACAGCCTGAGCAACGCTCTTTCCGCGCATTCCGAGCATGGTCGATCCCCTGTTTTCTGTCGTGTTCCGTGGTCGGCGGAACGCCCGCGCCGCCCTCTCCGGGTCCCCGGGCGCTCCTCGCCGGCTCCCCACCGGCGTTGCGCCCACTCTTGTTCAGGCGGGCACCGGGCGACAGCGGCCCGGAACCTCCCGGGAGGCGTCCCGCCCGTCCCACCGCTGTGAGCAGGCACTTGGGATGCGGCCCATGGCCGACCGGGGACGTCCCGCACGTCGACCGGCCCGGCCCTAACCGATCGAGAAGGTCATCCCGGGGGCGGCATGGTCGACGGGACCGTCGTACCCGGCCGAGGCGCGGGCCACCGCCTGCCGCGGGGTGAGGGCGCGGCCCACGTGGGTCACGATCAACCGGCCCGCCCGGGCGGCGCGAGCCGTGTCACCGGCGTCCTCGGGCGTGTGGTGCACCCGCTCCTCTCCCACCTGCGCGTGCGCGCTCTCGGCCTCGCACAGCAGCACATCGCACCCCTCGGCCAGCCGGGTCAGGTTCGCGCACGGCGCCGTGTCCCCCGAGTAGACCAGCGACCGGCCTTCGGCCTCGACCCGTACGGCGAAGGCGGGCATGCCGTGGCGCACGGCCCGGCTGGTCAACGTGACTGCTCCCACGCGCACTTGGTGCCCGTCGTACAGTTCGTGGACGGCGAAGGCGGACTCGACCGGGCTGCGCTCCGGACCGTTGGTGAGGAAATGTGCCAGACGGTCGGCGGTGCCCGGCGGGCCGTACAGGGGGATGGGCGCGGTGAGCCGCAGGTCTGCGTAGAGCGCCGCGTAGTAGGCGGTGAGCAGGTCCGCGCTGTGATCGGCGTGCAGATGGGAGAGCCAGATCGCGTCCACCTCGTCGAGCCGGACGTGCCGCTGGAGCTGCGCCAGCGTCCCGCTGCCCGCGTCCATCCAGATCCGGGTGCGGCCGCTGGACACCAGGTAGCCGGAGCAGGGATTGTCGACGCTCGCGTACGGAGTCGCACTTCCCAGGACGGTGAGACGAAGAAGATCGCTGGCCATCCCGGGAGTCTAGGGAACGGCCCCCATTCCCCCTGTGCCGGTCCCCCGGACGACGGGCGACGCGGGTCGTTCAGAGGAGACCCAGGTCGCGGAGTTCCTTGTGCAGGTCCGCACGGCCGGGGTCGAGCGCCGCTCCCGGGCCTTCTTCGCCGGAGGCGGCCGCGGGACGGCGGCCGTCCCGCAGGAGGTACGCACCCACCATCCCGCCGACCAGGCCGCCGAGATGCGCCAGCCAGCTGACGCCCGGGGTGCCGGGGACGGCGACCGTCACCAGGTAGGCGAACGAGGCCGCCATGACCACGCCGAGCAGGGTGTCGATGAGCCGCCGGTCGAACAGCCCGCGCAGCACCACGTATCCGAAGTAGCCGAAGATCACGCCACTGGCGCCGACACCCAGGGTGTTGGAGCCCTGGAAGATCCACACGGCGAGCCCGCTGGTCACGGCGACGAGCAGAGTGAGCCACAGGAAGCGGACCACGCCGCGGTACGCCGCCAGGAACCCGAAGACGAACAGCGGGCCCGAGTTGGCCTCGATGTGGCTCCAGCCGAAGTGCAGGAACGGCGCGACCAGGATGGCTCCCAGCCGGCCCGGGTCCTGCGGGATGACACCGAAGTCCGTGTCGAGCCGGTAGTCCGACAGCCAGTTGACGATCTGCAGGGCCCAGACGACCACCATGAGCCCGAACATGACGAAGAAGGCCTTGCGCGCCTCCGCGATCATCTCCTCGGCGCTCCGCTGCCCCGCCCGGTCCCACCCCTCCCACAGCCTGCCCATCGATCCGCCCCCTGTAGCCATCACCCGAAAACCCTGGAAATGCATTCTAAAGCCGCGGGAGGGCCCGGCGTGGGCCGACGGTTCGGGCCCGTCCACGGTCTCGGCCGAGGACGCTACGCACGCGGCGCGCGGTCACCGGCGGGGCGGCGACCGGGGGCGCCGTGACGGCGCCGACGACTCAACTACGGTGGCAGCGCCCAAGGTTCTCAGCCGATGGGCCGCGGAGACCGCGTCGACAGGCTCGTCACCGATGGCGCCGCCGTGGGTCCTCGGCCGATAGGGACCGCAGCAACGGCGTCGACAGGCTCGCCCCCGGTGGCGGCGCGGCGGGTCCTCAGCCGATGGGCTTGCGGATCTCGTCGCGGACCTTGGCGGTCAGTCCGGCCGCCTCGGATACGTCGATGTCGGCGGCCTTCTGTCCGGCTGACGCGGGGCTGACGACCGCCACGCTTCCCACCGTGTTGCTGTCGCCCCAGGCGCACATCGGGAAGGTGATGCTGAGAGCGCCCTGCGACTTGGTCAGCACCTGGCAGTGGATCCGGACGTCCGACCCGGCGGGCGTGGCGTCCTTCGGCGGAGCCGCGACGGTGGCGCCATCGGCCTCCCGGGCGCCCCGCAGCATGCTGTCGCGCTCCCGCTCCGGGGACTTCACCCTGCCGTAAATGCCGGACAGCACCATCGACGTGCCGTCGCCCTTGGCTCCCGAGTACTGGCCCATCGCCGCCCGCGGATCCCGGATGTCCGCCTGCGAGGTTCCCTTGAGGCCCTCCCTGCCCTTGTCGGACAGGTCCTGGGCGAGGGTGTACTGGCCGTTCATCAGCGTGGGCGGCACGGTGAGCCGGTACTTCGCCTCGGGGAAGCCACCGGCCGCGCCGAGGAGTCTGTTCACGGAGAATCCCAGACCGCCGAGCACCACCAGCACGATGGCGATGATGCCGACCACCAGACCGGTCCGGTTCTTGCGCGGCGGAGGCGGCCCCATCGGCGGCACGCCCCAGCCCTGCTGCGGCGGGAACGGCTGCTGGGGGAATGGCTGCTGGGGGAACTGGGGCTGCTGGAAGCCCTGTTGGGGGTGGGGCTGCTGCGGCCAGGGCTGCTGCGCTCCGTAGGGGCCGGGCGCGGGAGGCCCGGGCGGCGGGGCGCCGTAGGGGCCCTGGGGCTGGGGGTGGTAGGGGCCCTGCGGCGGAGACGGAGGCGGCATGCTCATGCCGCTGACGCTACTTGACCTCGACGGAGGGGCGGCCGCCGGGCCGGGCCCGAGCGGAGGCCGACCGGTAGGTTCTTGACCCTCACACCGTGTCAGGCGTTCCACTCGGAGACATCATGTTCACCATCGGAGACTTCGCCCGGCACGGCCGCGTCTCGGTCCGGATGCTGCGTCACTACGACGCGACCGGACTGCTGCACCCGGCCCACGTCGATCCCGCCACCGGCTACCGGCACTACTCGGCCGCCCAACTGGCCCGCCTCAACCGCGTCATCGCGCTCAAGGACCTCGGCTTCACCCTCCAGCAGGTCCGGGAGATCCTCGACGAGAAGGTCACCACCGAGGAACTGCGCGGCATGCTCCGGCTGCGGCGGGCCGAACTGGAGGCCGCCCGGGAAGCCGCGGCCACCCGGCTGGTCCAGGTCGAGGCGAGGCTCCGGTCCATCGAGAGCGAGGGGCACATGCCCGGCAACGACGTCGTCATCAAGAGCCTGCCGTCCATACGCGTGGCCGAACTGACCGGTGTGGCACCGGACTTCGACACCATCGGCCCGGTCATCCAGCCGCTGTACGGGGAGTTGTTCCGCCGCCTCGACGCGGCGGGTGTCACGCCGAGCGGTCCCGGCGTCGCGTACTACGAGGACACCGCGGACGGCGCCATCCTGGTCCACGCCGGCGTGGAGGTCACCGCGCCGCCCGGGGAGAAGGACGGAGTGCGGATCGTGGACCTGCCGCCGGTCGACCAGGTGGCGACCATCGTGCACCACGGCTCGATGGAGACCATCCTGCCGACCGTCCAGACCCTGGGCCGCTGGATCGACGCCCACGGTTACCGCTCGACGGGCTACCCGCGGGAGATCAACCTGGAGTGTCCGGAGAACCGGGACGAGTGGGTGACCGAGCTCCAGGAGCCGGTGACCAAGGCCTGACCGGGGCGGGGCGCCGGGCCACACTCCCACGGACACACGGGCGGGGCGCGGACCACACTCGCACGAGCACGCGCGCCCCGCTGTCCTCAACGCGCGACCCGCTCCCTGGCGGCCGCGGTGACGGGCGTGAAGAAGTTCACCAGGTTGCCGTCGGGGTCGCGCACGAGGAGCGAGCGGTTGCCCCACGGCATCGTGGTGGGCCGCTGGACGAGGTCCTCGCCCCTGCCGGAACCGGTCAACTGCTGATGGACCTCGTCCACGTCCTCGACGAGGAACTCCAGGATGACGCTGCGGTTGTCCTCCGGGCGCGCCGCGCCGGGCGCGAACATCGGGACCGTCCGCGTGCTGCCGATCGCGAGGGTGGCGGCGGCGGTCCGGAGCTCGGCGAAGTCCTCGGTGGACCAGTCCGCCCGCACTCCGGTGGCCTGCTCGTAGAAGGAGACGAGGCGGGTGATGTCGCCGGTGATGACGCGGACCGAGACGAAGTTCATGGGTTCTCTCCGTGTGCGGGGGGGGCGGAATGGGAAGAGCCGTTCGCGGCTCTGGCCACACGCTAGGACCAATACCGGACAGAATCCGCCCGGTATATGAGAGAGACTTCCGGTTATGGCCCGACCCACCGCCCGCGTGCTCACCCTGCTGGAACTTCTGCAGTCCGGCGGCACCCGGACCGTCGCCGAACTCGCCGGACAGCTCGACGTGGACGAGCGGACGGTACGCCGGTACGTCCAGCACCTCGTCGACCTCGACGTGCCGGTCGAGTCGGTACGCGGTCGCTACGGCGGCTACCGCCTCGTCTCCGGCTACCGCATGCCGCCGCTCATGCTGAGCGACGACGAGGCGCTGGCCGTGCTTCTCGGCCTGGTCGCGGGCCGGCGGGCCGGTCTCACGACGAGCGCGGGCGCGGCCGGGGAGACCGCGGCGGCCAAGGTCCGGCGGGTCCTGCCCGAGCGGCTCAGGCATCGGCTGGACGCCGTGCTCGCCACCCTCGCGTTCACGGCCCCGCCCGGCACACCGGCCGCACCGCGGAGCGCGGTGCTGCTCCCCCTCGCCGACGCGGTGCGCCACCACCGCCCGGTCTCGATCCGGTACACCAGCGCCGACGGCCGGCGCAGCGAGCGCACCCTGCACCCGTACGGCCTCGTCAGCCACGCGGGCAGGTGGTACGTGACGGGCGCGGACCCGGCGATCGGCGAGGACCGGACGTTCCGGCTGGACCGCATCGCCGACGCGCGGACCCTCCCGGGCTCGTTCGTGCCGCCCGCCGGGATCGACCCGGCCGAGCGCGTCCTGGCGGGGCTCGCCACAGCGCCCTACCGGCACGAGGTGACACTGCGGATCCAGGGGACGGCCGAGCAGATCCGTGCCCACCTCCCCGCCGGTCTCGCGACGCTGACCAAGTTGCCACCCGAGGGCGGGAGTTGGTTCCGCGCCGAGCTGCGGGTCGAGCGGCTCGACTGGCTGCCCGCCGTACTCGCCTCGCTGGACGGCCCGTTCGTCATCGAGCGCCCGCCCGAACTCCGCGACCTGGTCACAACCCTGGCCAACCGCCTGACCACGGCGGCCCGGCCCCCTCAGAACGACGCCACGCACCCGTGAACCCCTCGATACGCTGGGCGATCCCGCGGGAGCGGGCCATCGCATGCGTTCGTACGGGATCGGGGATGATCGGGGAATGTGGGTCCGGGTCGAGAGGCTGCCGCAGAGAACTCCCGCGGCACTCGGGGCTCCTCGCCCACCGCTGAAGGTCCGCGTGCACTCGGCCGTCGGCACCGCCGTGGCGGTATGGCGCGGCGCCGCGGAGGAGGCGGACGGCGGGCACCACATCGAGTGGAGCGTGGACGAGGACCTTGTCTGGGGCCGCAACACCCAGGTGGCCGCGGACGCCGGGCCCGGCGTCCGGCAGGAACGCGACCAGGTGTTCCTGCGCGGTCGGCTCGCCATCGCCTCGGACGGCCTGGCCACCCTCGAAGTGGGAGGCGCACACATCCTCTTCGACCACGTGACCTGTTCTCCCGACATGGCTCCGCCGCCGGAGGGCGGCGACGGCGCCTGGGTGGAGATCCGCGTCGCAGCGGACAGCGTCGGCGTCTGGCCCTTCCAGCTCTGACAGGGGCCACATCGCCCTCAACCCACTGGCCAACAGCCCGAGTTCATCCCAACGCGTTCCAGCCCGCCGGGCCGAACCCTCCCCTCAGCCCCGGCACCACAACCGGCAGGATGTACTCGTGAACGAGGTGACCATCAGCGAAGAAGACCGCCAGGCACTCGCGCTCTGGGCCGCCGACCATGTCGAGCCGGTGCTGCCCCTGTTCGAGGTGCGGGCCCCCTCGGACTGCCGCCCCCGCGAGGCCGTCGAGAGCATTCGCGCCTTCGTGCGCGAGGGAAAGCGGACCGGGCAACTGCGTGCCGCGGCGTGGGCTGCTCTCGCGGCCGCGCGCGAGCTCACCGACCCGGCCGCCACGGCCGCCGCCCGGGCCGCGGGCTACGCGGCGGCGACTCCGTACATCCACCCCTTGGCCACCCCGCACCAGTCGAGGCACGCACTGGCCCCGGTGGTGTACGAGGCGCGGGCCAGAGAGCTCGCGGCGGGCGGGGACGCGGGGGTCGGCGACGAGGAGATCCGGCGAGCGATCGGGAGCGCCCCGCACCGAGTACGCGGCCTGGTCAGCAGAATGCCGCCCCGCAGCCCCGGTCGCAGCCGCCTGGACACGTTGTACTACGTACTCGACGCGGCCCTTCGCGAAAAGTAACCGCCGCCCAGCGACGCATAGTTGGGCACTCGGCGTTTCCCGGTCGCCCAAGGAAATCGCGTGCGAGGGGCCACTGCCCCTGTCAGGCTCCCCCAATGAACCGTGAACAGATCTCAAGTCTCGCCCACGCGGACCATCCGATCGCGGCCCCGCTCGACGACGACTCGGTACGCCACCTGCTCGAACACGCCGTCCCCCACGGCCAGGCGCGCGTGCTCGACCTCGGCTGCGGCGGAGGCGAGTGGCTGCTGCGCGCCCTGGCCCTGCACCCCGGCCTGCGGGCCGAAGGCGTGGACATCGCGGCGGGCTCGCTGGCTCGCGCGCGTACGGCGGCGGAGGCGCGCGGCGTGCAGGACCGCCTCGTCCTCCACCAGGAGGACGCCAGCGCCTTCACCGCGCCGCACGCCTTCGATCTGGTCCTCAGCGTCGGCGCCACGCACGCCTTCGACGGCCTCCTCGCCACCCTCGCGGCGGCCCGCAAGCATCTGGCGCCCGGCGGACGCGTGCTGATCGGCGACGGCTTCTGGATGAACGAGCCGTCCGCCGAAGCCGTCGACATGCTGGGCGACTTCAGCGACCTGCCGACCACCCTGGCCCAGGTTGCCGCCCACGGCTGGACCCCGGTCCAGGGCCACATCAGCACCCGCCAGGAACTGGACGCCTACGAATGGGCGTGGACGGGCTCCCTGAGCACATGGGCCCTGGACCACCCCGACGACCCGGAGAGCCCCCAGGCCCTGGCAGCAGCCACCACCCACCGCGACAAATGGCTGGGCGTGTACCGGGAGGCGTTCGGCTTCGTGTGCCTCGTCCTGCGGCCTACGTCCGGCTGACGCCCCGCAGTGCAAGACCGGCCGTCTTCGCCCGCGGTCCACGCGGCGTCTCCGAACAGCCGCCGCCCCCAGCCGATCGCCCGATGGCGGGCGGCCTTCAGGCGATCCGGGTCAAGGAACGGGCCGGCTAGGAGAAGTCCAGGACCAACCGGCCGCGCAGGCCACCGGCCTCCAGGAGACGGTGGGCCTTGGCCGCTTCCTCGGCGGGCAGCACGTCGGCGACGTGCAGCGACAGGACACCCGCCTCGGCCTGGCGGCACAGGGCGTCCAGCCGCTCGGTGTCGGTGAGACCGTCGGTGACCACCACCGGGCACACGCGGATACCGCGCTCGGCCGGGCCGGACCAGCCGCGCAACTCGACCAGAGTCCCACCGTCCGCGAGGGCGGCCATGACGTCGGTGGTCTGCGTGGAGCCGTCCACGAGGCCGGGAACGCCGTGAGGCGCCAGCTCCCGGATGCGGGCGGCGACGTCGGAGCCGCGTTCCACAACGTGGTCGGCGCCGAATTCCCGTACGCGACGAATGTCGTGCGGGGCGGCGTCCGCGATGACGGTCAGCCCGTCGGCCTTGGCCAGCTCGATCGTGTACCCGCCGACTGCTCCGGCCGCGCCGGTCACGGCGATGGTCCCGCCCGGGGGCACGGCCAGGGTGTCCAGGGCCAGGCGAGCGGTCATGGCGTTCATGAGCAGGGTGGACGCGGCGGCGTGATCCACCCCCTCGGGGGCGGGCACCACGGAAGCGGCGGGCACCACGACGTACTCGGCGTAGGCCCCGCCGCGCTCACTGGCGAACAGCACGATGGCGACGACGCGTTGACCCACGGCGAGCCTGTCGCCGGTACCGGGGCCGAGCTGGTCGATCACACCGGCGGCGTCCATGCCGGGCACGAACGGGGGCCGCTGGCCGGGCATGCGCCCCGCGTGGCCCCCGCGCCGCAGCACGACGTCGGTCGGGTTCACCGCGGCCGCGTGCACCCGGATCCGCACCTCTCCGGGACCCGCCTGTGGTTCGGGCAATTCCAGGACGCGCAGCACTTCCGGTCCACCGAACTCGTCCATACCTATGGCTTTCATGCTGGCTGCAACCGGCTCCGCCCGCTCGGTGTTCCCTCCCCCACCAGGCCAAGCGTGGGTGCGAGCCTGCCCGGCCCTGGCACAGCCGGATGCGCTGCCCCTCGCAGGAGCCTCCCTCGCGGTGCCGCCGCGGTCCCGGGACCGGGCAGGAACGGAGAAGCACGGGCCGCGGGCCGCGCCTAGCGTGATGACCATGACTTCCATCGAAAGCGTCACCCTCGACGTCGCCGACCGCACGGCCGCCGACCGCTTCTACGCCGCCGCCTTCGGCCTGGACGGGCAGGTACGCCTGCGGGCCGCCCAGGCCCCCAGCACCGGTTTCCGCGGGTTCACGCTCGCGCTCACCGTGTCCCAGCCGGCCGATGTCCGCCTGCACATCGACGCGGCCCTCGCCGCCGGAGCCACCTCCCTCAAGCCCGTCACGAAGTCGCTGTGGGGCTACGGCGGTGTCGTGCAGGCGCCGGACGGCGCGATCTGGAAGGTCGCGACCTCGGCGAAGAAGGACAGCGGCCCGGCCACCCGGGAGATCGACGACTTCGTACTCCTGCTGGGAGTGACGGACGTGGGCGCGAGCAAGAAGTTCTACGTCGAGCAGGGCCTCGCCGTGGCGAAGAGCTTCGGCAGCAAGTACGTGGAGTTCGCGGCCGGAACCGGCGCGGTCAAGCTGGCGCTGTACAAGCGCCGCGCCCTGGCCAAGGACGCCGGGGTCTCCCCCGAAGGCACCGGAGCCCACCGCCTCACCATCGCGGGCGCGAGCGCCCCCTTCACCGACCCGGACGGCTTCGCCTGGGAGGCGTCCTCCGTGGCGGCCGTGGCCTGACGGGTGGGTGCGGGTGCGCGGTTCGAGCGGCCGAGGGCTGCCCGGGGCGGGGTCAGGCGTGGGAGGGGAAGCGGGCGAGGGCGTGCAGTTCGGTCTCCACTGCTTCGACGCCGTCGAGCCGCTTGCGGTCCCAGTCGGGGATCACCTCGGGTTCCAACTGCTTGGCCAGCAGATCCGCGGCGTCGGCGGGCAGGGCGCGACGGAAGGCGTTGGCGAGCGCCTCGGGGAGCCGGGCACGGTATCCCACGCGTTGGGCGACCTCCAGGGCGGTCGCGGCGGTCACGGCGTCCAGTTCGCCGCGTTCGCCCAGGGTCCGCAGCAGCCATCGCACGTTGATGAGGGGCACGGTGACCGCTTCGCTGGTGACCGGGTCCATCAGCAGGGCGACCTCGGCGTCGGACTCGACGTGTCCGGCGAGGTACTGCTCGCAGACCCAACCGTGCTGGATCATGCCGAGCGTGCGGCACTCCACGGCACGCAGCGCGCCCATGGAGGAGGCGCCGGCGAGGTAGAGGCCGCGCCCGAGGTACTCGCGGATCTCGGTGACGGAAACCGAGAGGTTCTGGCCGAACTGCCCGTCCAGGATGAGGGTGCGGTTGTTCCACTTGCCTTCGGTCGGGGTCCGCAGCAGATCGCCGCGGATGATCGGTGGCCGCATGGCCAGCTCGACCCCGAGGGTGTCGGCGGTCCCGCCCAGTCTCTCCATGTCCTGGGGCAGCAGTGAACTGCCCGCGTACACCGTCAGTTTCACTGCCATGCCGCCGTCCAGTCCGGTCGTTCCGCCCCGCGTGCGTTCAACAGGCGCACCCCGACCCGCAAGTGGTCGACGTGGGTGAACTCGCTGCCCGGAACCACGACCTTGACGATGGAGAAGGGCAGCCCCTCCGGGGCCAGGCTGGTGCGCAGGACGAGGTGGAGCCCGTGTTCACCGAGCATGTCGAGCAGGAAGGCGAGGTCTGCCGCGTTGTCGCCGGAGCTGCGGTCGGGGATCGCGTGGAACGGCAGCCAGGGCCGGCCCTCGCTCCAGGTGTGGAGGTACTCGCGCAGTTCGTCGTACGAGGCGTGGCGCCGGTAGGCCTGGCCCTCCAGGTCCTCGCGCGCCCCGGCGATCACGACCAGGCGGGACTGCGCCGCCTCGGTGAGCGCCCGCATCAGGGCGATCTCCGGGTTGAGGTGGCAGCCCGCTCCCCCGTTGAAGAGCATTCCGTCGCGGGAGTGGGTGTCGTCGGTGGTGACGAAGAAGGTGGGAACGGGCAGCCCGCCCGTGTAGGCGTGCACGGTGACGCTGATCGAGGCCCGCTCGAAACGTTCGACGACCTCCCGGTGCGCGTCGGGCAGGGTGTCGATCGGTACACGGTGGCCGAGGCCCAGCTTCTCGCCGAAGGCGGTGCTGTCGTGCTCGATGACCTCGTACAGCGCCTGCACGGTGGCGTCGACGGGGTCGTTGCCGGCGGCGAGGCCGATGGTGTTCGACGACATCAGCCCGCCCTCGTGGGGGAAGGGCGTGAAGACGGCGACCGCGGGCACCGCGATGTCGACGTCGTTGCGCAGGCAGTGCATCGGCCACCAGGTGGTGGGCGTCTGCGGGGTCCATCGGTGGCCGCGGCGGGGAACGAGCCGCCGGGGGTCGAGCGTCGGCATCCGCTCGCACATGACCTCGTACGGTTGCGGCGCCTCGGGGCGGCCGTCGGGTTCGCAGTAGCGGCGCTCGATGGCCTCCATCATCGCGGAGACCCGGGCTCCCTGGCGGGTGTAGCCCTTCCCGCTGGTGACGGTGTTGAGGCCGCGGGCGGCCAGCGGGCGTACGGACTGGTAGACGGGGATGCCGAGGAGGTCCAGGTCGGTCACCTCGCTGACGCGCGTGACGCCGACCCGTTCCAACAGCGACTGTGCCAGCCACTCGACCTCGTCGAGCGAACGGCTGCGCAGGGCAAGGCTCTGGTCCACTGCGGGGTCCTCCCGTTGGTCCGATTGCTGGGGGTGCCCGGCGCTCGGCGGTCGATGCGGGGCCTTGGTCGCGTCCGGGTGCGCCGGACCGTCAGTGGTCGGGTCCGTCAAGGGCGGCCGGTGGCAAGGCGGAGGAGGTCCGCCGGATCCATCGCGGCGAAGTGTGAGGCGAGTTCGCCGAGCACCCAGTCCGCCTTCCGGTCGACGGGCATCAAGTGGTGGCGCCGGTGGATGTCCTGCTGTTCCAGGTGGGCGGTCCCGGCCTGCCGCAGGGCTTTGACGATCTCGGTCGTGGTCGGCGACCGTTCGGCGAGGACCAGCAGCAGGCAGTCCCCGTCGTCGCCCGCGTGCGCGCCGCGGGTGGTGCCGGCCGGGACGTGCAGGGCGGTGCGGGCCCCGGCCTCCAGCGGCTCGGAGTCCGCCTCGCCGGCGTGCCAGGTGACGCTGCCGGAGCAGACGAGGACGACGGCGTCCACGGCCGCCTCCGCGTACGCCACCGGGGATCCGGCCGCCGCGAGGTAGGCGGTCGCCTCGATGTGCCCACCGAGCGCCTCGCGGACCGTCGCGTGTGCGGGCCGCGCGCCGGCCAGCCAGTCGGTGACGCACGGCAGCCGCAAGGTGGCGCCGGCGGCGTACTGGCCGGTGACGTTGCGGTGGTGGATGAAGCCGTTGACCTTGTGGTTCTGGACCCTGCGAGCCGTGAAGACCTCGGCGGCGGGCCGTTTGGCGCCGTCCCGGTAGACCTCCAGGTAGGGGTGCGAGAGCAGGCCGCAGTCGATCGTGCCGAGCACGTCGGCGGCGGTCGGCAGCGCCATGCCGCCGGACAGCGCGGTGCGGGCGGTGCGGCCGTCCCGGCGTTCGGCGAGCCAGCCCGCGAGGCCGGTGTCGATGTCGGCGTGGGGGTCGGTGTGCGTCATCGTGATCCGTCTCGCAGACGTGCGGTGGCCAGGGCCCGGTCGACGAGCACGGCACCGTCGACGCCGGAGCCGAAGTCCTTGAGGTCGGCCAGCAGTGCTGCGGCCCGGGTTCGCGGCGAGGCGGCGTCCCGGCCGGCCCTGGCGGGGCGGCCCGAGGCGATCCACTCGTCGATGTAGGCCTGCACGAGCGCCGCCGGGGAGGGCTCGGTCAGCGTGAAGGTGACGTGCAGGGAAGTGCGGTCGATCGCGGTGGCGGCGTGCCCGGTGCCGTGCGGAAGGTAGAGCAGGTCGCCGGGTTCCAGGACGACGATCCGTTCCTTGGAGGTGTCGACGTCCAGACCGGCGCTGGCCGCCGACTCCGGGGGTGTGTCGTACAGATGCCACTCCTTGGCACCTTCCAGCTGGACGGCGACGACACGGGAGCCGTCGCGGTGCGGGAGCATGCCGCGTTTGCCCGCGGGCGTATAGAAGAGGAAGGCCTTCGACTCGGCCGGGAAGACCGCGTTGAGGGCGTCGTTGACATCCCGGAGGAAGGGGTGCCAGTCCTCGACCTGGTTGAGTTTGAGGGTGGCGCCGTGCGCCAGCTGCCGGCCCACGGCGGCGGAGTCGATGAACCCGTCGACGCGGGTGCCGGCGACCGTGCGGGTGGCGAGGAGTTCGCTGTCGGAGGGCGCCATGCCGTCCTGGAGGACGGAGAAGTAGGGGCGGCGCAGGAGGCTTCCGTCGATCAGCGCGAGGATGTCCTTGATGCGCGGCGGTCCGTCGAGGGCGACCGCGTCGCGCAGCACCAGGGGTTCACTCGCGTAGTACGCCGCGCGCAGCTCGCTGCCGTCCTCCAGCAGATCAGTCAGCGTACTCACCGGCACCGGCGGCTCTCCTGTCACGAGGGGGGAACCGTGCCGACGGCCGGGTGGAACAAGCCACCGAACCGTCGGTCACGTCACATGCGTTCTTGGCTGGGTCAGGCGAAGTCGATGTTCTCGATGAGCATCGGGGCGTCGCCGTCGAACTCGTCGAGCTCGTCGATCGCCGCAGCGCGCAGCTCTTCCTCAGTGGGCTTGATCAGGGTGTCGATGCTCACAATGATCTCCTTGTCGTCGACGGTGACTGCGTCTCCGCTTGTGGATCAACGGGCAGCCACCGAGAACGTAAGCCCGCCTCCCGCCACCCGTCAATCAGCTTGTTCATGCCAAAAGTCCCCATTCCAACCGCATATGACGTTCCGTTCGGGAGGGCACTCACAACATCCTCACGCCCAGGGACCGGGGTGATCAGGGAGCCTCCGGGAGATTCCGGCACATGCTCTACGCTCATGGCGCGAAGGGGCCTCCACCGTTTCCACAGCGGCCCTCAACCACCCTTCCACCGACGGCCCTTCGCACGCGCCGCGAAGCGTCCGCGGTGATGGCTCGATCCGTGGGGAGACCTGCCTGCCATGACCACTTCGTCCAGCACCCCCGCGATATCCGCCGCGCCGGACCGGCCACTGCTGCGCGCCCACCGGGGCTTCCAACTGCTGCTCACCGGTGACACCGTGAGCCAGTTCGGCAGTCAGGTCACCACGGTGGCGCTACCGCTGGTGGCCCTGAGCACCTTCGGCGCCTCCGCGTTCCAGATGGGCCTGCTCACGGCGGCCTCCACGGTTCCGGTCGCGGTGGCCGGCCTGCCCGCCGGAGCGTGGGTGGACCGCATGCGGCGCCGACCGGTGCTCATCACGACCGACCTGCTGCGCTTCGCCCTCCTCGCCTCGATACCGCTGGCCTACGCGTTCGGCGTGCTCACGCTGGCCCAGCTGTACGTGGTGGCGGTGCTGGCCGGCACCGCCACGGTGTTCTTCGACGTGGCGCACCTGTCGTACCTGCCGTTCCTCGTAGGACGCGACCGGCTGGCGGAAGGCAACGCGGTACTCCAGACCGCCAACCGGGGCGCCTACTTCAGCGGTCCCGCGGTCTGCGGCTGGCTGGTGCAGGCGGCCGGACCGGTCGGAGCCCTCGTGGTGGACGCGGTCAGCTTCCTCGTCTCCGCCGGGTCCATCGGCGCGATCCGGCGGTCCGAGCCGCAGCCGAAGAACGAGGCACGCGGCTCGCTGCGCCAGCAGATCGCCGTGGGACTGCGCTACGTCCTCCACCATCCCGTCCTGCGCATGCTCGTCACCAGCGGCGTGCTGCTGTGCCTGGCGACCACCGCGCTGCTCGCCGTCCAACCGATCCTGCTCGTGCGGGACTTGGGCCTCAGCCCGGGGCTCTACGGTCTGCTGCTGGCCGGCGAGGGCGTCGGCGGCTTTCTGGGCAGTCTCACCGCGCGGTCGGTGATCCGGCGGATCGGGACCGCCCGCACGATCTGGGTGCCGAGCCTGGCCATCGTGCCCTTCGTCCTGCTGATGCCGTTCACCGGCCACGGCTGGCTCATCCTGTTGTACCCGGTGGGCTCGTTCGCCTTCTCCGTCGGCATCTCCATGCGCAACGTGGCCCAGCTGACCTACCGGCAGAGTGTCTGCCCGCCGGAGCTGCTCGGCCGGATGAACGCCTCGATGCGCGTGCTGACCTGGGGCGCCATGCCGCTGGGCGGCCTGCTGGGCGGCGCGCTCGCCCAGTGGGCCGGCACCCGCGCCGCGATGTGGGCCGTCTTCGCCCTGATCGTCCTGGCCCTGCTGCCCGTGCTCACACCCGCACTGCGCGCGGCCCGGGACTGACCCGGGCCGCGGCAGCCGCTACTTCTCGCCCACGAACCCGACGAGGGCGCGGCGCAGTCCCGCGCTGTCCAGGCCGTGGGCGATGGCGTGCTGGCGAGGCGTGCCGTAGTTGCGCAACTCATCGCGTGCGACGCCGAGTCCGAGCACCCGGTGCGCCACGTCGCCCAGCGATTCGGCGACCATCGCGACGGAGGTTCCGGCGAGGTACGGCTCGACGAGGACGACGGCCGGCTCACGCTGGTCGGCGACGGCCGCCCGCAACGCGACGGAGTCGAAGGGCCGGACCGTGGCCGCGTACAGCACGGTGACGTCCAGTCCCTCGGTCGCGGTCAGGACCGCGTCGGCGAGCGGGCCGACCGCGATGACGACCGCCGCCCTGCCCTGGCGCAGCGTGCGGAAGCCGCGGTGCAGACGGCCGTCGACGATGCCGTGGGCGTGGGCGTTGGTCTGGTTCGACAGGCGCAGGTAGACCAAGTCGTCGCCGTCGGCCGCCTCCCGCAACTGCGCCTCGGCCTCGTCGGCGTGGCCGGGGACGTCGATCGTCCAGTCGGGCAGCGTGGAGAGCAGGGCGACGTCTCCGGGCGACTGGTGGGTGCGTCCGCTGCTGGAGATGTCGTACGAGGCACCGGCGCTGACCAGCACCGCCCCCACGGCCTGGTGGTTGAGGTCCAGCTTGATCTGCTCGAAGGGCCGCTCGACGAGGAACGGAGCGAAGCTGTGCACGATCGGCCGCATCCCGGCGAGCGCGAGGCCGCCCGCGGCACTGATGAGGAGTTGCTCGCGGATGCCGAAGTTGAGCACCCGGTCCGGGTGGTGCTCGCGGGCACCGTCGAAGAGGGCGGACGTGAGGTCGGCGGTCAGCAGCGCCAACCGCTCGTGGGTGTCCAGCAGTTGCGTCGACACCTCGACGAAGCGCTCGCGCATGATTCCGGCCATGGGGGTCCTCCTTGGGTTCACGACGGGGCGGCCGGCCGCGGGTCGGCCGGCTGGGGGCGGCGAGGGGCGCGGCCCGGTGCGGGGCGGCTGTCAGCGCGCACCGGTGTCGGCCACCACGACCCGCGGCGTGCCGGGGTGCGGGGCACGGAAGGCGGCCTCCAGCTCGTCGTGGTCCCGGCCGTTCGCCCGTACCGCCGACCAGCCCTCCACCTCGAAGCGCTGCTCCATGCCGCCCGGCCAGCCGTGGCTCGCCGAGTGGTTGTCGACCACGATCACGTGCAGCCGTTCCAGGCCGACGCGACCCGCGTAGGCGATCGCCTCGTGGTTGGAACCCTCGTCCAACTCGCCGTCCCCGATGAGGACCCACACATCGGAGGGAATGCCGCGGGCCCGCAGCCCCAGTGCCGTGCCCACGGCCAGCGGCAGCCCGTGGCCGAGCGAGCCGCTGGATATCTCGACACCGGGCACCAGCGCCCGGTCCGGGTGCATGCCGAGCGGCGAGCGGAAGGAACCGAAGCGGGGCAGCTCGGCCGGGTCGATGAACCCCCGGGCGGCCAGTACCGCGTAGTAGGCCATGGGGCCATGGCCCTTGGACAGGAAGAACCGGTCGCGGTCCTCGGCCATCTCCGGGGTCACGCGCAGCACGCGGTCGTACAGCACCCACAGGGCGTCGACCGTCGAGGTCGCCGCTTCGCGGTGTTTCTCGTCGCCCGCCATCATCGACATCAAGTCGCGCAGGTCTTCGAAGGTTGCCGTGGTCATCGCAGCGGGGTCTCCAGACGTGTGTGGGGCGGGCGGGGAGGCGGCATGGGTGAGAGCCGGGCCCCGGGCGGAAGCCGGGGCCGAGGCCGCGTGGTCGAGCGATCCGGAGCACCGTGTGGTGTCCCGGTGGAGGCAAGGGTTCGGGGACCGGGCTACCAGATCCGCACCCGGTCGGCCGGGTCCCACCACATGCCGTCGCCTTCGCGTACGTCGAAGGCCTCGTGGAACTCCGCGAGGTTGCGCACGGCGGCGTTGCAGCGGAACTCGGCCGGGGCGTGCGGGTCGACCACCAGTCGCCGCCGGGCCTCGGCGTCGCGGGCCTTGAACCGCCAGACGCGCGCCCAGCTGAGGAAGAACCGCTGGGGGCCGGTGAGGCCGTCGATGACCGGTGGTTCGGCGCCGTCGAGCGACCGGAGATAGGCACGGTAGGCCATGGTCAGGCCCCCGATGTCGCCGATGTTCTCGCCGACCGTCAGCGCCCCGTTGACCTTCTGTCCGGGCGTCTGCGCCGGTTCCAGCGCGTCGAACTGGGCGATCAGTGCACCGGCCCGCTCGTCGAAGGCGGCACGGTCGGCCTCCGTCCACCACTCCTGGAGGGCGCCGGTGCCGTCGTACTTGGAACCCTGGTCGTCGAAGCCGTGGCCTATCTCGTGCCCGATGACGGCTCCGATGGCACCGTAGTTCACGGCCGCGTCGCTCTCGGGGTCGAAGAACGGCGGCTGGAGGATGGCGGCCGGGAAGACGATCTGGTTCATCCGGGGGCTGTAGTACGCGTTGACCGTCTGCGGGGTCTTGAACCACTCCTCGCGGTCCACCGGGCCGCCCAGTTTGGCCAGCTCCCGGTCGAACTCGAAGGCGGCGGCGCGCCGCGCGTTGCCGACCAGGTCGTCGCGGCGCACCGTCAGGGCGCTGTAGTCGCGCCAGCGGTCGGGGTACCCGATCATCGACGTGAAGGCGTCCAGCTTCTCCAGGGCGCGGTCCTTGGTCTGCGCGCACATCCAGGGCAGGGCCTCGATGTTGTGCCGGTGCGCGGCGACGAGGTTGTCGATGAGCTTCAGCATCAACTCCTTGGACCGGGGCGGGAAGTGCTCGGCGACGTAGAGGCGGCCCAGCGCGTATCCGAGTGCGGACTCGACCAGGTCCAGCCCCCGCTTCCAGCGCTCGCGTTGTGCGGGCACGCCGGTCAGGACGGTCCCGTAGAAGGCGAAGTGCTCCTCGGCGAAGGCCCTGCTCAACAGCGGTGCGGTGGCGCGGACCAGCTGCCACGACAGCCACGCCTGCCGGCATTCGACGGAGGTGTCCGCCCAGAGCGCGGAGACCGTCTCAAGGAAGTCGGGCTGCCGCACCACGACTTCGGCGAGCGCTGACGCGGGCGCCCCGGTCCCCTCCCGCCAGGCGTCCCAGTCGAAGGCCGGGGCCAGGGCGTCCAGGCCGGAGCGGTCGAGGAGGGTGTAGGCACGCACCACGTCGCGGGCGCTCACCCGGTCCCAGTGCGCCGAGGCGATGCGGGTCTCCAGCGCGACGACGTGTTCGGCGGCGCCGACCGGGTCGGTCGCACCGGCGAGCTTCAGCATCGTCTCGACGTGCGCGCGGTAGGCGACGCGGACGGCGGCGGAGGACTCCTCGCGGTAGTACGACTCGTCGGGCAGGCCGAGCCCGGCCTGGTGGACATGGAGGAGATAGCGGTCGGGCCGCCGCGCGTCGAGGTCCACGTACGCGCTGAAGAGGCCGGTGGCCCCCCACCGCTGGACCTGCCCCAGGACGCGGGCGAGGGCCGGGCCCGAGTCGGCGGCGGCTATCAGATCGAGGCCCGGGCGCAGGGGGCTCGCGCCGGCTTCCTCGACGCGCTGCTCGTCGAGGAAGCCGGCGTACAGGTCCCCGATGCGCCGCTCGTCACTGCCCTCGGGCGCGTCCCCGGCGGCGGCCCGCTCCACGATCTCCCGCAGGTGCAGTTCGGCGGCGTCGCGCAGATCGACGAGCGATCCGCTGACGGCGCGGTCCTCGGGAAGCACGGACTCGTCGAGCCAGCGGCCGTTGGCGTGGCGGAAGAGGTCGTCCTGCGGGCGCACCTCCGGACGCCCCCCGCCAAGGTCGACGCTCTTCGAGACCGCTTCGCGCATGCCGGCTCCTCCTGTGTCGTGGCTGTCCGCCAGACCGTATCCGACCTGCGAAGTGCCGGTACAGGTCCGGTGGTTCGATGCGGCGGCCTGGCCCGCGCGGGCGGGCCGATCGGTCGGGAACGGGTGTGTCGCCGGGCCTCGCGGTCGCCTACGATGCCTGACGGATCACGAGCCGGTGGGTGACGAACGGGTGGGAGACGGAGTGAGTCTGCGTGACCTGGGGTTCTCTGGCGACGAGTTCTCCGGCGGCTGGCCGGGCCGCGCCCGGACGGCGACGGCGCACGAGGCCGTGCGCGCGGTGCTCTCCCCGGCCGACCTGGACGAGCTCGTCACCGATCGCGGGCTGCGCATGCCTGCGTTCCGGATGGCGCGGGACGGCAAACTGATCAACCCGCGCCACTACACGCTGGCGTCCGGCGCGGACGCGGCCTCGACCGTCGGGCAACTCGCCGACGCGGAAGGGATCGCCCGGCAGTTGGGGCGGGGATCGACGCTGGTCCTCCAGGGGCTCCAGCGGTTCCACCCCCCGGCGGGCCGGCTCGCCCGCGCGCTCGCCGCGGACCTGGGCGCCCGGGTCTTCGCCAACGCCTACCTGACGCCGGACTCCGCCCAGGGTTTCGCCGAACACAGCGATCCTTACAGCGCGTTCCTCGTCCAGCTCGCGGGCGCCAAGCGCTGGCTGGTGCGGCCTTCCGCGGACGCGCCCGTGGAAGAGGTGGTCCTGCGGCCCCTGGATGTGCTGTGGCTCCCGGCGGGCTGGCTGCACGCGGGTGTCGCGCTGCCCGGCAGTCCCAGTGTTCATCTGACGCTGGCCGTCAATCCGCTTCCGCTCACCGATGTCGTCACCGCCGTCACCGAGACCTTGATGCGAGAGGTGGACGGCGAGACGCTGCCCCCGCTGCCCGCGGACGGTGCCCAGCAGGTGCTGGAGGGCGAGGTCGATCGGCTGGCCGCACGCCTGCGCGCCGCTCTGGAGGGCGTCGACACCAAGGAAGTGGCCCGCACCCTGCTGGCCCGCGCCGTCGAGGGTGCCGCGGCGCCGGCCGACCGGGTGAGTACGGCGCTGGGCTTCGTGCCGTCCGAGGCCTGAGCGGGCGCCAGGGCCGTCGGCGACAGCAGGGTCCGGCGGTGCGCCGGGCTCCCGCGGTGCTGTTCACCGCGCCCCCGGGTCAGCCGAGAACCGCCATCACCTTGGCGAAGGCGTCGAGCGCCGCCTCCTGCACGATGACGTAGTCGATGCCGAAACGCTTCCGGCGAGCGAGGAGTTGCTCGGCGATCTGTTCCGGGCTTCCGATCAGCACGGCGGGCAGCGCGCCGATCTGCTCCGGACTCAACGTGCCCCGCAGGAACCTGGAGTAGTCCTCCAACGCGGCCTGACGGTCGTCGGTCACCTCGGTGCGCAGGACGATGATGTTCCGGCGCACCGCGTCCCGGCCCGCGGCGCTCAGCTCCGCCTCGACCAGGGCCACCCGCTCATCCATCTGACGCTCCGTCAAGTACCGCATGCCCCGGCCCTGCGGGTCGAACCGGGTGCCCGCGAAGGACACGATGTCGGCCCGCCGGGCGGCCAGTCGCAGCACCCGGTCGCCGTTCCCGCCGATCATCACGGGCGGCAGCTGGGGCGAGGCGACGCGTGTCACCTCGTCCAGGGTCGCGACGAGTCGGTCCAGGCGTTTGCCCGGCGCCTCGAACGGTATGCCGGCCTGGTCGAACTCCGGCTTCTTCCACCCCGCGCCCAGCCCGACCTCCAGCCGCCCTCCCGTGAGTTGGGCGGCGGTGACGACATCTCTGGCGAACAGCGCCGGACTGTAGAACGAGGTGTTGCTCACGAACGTGCCGACGCGGACGCGACTGGTCGCCTCGGCGGCCGTCGCACACGCCAGGAAGGGCGACGGCATGCCGAGGTGGTCGGGCACGGTGATCACGTCGTAGCCGAGGTCCTCGGCACGTCGGCATTTGTCCATCCAGGAGGCCCGGTCCTCTAGCTTCGTCAGATTCACGCCGAACCGCATATTCATCGCACAGACCCCGTCCTTGAGTACCGGCGCCGCCAGGGCACGAAGCAGGAGAGCACGAAGGGCTCCCGGCCACCACCCCCTGCCGGATCACGGCCGCTCAGACTAGACCACAAGTGATCGTGTATCTTCGCGTCCCAAACGGAGTTGGGGGCGCAATGGCCGGTCAGGACTACGAGGTCAACGAACTCACCGAGGCCGCCGAACGTCTCGTGACCGCGAAGGTCGCGCGGCAGGGCGGCATCGCGACCTACCACGACCACCACATCCGGAGAGCGGCGAACCAGGCCCGCCGCACCGGCCGGGCAGAGGAACTGAACACCTACGTCGAGCTGCTCACGGCCGACCGGTTCCAGGACCCGCTGCCGCGCCTCGACCGGTCCGACCGGGAAGTCCTCGCGGCCCTGGCGTTCCCGGTCCGCAACTTCGTCGCCACCCAGGGGGTCACCGATCACCTCACCTGGGTCGGTCGACCGCTGTACAAGACGGTGTTCGACCTGGCCTGCTATCCGATGCTGATCGCCGAACTGACTCCGGGCACGATCATCGAACTCGGCTCCGGCAGCGGCGGAAGCGCGCTCTGGCTCGCCGACGTCGCCCAGGCGCACGGCCTGCGACCGGTGATCATCTCGGTCGACCGCACCGCGGTGGACCTCACGGACGACCGGGTGAGCTTCCGGACCGGAGACGTCGCCCACCTCGACGAGGTCCTCACCGACTGCGCCGACCTGCCCAGGCCCTGGCTGGTGATCGAGGACGCGCACGCCCACGTCCCGACCGTGCTCGACTACTTCGACGCCCGACTCACCACCGGTGACTACCTGCTGGTCGAGGACAGCCTCGCCAAACGGTCGGCCCTGCGGGAGTTCCTGCGCGGCAGCCCCCACCACTATCAACTCGACACCCGGTACCTGGACTTGTTCGGTGAGAACACCAGCTCCGCCATCGACTCCATCCTCCGCCGGGTATAGCGAGCGGCCGCACGCGGACCGTTGCATAGGCTGGCCGTCCCAGCCGACGTACCGCCACGAGGACCAGCGCATGCACCCCAGCACCAGGATCCGCCTGATCGAACCCGACGACGCCGCCCCGATCGCCGCGCACCGTGCGCGCGACGCCGAGGCCTTCCGGCGGTGGGAACCGGCCCAGCCGGCCGAGTACCTCACCCCCCAGGGCCAGGCGGATCGGATCGAGAGGCTGCTGGCCGGACACCGAGCGGGCACCGTCTGGCCGGGGGTGGTGGTCGCCGACGACCAGGTGATCGGGCAGGTCACCATCGGCGGCATCCTGCCGCAACCGCACCTGCGCCGCGGGTCCGTCGGATACTGGATCGCCACCGTCGCCCAGAACCAGGGCCACGCCGGACGCGCCGTCGGGCTCGCCCTGCGGGTGATGGCGGAAGACCTCGGTCTGCACCGCGCGGAGGCCTCCACCAACCTGGAGAACCTGCCGTCCCAACGCGTGCTGCGCCGCAACGGGTTCAGTCCGTACGGCGTCGCCCACTCCTCGATCCTGCTCGACGGAAGCTGGCGGGACGGGCTGCTGTGGGAGCGGATCCTCGGCGACTGAGGTCACCCGTGGAGCGGCGACCGGCCCTGCTACCCGCACTCCTGGTACGGAGTGCATCCTGGGGCCGTCTCCGCCCGGTTCGACGAGTATCCGGCGGGTTCCGTCCGACCGGATGACCTGACGGCCCGCTCGCTGACGGCGGGTTCACCCTGAGGTTCGCCCAGCGACGACGAGGGCGGCATCAGACCCGGTGCGGCGGGCGCGGGCGGACCGTAGACGGGTGGCTGATCGAGGCCCGCGTCCCAAGCTCGCGGGTCAAGCCGTTCCCCGGCTCGCGCGGTACGAGTCGGTACCACAACTCCCGTCAGGCTGCCGGTGGTTGACCCTCCACCACCCTCGGTCGCCCACTCACCGCCATCAGCCATACGGCCCGGCTCGGGCCTCACCGGCGGAGCCGGAGCAATGCCGCGGACGCACCGTCACCCCCCCAGGAATTGCCTCCGGTTTACCCGCGCGGCCTTCCCAAGCCATGTGACATATGCAATTTTACAGACCGCACCAAGGACGCAAGCCGCGTTCATGCCAAAGGTTCAGCTCGACCCGTGGGCTTCCCGGGTCCGTCCGCAGTGCCCCGGTCGCGGGCGGTCGGACGGGACGCGGGGCTCGCGGTACCCCCACCGCCGCGCCTCGGGCGCGGCCGCCACACCGCTGGGAGGCGGCACGTGAACACCCGACCGGAAAGACAAGCGAGACGAAGTCTCACCGGCTTCCTGATACTCGCCCTCACCCTCTGTCTGGGCATCGCCCTGCTCGCCCAACCGGGCCGCGCCGCCGCCGCGGACCGCTCCGCGGGGGCGACCACGCCCTCCGCCAAGGCCACGGGCGCGGGCCAGTCCAAGGGCCGCGCCGTACCGCCGCCGATTGGCTCGACGGCCGATCTGACCGACCGGTCCGACGCCCGGCGCAACCCGCTCGACGCCGCCCACCTGCCTCCCCCGAGGCCGATGACCTCACCGGCCCAGCCGAAGGAGAAGGCGAAGCCCAGGGCGGCGAAGGGCGCCGCGTCGTGCACCCCGGGCGACTTCGGCAGCCGTACCGGAGCCGACCTGGTCGCGTTCGTCCAGGCGTCGACCACGAACTGCGTCAACACGCTGTTCGGCCTCACCGGCACCGATGCCCACAACGCGTTCCGCGAAGCCCAGATGGTGACCGTCGCCAACGCCCTGGAGAACACCGCGCGCACCTACCCCGGTGACAACTCCACCCACGTGTGGCAGCTCGTCCTGTTCCTGCGCGCCGGGTACTACGTGCAGTCCAACAACGCCACCGCCGTGGGCCCTTACGGGGCGACCCTGGCCGCCGCCAGTGAGGCCGCGCTGGACACGTTCACCACGTCCTCGCACTTCATGGACGTCAGCGCCGCCAACGGCGACATCATGGGCGAGGTCCTGATCCTCACCGACAGCGCCAACGAGCAGGCCCGTTACCTCGATACGTACATCAAGGTGCTCGACGCCTACAACAGCTCCTACGACGCGTACTGGAGCATGGACACCGCCGTCAACGACGTGTTCACCCCGCTCTTCCGCGGCCACTGGAACCCCGCGTACATCTCGGCCGTGACCGCCGACCCGAGCATCATCGACACGCTCAGCGACTTCACGCTCAACCACCTCTCGAAGCTCAACGACCCGTGGTTCTACCTGGCGTCCAACGCGGGCACGGAGACGGCGCGCTTCCTCGACACACCCGCCCTCCAGGCCACGGTCCGCCCCCTGGCCAAGGGCCTGCTCGACGCCTCCGCCATCACCGGCCCGTCGGCGCCGCTGTGGGTCGGGGTCGCCGCGATGACCGACGCCAACGACAAGGCGCAGTGCTCGTACTACGGCACCTGCGACTTCGTCGGCCAGCTCACCGCCGCCGCGCTGCCCATCACGTACAACTGCGACGCCACCCACACCTTCCGCGCCCAGTCCCTGACGGACGCGGCGCTCACCGCGGCCTGCACCAGCGTCAAGGGCCAGGACGCCTACTTCCACAGCATCGTCAAGGACAACGGCCCCGTCGCCGACGACCACAACAGCAACATCCAGATCGTGACGTTCGCCAGCCCCAAGGACTACCAGACGTACTCCGGCTGGATCTTCGGCAACAGCACCAACAACGGCGGCGAGTACCTGGAGGGCAACCCCTCCGACCCGAACAACCAGGCCCGCTTCCTCTCGTACGTGAAGAGCGTCAACGACGGCTTCCCGGGCGACATCTGGAACCTCAACCACGAGTACACGCACTACCTCGACGGCCGTTACGACATGGCCGGTGACTTCGAGGCCGGGCAGGCCGTCCCGGACATCTGGTGGATCGAGGGCTTCGCGGAGTACGTCTCGTACAGCTACCGCGGCCTGCCCGACACCGAGGCGATCGCCGACGCCGGGCAGCACACCTACGCGCTGAGCACGCTCTGGCAGAGCACGTACGCCAACTCCGACCTGACCCGCACCTACCCGTGGGGCTACCTGGCCACCCGTTACATGGTCGAGAAGCACCCCGACGACGTGCAGAACATGCTGGCCAAGTTCCGCACCGGTGACTACGCCGGCGGGTACGCGGTGTACAACACCGGTATCGGCACCCGCTACGACGCCGACTTCACCACCTGGCTCGACGCGTGCGCCGCCGGTGCCTGCGGTGCCACGAGCGGCGGCCCGGCCGCAGCCTTCGACGCCACGGTGAACGGCATGACCGTGCAGCTCACCGACAAGTCCACCGATGCCGGTAGCACCATCACCGCACACGCGTGGAACTTCGGCGACGGCACCAGCTCCACGGCCGCCAGCCCGTCGAAGACCTACACCTCGACCGGCACGTACACGGTCACGCTGACCGTCACCGACGCCAACGGGAAGACCGCCACCACCAGCAAGACGGTCAACGTGACCGGCGCCCTTCCCGCCTGCACGAACGCCGACCCCCGGGTCATGGGCCAGAACTGCTCCCGCTCCGGCCGCGCGGCCACCGCGGGCAACTTGGACTACATGTTCCTGTACCTCCCCGCCGGGACGGTGACCCTGCACATCACCACCGCCGGCGGCACCGGCAACGCCGACCTCTACTACAACCCGAAGGGCTGGGCGACGGACAAGTCCTACACGGCCCGCTCCACGAAGGCCGGCAACACCGAGAGCATCACCGTCACCAACAAGACCGCCGGATACCGGTACATCAGCCTGTACGCGAAGACCGCGTTCAGCGGCGTGACGATCACGACGGCCTACTGATCCCGCGCTCATCCTCCCGTGCGGTGCCGGCCCGAGGAACCGGGTCGGCACCGCACGAACCTGACAGCGGGGGGCCTGGGTCCCGCTCTTGGCGTGGCCGGCAGCGCCCTGCTGCTCCGGAACGAGGTGGCGGTGAAGAAGGCCGCTGGAGCGGGCAAAGCCCAGGGCGCACCGCTGCCCGCGTCCAACGGCGGCGTCATTGGCTCTGCTGCCGAAACCACTCCAACACCTCGGCAAATTGGGCAATGCCGTCGCCGACCAGCGCGTTCACCGGGAAGCTTGGCCGCCTCCTGGGCAGGTCGTCGTCAGCAACATCCATATCCACACCGGGAATCGCCTGGATTCGGTCTCGGAATTCTTGCAAGAGAACAGGCCTGGTGAAGGGTTCTCGCTTCGCCAGGTGAGCGAAGGCGACCTCCACCACTCCCGTGCTCGGGTAGATGTACGCAGGCCATATGTAGCCCTGGGGACCGCGCCCTTCTCGCAGCATCGGCGCACAGCTGGTCTCGTCGGCCGTGCCGTACCACAGCCAGCCGCCCTTCGCTTCCCAGCTCTCCAGCAGCTTCAGCAGTTCATCGGCGAGGTCGGGATTGTGCGTGGAGAGCAGTGAGCGGAAATTGGCCGCGCGATCAACTGTGACTGTTTCGGCGTCCGCCTCACCGGTGGCTTCCTCCGCGTCCCCGAGCCCGGAAAGAGCGGCCAAGGCAGCTGCAGAGAGTCTTTGACTGGCGTCCGCCGTCGACCCGTCGAAGCGCACGCCCTCGCGTTCCAGTACCTCTTGCTGGGTTTCGGTACGGCTGTCCAGCCAGGCGAAGTCCGGCGAGGATGTGCCGCCGGCGCGCAGAACACGGTGCGCGTTCTGAACCCCCACGTGCTTGGCCAGATAGTTGCCGATGGTCTGGGCAGAACCTGCGCCGGTGACGATGGAGAGATCCTTGTATGTCGTCCAGGTGCCGGAAGGCAAGGACGCCAGCACGGTGCGCAGACGCAGCCACTCCGAGCGTTCATCGGTCTGTACCACTGCTCCCGGGAGCGGGGCGGGCCACAGGAGTACGGCACGATCGGCGAGCCGGTCGGCGCGCGCCAGGATCTCGGGCCGCCCCCAACGAGTTGCGGTGGCGATTTCCCTGTTCATGCGCAGGGCGCTCTGGTCGAGGATCTCTTGCTTGCGGGCGTAGGGGTGGTTGGACAGCCGTAGGTTCTCGCCCGTGAGCGTGAGATTGCCCAGGGTGTGAACGAGGGATTCGTGCAGCTCTTCGGGCCGCTCGCCGTCGGCGGCGTCCTCGGCAAGGACGGCGAGCCATGCCTCGCCGACGCGCTGCGGCAGGACGTGTTCGACGGTGGCCCAACTACGTGAGAAGTCGACCGGCTCCGGGCCCCCGTAGCTCTTCTCGAACTGCCGGAGCACGAACGCTCGATGACGGCTGCTCCCCTGCCAGTAGAAGGGATTCGTGCGGACTGCCTCGCGCAACTCATCATCCGTGGGCCAGCCCCGTCGCGGCGCCGACAGATACCGCAGGACGGCTTCCGGCAGCGGGCGGTCCTGTTCAAGGCTGGTGGGCAAGGCGGCGAGGATCTGCCTGACGCTGTGGGATCTGACCTGGCAGATCATCCGCCGCACCAGGAAGCTCTCCACGTAGTTCAACGCCAACGCAGCCTCTTCAGGCGTGCTCTTGCCGCGCTCTGCTTCGTCCAGGATGTGCAGTGCGGGCGAATAGTGGGCTTCGCCTCCCCATTCCGCCAAGCGCTGCAGTGCCTCCTGCACCTCTGCCCGAGGCTCTCGCTCCGGCTCGAACACCCGCAGGAGCAGGCGCCCAAGACTCCGTAGTCGGACCAGGTCCGCACAGAGGCCTTCCTCGCCCTCGACGCTCGAGATCTTCTCCATACGGCGCTGTTGCTCCTGGTAGACCTCACTGCTGGTCACCCGGTGCTGTCCCTGGAGGATCAGGTCGAGCCAGGCGAGCGTGGTCAGCCTTTCAGGTCCCAGTTCGGTCTGCATGGGAAGCCAGACCTTGTCGTAAACCTGCTCACCGAGGCGCGGGAGCTTCATGAATACGTAGTTACGCAGCAGGTCCGCCTGGCTGAGAGGCTTGCCCGTGTTGTTGAGCGACTCGAAGATCCGAAAGACGTTGTCCTGCGGTCCGGCCGTGATGGTGACCAGCGTGAACTGCCTACGCAACGCCTGCTCGATGTGGCGGACGGCTTCCCATTCGCCGACCGGGTCGTACTCGATGAGGGCAGCCTGGAAGAAGCGGTACGCCGCCCCGACGGTGTCGTTGCCTCCCGCCGCCGGATCACCGTCCACACACGCGAGGTAGGACGGCCTATCGGCTTGGGTGGGGAGCAAGCGATAGGCGTCAAGCCCTTTGTAATCCTCCTCATTGACCAGGTAGCGGCGGTGTATCAGCTCGGCTTTACGCGGGTCCAAGACCCGGACGTGATCCCGGAGGGCACAGGCGAGCAGCATGAGCGTGGTCAGGCGCTGTTGCCCGTCGATGACGGTCCAGCGCTGGACGGTGTCCGGCAGCGGCGGATGTGGATCGAGTACCAGCGACCCGAGGAAGTGCCCGCTGGGAACCTGTGACCCGCCTGCCGCCACCAGAGCCTGCTCCGCGAGGTCGTCCCACAGTCTCTGGTGGTTGTCCGTCTCCCAGCTGTAGGTGCGCTGATACAGGGGTATCTGGAACTGGTTGTCCCCCTGGATCAACCGCTCAAAGGTCGTTTCCCGCGCTTCCACCGAACCCCCACCCGCCCCGACTGTCACGTGCATGGGACTCCCATACGGCAGGAAGCCCAAGGGCGTACACACTATCGAGGTCACTCGGTTGAGAACTGCTCCTCCCCCAAGGCCTGTACCGCGTTGCGTGTTTTCTCGCCCCACGTCAGACGCAAAAGGCGCACCCGCCGCTCAGCGCCTGATTCCAGCGCACGCTGGGGACGCCCTTCGACAGACGCCCCCGAATCCCCCTTTCACCCCTTCTCCAGAACCACGTATTTGTGTTCTGGTCCCCTTCGGGAAGTGCACCGGAGCACAGGGGGAAGCGCGTCACCACTGTTCAGCCGGTATGCCCCCCGTGCCCGCCATGCCCGGCCCCGTGGTCGAAGGCCAGCGCCTCCTTCGGCATGACGACGAACGGGCGCATCATCCCCATGTCCTCGTGTTCCAGCAGATGGCAGTGGTACATGAACCGTCCGTAGGCCCCCTCGAACCGGCCCATCACGCGGAGCACCTGACCGCCGGGGACCCGGAACACGTCCTTGTACCCGTGCTCGTTCGGCGCGAGGGGGATCCGGCGTCGCGGGTCGAACGCCACGGGCGTTCGCGTGCCGCCCACCGCCGGGTCGAACCCGGACACGTCGTACGGGTCGCGGCCGAGGATCTGGAAGTCGGCCAGGTGGATGTGCATCGGGTGGGTGACGGGCGGGTTCACCGCGAGGTTGAGGAAGCTCCACTGCTCGTAGGTGCCTTCGGCGATCGTGAAGCCCAGGCCGTCGTTGAAGGTGCGTGCGATGCGCCGGTACGTCTTGGTCGTACCGTCCGCGCCGCGCACCTGGATGACGCCGTCCGCCGGGAGCCGCGGGTCCCCGGTGTCCGCGACCTCGGCCATCTCCCAGATCTCCGGGTGTCCGCCGCCGCCCTTCGTGCCGGGCGGGGTCAGCACGACGAGGCGGTGGCCGTGCTCGACGTCGTGCGTGATCCTGCGGAACGAACCGGACAGGACGTGCGGCAGCTCGAAGCCGTCTCCCGGCTCGTCCGGGTTCCCGCACGCGCGGACGCGGAACTCCATGACCTGCGGATAGCGCACGTCCCCCGCCACGTCGGGCACGCCCGGCGCCGCGTTCGGCCCCTTGTTGACGAAGCGGACGGCCCGGCCCGCGAGCGCCCGGAAGTCGATGAGGAGGTCCATCCGCTCGGCCGGGGCGACCGTGAGCGCGGGCAGGTCGTCGGCGAAGTCCACGGGCACGGGGCTCGGCAGGAACCCTCCGTCGCTGCCGATCTGGTGCAGGACTCCCGGCACCGGCCGGTCGTGCTCGTCGACGAGCACCAGGTCGTAGATGCGGGCGTTGGACGCGTTGACCAGACGGAAGCGGTACCAGGCGGGGTCCACGTCGGCGTACGGCCAGATGCGGCCGTTGACCGTCGTGTACGGGCCGGTGAAGGGGAGCGACACCGGCTTGCCCGTCTCGGCGTTCTTCGGGTCGACGATGACGGTCTTGTGCAGCAGGCGCCCGTTGAGCCGTCCGTCGGCGTCCGTGTCCAGGTTGCGGTCGGCCAGCAGCAGCGGTATCTCCCGCTCTCCACGCGGGAGTTGGAGCGCCTCCTCCTCGTCGTCCCGCACCAGGTAGGTGCCGTACAGACCCGTGTGGACGTTCCACCGGGTGATGTTCATCGCGTGGTCGTAGTACCACCACTGCACCGCCCGGTGGTCGTTCGGGTACTCCGAGAGCTGGGCATCGCCGTACCCCACGGCGTTGTCGGCCCAGCCGTCGTTGCCGCCACCGGTACGGGCGCCGTGCAGGTGCGTCACCGTCCAGGCGGGCAGCGCCGCGACGTCCTTGCCGGGCTCCACACCGCCGCGTCCCGGTTCGGTGGACGGTGAGGGCGTGGCGAGCGGAACCTCGACGGAGGTGACGGGATACTCGCTGCCCTTCGGGACCCGGTTGGTCCAGGCGATGCGCACCCGTCGGCCGCGCCGTACCTCGATGGTGGGTCCTGGCACGCTCCCGGCGTAGC
This sequence comes from Streptomyces sp. NPDC045846, assembly GCF_056431605.1. Lineage (NCBI taxonomy): Bacteria > Bacillati > Actinomycetota > Actinomycetes > Kitasatosporales > Streptomycetaceae > Streptomyces > Streptomyces sp. NPDC045846. The sequence continues at coordinate 435,661 of NZ_JBWKKJ010000001.1, read as the reverse complement.
CCCACATCAGGGTGGGCGGCAGCTGGGGGTGCAGGCGCACCCATGTCGGCCGTACGGCGATCTCGGTCTCCTCGCGTACGTCGCCGGAGTCGGGGCGCAGCACCGGCGGTACGGTCAACGGCGCTACGTACGGCGCCAGTTCACCGTCCTTCGGGGCCGGTGAGGCCTCGCCCGCCAGGCGGTCCGCGCCGCGTTCGATGATGTCGGTCACGATGGAACACCCCCGTGTTCTCGTCCGTGCGCACCGCCGCGCGGGTCGGCGCGTGCGGTGGCCCCCATCGGGCGGCCCGGTCAACGGCCACCCACACCAGTGGACGCCGGGGGCCCCAGGAAAGTTCACCGCGTCCCTCATTTCGACCGGGCCCCCTGGCCCGACGACGGCTCGGCACGGGTGGTCCGGGACGCCCCGCACGACACCGCGCCCGGGGAGTGACGCAGGTCACAGTCCAGGGGTGTCACGCTCCCGGGGGCGAGCGGTGTCCTATGCGCGTCCGCAAGGTTCCACCGCACTGACAGCGCGGAAATGAGAGGAGCATCGCCATGAAGGCCATGATCGTGAGTGTCTCCGTGTCGCACGGCAACACGAAGAGGGTCGCCGACGTGATGGGCCAGGTCCTGGAGGCCACCGTCGTCACCCCTGAGGAGGTCGATCCGGCGGAACTCGCCTCCTGCGACCTCGTGGGGTTCGGCTCGGGGATCTTCTTGATGGCGTTCCACCCGCGCCTGGTCGAGTTCATCCGGTCGCTCCCGCGGGAGCGGCGCGGCAAGGCGTTCGTCTTCTCCACGAGCGGGCTCCCCGAGACGCCGTTCCGCCCCTTCACCCGTCCCCTACTCCAGCTCTTGGAGCAGAAGGGTTTCGAGGCGGTCGACGCCTTCTCGTGCCGCGCCCTGGACACGTGGTTTCCGTTCAAGCCCGTGGGCGGCATCCGCAAGAACCGTCCCAACGCCGATGACCTGATGGCGGCACGGACGTTCGCGGAAGACCTGCGAGCCCGGGTCGAGGCCTCGGCCCGGCCGGCCTGAGGGGCGCCACACCGGTCTCGGCCATGGCGTACGTCCATGGCCTTGCCTGCCCGCGGCACGTTCGACGACTTCCAGCCAGTCGCCCTCCGTACATGTTTGGCCTGGGTTATTGAGGGCGGCTGCTCGTCGGACAGAATGGTCGGCGATGACCGCCACACCGTCCGGGCCGGCTATCGCCGGTTACAGTCCCTTCGCCCACCTCACCGCCCCCTACGCCCCTCTCTACCGGCAGGTGATGCGGGTCTTTCTCGCTGCCAAGGAGCGGTTCGCGGTCCATCTGCGTCCCGATGACGTGCTGGCCGCGCTGCCCGCACGGGACCGGCCGGTCGAGCTGGACGCCGTGGTCAAAGCGCTCGACAGCCTGGTGGAGTGGGGCAATCTGCGGGCCGATCCGGACACCGCGCGGGTCACCGCCGTCGAGGACTTCTACCGCAAGCGGTTCATCTATCAGCTCACCCAGGCCGGGGAGGCCGCCGAGGAGGCGCTGTCCGCGTACGACGAGGCGCTGGGGCGGCGCGGCGCGCTGCAGGCCGTCGCCCTGCACGACATCGTGACCCAGCTGCGCGCGCTGCTGGTCCTGGCCGCCGAGCAGGCGCCCGATCCGGCCAAAACGCATCTCGCGCTCGACGCCCTGGCCAGCCGGTTCGCGGCGCTCGCCGACAACGCACGAGCCTTCATGGGCTCCCTGCAACGCACCATCGATCTGCACGGCGTCGAGGAGGAGGCCTTCCTCGCGTACAAGGACCATCTGATCCAGTATCTGGAACGGTTCATCCAGGATCTGATCACCCTCGGCGGACGCATCGCCCAGCTGATCCTCGAACTCGACGACCGCATCGGCCCCCTGCTGCGTACCGCCGCGGCACGCGAAGCCACCGACGCCTCGCCCGAGCAGGCCGTGCACGCCGAGCAGGAGGCGTACGAGCGCTGGGCGGGGCGCTGGGCGGGCCTGGCCGGTTGGTTCGTGAGCCGGGACGGGCGGGAGTCGCAGGCACGACTGCTGCGCGGCCGCGCTCTAGGGGCCGTACCCCAACTCCTCACCGTGGTAAGGGCGTTGAACGAGCGGCGTACGGGGCGTTCGGACCGCTCCGCCGATTTCCGCACCCTGGCCCGCTGGTTCGCCGAGGCCCCCGACGACGACGCGCGGCACCGGCTGTGGCGTACGGCGTTCGGGCTCTACCCGGCCCGCCACCTCAGCGTCGACGCCGAAACGCTGGCCGAGCGCGCCGCCCACCCCGTGCCCGCCGCCACCCCGTGGGGCGCGGCCGAACCCCTGCGCATCAGCCCTCAGCTGCGCCGCACCGGCAGCTACGAGCGGCGCGGCAGGACCCGCAAGGTCGAGGACCGCTCGGCCGCCCGGCGCCACCTCGCCGAGCTCGCCGCCAAGCAGGCCGCCGAGACGGTGGCCGCGCGCGCCCGCCTCGCCACCCACGGCACGACCCGCCTGTCCGAGCTGGGCGAGCTCGACCCGCTCGCCTTCGGGCTCTTCCTCCAGCTGCTCGGTGACGCGCTCGCCACCTGGCGCCCGGGCATGACCACCACCAGCGCGAGCAGCAACGACGGCTCCCTGGAGATCCGGCTCACCGCCCTCGCGGACGGACGGACCGCCGAGGTCCGCACTCCCGGCGGCACCTTCCGCGGCCCCGACCACGCCATCGACATCGCCGATCTGAGCGTGAGGGAAGAGCGATGAACCGCAGCATCGATCCGCCGTCGGGAACCGGGGCGGTGCGCCGCGTCATCGGCTCGGCGCGGGGCGACGCCGTGCCGCGGCCGGGAGGGACTCGATGAGCACGCCCCTCGCCCAGGTCCTGGAGGGCCAGCACGCCGCCGACGTGCGCAAGGCCGCCCGGGCGCTGCTCGCCGAGCCGCTGCTGCTCGCGCGCGGCCCGCACGCGGACGCGTTCCGGCTGGTGCGCCGGCACGCGACGGAGCTGCGCGAGTGGTTCGACCGCAACACCGGCTGGTCGCTCCAGGTGGACGCCGAGACCGCACGGCTGCGCAAGACTCCGGGCACCCTCACCGACCCCACCCACCCCGCGCGGGAGGCCAAGCGGAGCGCCGCCCCCTTCACCCGGCGCCGCTACGTCCTGCTCTGTCTCGCGCTGGCCGCCCTGGAGCGCGGCGAGGCACAGATCGCGCTCGGCCGCCTCGCCGAACAGGTCGTACTCGACGCGGCGGATCCCCAACTGGTCGCCTCCGGAGTCGAGTTCACCCTGGACCGCCGCGACGAACGCCTCGACCTGGCCGCCGTCGTACGGCTCCTGCTGAGCCTCGGGGTGCTGCGGCGCGTGGCCGGGGACGAGGAGGCGTACGTCAGCGGGGCGGGCGACGTGCTGTACGACGTCGAGCGGAGGGTGCTCGCCGGACTGCTCGCCGCGCGCCGCGGCCCCTCCCTCATCCGGGCGACGACGTTCGAGGAGCGGCTGTCCGAGCTCGTCGCCGAGACCGCCCTGGACAGCGACGACCTGCGGTTTCGGGCGATGCGCCGTTCCCTGACCCGCCGCCTCCTCGACGACCCGGTGCTCTACTACGACGACCTCACCGATGCGGAGCTGGCCTATCTCACCCGGCAGCGCGGATTCCTCACCGCCCGCATCGGTGAGTTGACCGGTCTGGTCGCCGAGGTCCGCGCCGAGGGCATCGCCATGGTCGACCCCGACGACGGCCTCACCGACGTGCGCATGCCCGAGCAAGGCACCCACGGGCACATCACGCTGCTCCTCGCCGAGCATCTGGCCGCCTGCCCCGGCCCCGTCGCCACGCGAGAGCTGGAGCGGCGGGTGCGGGAACTCGCCGCCGAGCACGGCGGCTTCTGGGCCAAGTCCGCGCGTGAACCCGGCGCCGAGGCCGAACTGGTCGAGCAGGCCGTCTCACGACTCGCCGCTCTCTCACTCGTGACCCGCCCCCGGGACGCCGTCGTGCCCCGGCCGGCCCTGGCCCGGTACGCCGTCGGGGAGGCCGTCGTCCTCGAACCCGGACAGCCCGCACCAGCAAGGCCCGGGTCCCGCAAGTCCGCGGCGCGAAAGCCTGCCTCGGGCCTGCCCGCACCGGAACTGCCCGCCCAGCGAAGGACCACCGACCGATGACCGTCCTGCCCGCTCCGTGCCGCACCCGCTGGCAGCCCCTGCGCATCGGGCTCGTCGACCTCTTCCACTACGACGTGGAGGAGTTCCACTTCCGCGACGGGCGTCTGCTGCTGCGCGGCAACAACGGCACCGGCAAGTCCAAGGTCCTCGCTCTCACCCTGCCCTTCCTCCTGGACGGCGACCTCACCCCGCGCCGCGTGGAACCCGACGGCGACCCGGGCAAGCGCATGGAGTGGAACCTGCTGCTCGGCGGCGAGCATCCGCACCCGGAGCGTCTGGGCTACACCTGGATCGAGTTCGGCCGCCGGGACGAGAGCACTGGCGAGGAGCACTTCCGTACGCTCGCCTGCGGGCTCAAGGCCGTCGCTGGGCGGGGCATCGCCCGCCACTGGTACGCCGTGACCGATCAGCGCGTCGGCGTGGACCTCGGTTTCCTCGACGCGACCGGCACCGCCCTGTCCCGCGACCGCCTCGCCGAGGCGATGGCAGGACGCGGCATGGTGTACGACCAGGCCAAGGCCTACCGGCGGGCCGTCGACGAGGCACTGTTCGGGCTCGGCGAGCAGCGCTACGGCGCCCTGGTCGACCTGCTCATCCAGCTCCGCCAGCCCCAGCTGTCCAAACGCCCCAACGAGAGCGCTCTCTCCCGTGCCCTGACCGAGGCTCTGCCGCCGATGGACCAGGCCGTCGTCGCCGACGTCGCCGAGGCGTTCCGCTCGCTGGACGAGGAGAAGGACGAGCTGCGGGCGGCGACCGAGGCCGAGCGCGCCGCCTCCGCGTTCCTCGACCACTACCGGCGCTACGCGCGCATCGCCACTCGCCGCCGGGCCCGGCTGCCGCGCACCGAACACTCCCGCTACGAGCACCTCCAGCGGGATCTGACCGAGGCGCAGTCGCTCAAGGAGACGGCCGAGCGGGACCGGGCGGAGGCCGCGGCGCGCCTCGCCACCTTGGAGGAGGGCGAGGCGCGGCTCAAGGCGCAGGACGCAGCGCTGCGCGAAGGACCCGAGATGCGCAGCGCGCGCGAGCTGGAGCAGGCCGCCGCCCACGCCGAACGCACCGCGCAGGCACAGTCCCGCGCGGAGGCCGACCGCGCGCAGGCCGCCGTGCTCCACACCCGCGCCCTCGACCGCCTCGCCGCCGCCGAAAACAGGCTCACCTCCGCACGACAGCAGGCAGAGAGCCTCCTCCTGCGCGCCCGGGAGACCGCCGCACAGGCACGCGTCGGCCTCGACGAGGAGCCGACCCGGCAGGCCGCCGAGGAAGCCCTGGACCGCAGGCGCCGCACCCTCACCCATGTCGAGAACCTTCTGGACACGGCGGACGAGGCCGCCCGCGAGCGCCTCGCCGCCTCACGGCGCCTGGACGAGGCGGAGGCCGACCTCGCACACGGCACCGAGGCACACGGCCGGGCCGAGGCCGAGGCCGCGCGGGCGGGCCGGGCACTGCTGGATTCCGTACGCGAACACAGCGCCCAGTGCCGCGAGTTGACGTACGAGGATGGGGTGGGCCTCCTGGACGAGCTCCAGGACTGGACCGGCCACCTGGACGGGCCCTACCCGGCGCGGGTGCACGCCGGGCGCGCCCATCGCGCCCGAACGGCCGAACTCGCGGACCGGGCGGCCCGGTTGAGCGCTCGTGGCAAGGAGCTGGCCGAGCGCACCGCACAGGCCCGTGCCGAACTCGCCGCTTTGGAGGCCGGTGGTCAGCGCGGCCCCGACGCTCCGCACACCCGCACTCCCGGGCTGCGCGAACGACTCCCGGGCGCGCCTCTGTGGCGACTCGTCGACTTCCACGACACCGTCGCCCTCGAGGACCGCGCGCACATCGAAGCGGCCCTTGAGGCATCCGGCCTCCTCGACTCCTGGGTGCGGCCCGACGGCAGCGTCCTTGCCGACGACGGTCACGACGTCCTGCTCGCCCCGCGCACCGGGCCCCTCACCGGGGCCTCTCTGGCCGACGTGCTGCGTCCGGCCGTGGACCGCGGCGACGCGCGAGCGGCGGCCGTCGCCGAGGAGACCGTCGGACGGCTCCTGGCCTCGATCGGCCTCGCTCCCCTCCCCGCGCCTCTCGAAGCCGCTCCCTCTGAATCCTCCTGCGACACCTGGGTCGCCACCGACGGCCGTTTCCGCGCCGGAGCGCTCACCGGGCGCTGGACCAAGCCTGCCCCCGAGTACGTCGGCGAGGGTGCCCGCGAGGAGGCCAGGCGCGCCCTGATCGACGCGCTGCGCGGCCAACTGGCCACGCTTCAGGCCGAGTCGGAGCGTGTCACGGCCGAGAACCGGACCGTCGCCGAACGCCGCCGCTCCCTCGATTCCGAGCTGGCATCCCTACCTGACGACGCCCCGCTCCGACAGGCGCACTCCCATGTGAGCGCCGCCGCCGACACGGCCCGCCGGGCCCGTGCCCGCCGAGAAGAGCGAGCCGCCGACCTCACCGAAGCGGCCGAACGAGCCGAACGCGCAGCAGCCGAACTGAGCTCTACAGCAGCGGACTTGGGCATTCCGTCCGATCGGGACGGGCTGGTCGCCGTACGGCACTCCCTCGCCGACCTCGCCACCGTGCTCGCCGCCCTGTGGCCCGCTCTGCGCCAACGCGGGGAAGCCGACCGCACCGTCACCGAGGAACGCGCCGAGGCCGAACAGGCCGGTCAGCGCACCGCGGAACTCGCCCTGCGGGCCGAGGACGCCGCCCGCGAGGCGGCCGTGGCCGACGAACGCCACCGCACCCTGCGCTCCACGGTCGGCGCGGCCGTCGCCGAACTCGAACGCCGACTCACCGAGGCCGCCGAGGCGCTCCGTATCTGCGCCGTCGATCAGCGCCGGGCCCGCGATCAGCACGGCGAGTCCGACCGGCGCGCCAGCCGCGCGGAAGGCCGCATCGAGCAGCTGGAGAAGGACGTCGCCGATGCGGCCGCCCACCGCGCGGACGCCATCACCGCACTCCAGCGTTTCGCCACCACCGGCCTGATCCACGTGGCCCTGCCCGACCTCGACATCCCGGCCCTGGACGAAGGGCCCTGGGCGGCCACGCCCGCCGTCGCCCTGGCCCGCGCCATCGAGGCCGCCCTGGTCCAGACCGAGGACTCCGACAGTGCCTGGGAGCGCATTCAGCGCCGCCTCAGCGAAGAACTCACGATCCTGCAGAACGCCCTGTCCCGGCACGGCCACACCGCCTCCGCCCGCATGGTCGAGGACGGCATGGTCATCGACATCGTCTACCAGGGCCGCCGGCGTTCCGTGCCCGACCTCGCGGCCGCCCTCACCGTCGAGGTCGGCGAGCTCACCCGCATCCTGTCCGCGCACGAACGCGAGGTCCTGCAAACCCATTTGATCACCGAAGTGGCCGGAACCCTCCAAGAACTCATCGGGGCCGCGGAACGCCAAGTGCAGGTGATGAACCGGGAGTTGGAGACTCGGCCCACCTCCACCGGAATGCGTCTTCGCCTGGTGTGGCGCCCCTCCCGCAAGGCCCCCGCCGGACTGGCCCAGGCCCGCGAACGGCTGCGCCAGTCGGCCGACGCCTGGACCTTGGAAGACCGCGTCGCGGTCGGCGAGTTCCTGCAGGCGCAGATCGCCCAGCAACAGAGCGACGACAGCTCGGGCAGCTGGCTGGAACACCTCACCGCCGCCCTCGACTACCGCTCCTGGCACGAGTTCGGGATCGAACGCCAGCAGGGCGGCCGCTGGGTCCCCGCCACCGGACCCGCCTCCGGCGGTGAACGGGCCCTGGCCGTGTCCGTCCCGCTGTTCGCCGCCGCGTCCTCCCACTACGCCAGCGCGGGAAACCCGCACGCACCGCGTCTGGTCACCCTCGACGAAGCGTTCGCGGGCGTCGACGACGACTCCCGCGCGAAGTGCCTGGGCCTGCTCCACGCCTTCGACCTCGACGTGGTGATGACCAGCGAACGCGAATGGGCCTGCTACCCGCAGGTCCCGGGCATCGCCATCGCCCAGCTCTCCCGCATCGACGAGGTGGCCGCGGTCCTGGTCACCCGCTGGGAGTGGGACGGCGCCGCACGCGTACAGGGCGAGGATCCCGGGCATCGGGCACCGGCGGACACCGCCGACGCGGGCCCCCAGGAGTCGCTGTGGACATGACCTCGGAGCGGGCCGACGACACCCGGGGCCCCGCCCAGGGCGAGCGGTATCTCGACGACGGACGCGAAGGGGCCGACCACACCGGCACGCCCGCCCTGCGTGAGCGGTACGCCAGCGACGACAGCACGCGGGTCGACCGCCCCAGCGTGCCCGAACCCGCCGTCGTGGACCTCGCCGTACCCGACGACCGGCCCGCCCCCGCCGCGCAGGTCGACACCGTACGTCTGCGCCGACTGCTCGGCACCCCCGACCTCGCATGGCTCGTGGAGCGCGTGCGCCGCCGCCTGGAGCGCGGACAGCCGCTGTCCGGCCCGGTCTCGCTGGCCGCGCCGACCGGTGCCCAGCGGGCGGCAGCCGAACGCCTCCTGGGCCGGGCCCCTCGCGGGGGCCGGTCGCTGACGGTGCGCCTGGAGGCCGTGGACTTCGTCCTGCGCCGCTCCGGCATCAGCCCCGACGGCCTCGCGGCCGCCCACACCGCGCTCGCGGGCCCCGTCATCCCGCTCAGCCGAGCCCGCGACGACGAGGCCCGGGCCTGGCGCCAGGCGCACGAGCCCCTCGACACCCTCGCCCTCAGCCGGCCCGAACTCGCCGACTGGGCGGGCCGGATACGCGACGACGGCCTCGTACGGCGTCTCGCGCGCAGCCCCGACGCCGCTCGCGCCCTGCTCACCGACCTGGCGACAGTGCTGCACGAGCTCCCCGTCGGCCCGCCCGTCTCACTGCCCGCCTTCGCCGCCCGCGTCCTCGGCAGCGCTCATGCCCTCGACGACGCCACGCCCCTGGCCACCGTCACCCTCTCCGGCATCCGGGCCCTCACCGCCTTCCCCGACGGCAGCGGCGCCGAATGGCGACGCGAGGCGTGGGCATCGGCAGGACTGCTGCGCGACGCCCTCTCCTCCACCGTCCTCACCCTCAACCTGCGCGGCACCCCGGCCCTCGACGCACTGGCCGAATCGGGCGAGCCGGCCGTGCTGACCCTTCGTCAACTCACACGCCAGTCGCCCGCGATGAAGGTTTCAACGATCCATGCCTGCGAGAACCCGACCGTCCTGGCAGCGGCAGCCGACACGTACGGCCCCGACTGTGCGCCCCTCATCTGCCTCCAGGGACAGCCCTCGGCCGCCGCCCTCACCCTGCTGCGCCACCTCCATACCCGCGGCGCGACCCTGCTGTACCACGGCGACTTCGACTGGGGCGGGCTGCGCATCGCCGCCACCCTGCTGCGCCACGTGCCCTGGCAGCCATGGCGCTACACGGCCGCCGACTACCGAACGGCGGCCGCCACCGCCGCAACACCCGTTCCCCTGTCCGGCACCCCCGCCGAATCCCCCTGGGAGCCCGCCCTCGCCCGCGCCCTCACCGACATCGGCCACCGCGTCGAGGAGGAGGCGGTGCTGGACACGCTCCTGGCAGACCTGGCGTGACGGGGCTCGCCGCAGCGCTCACAGACCGTGCTCGTCCAGCGTCTTCATCAGGTTGCGCTTGCGTTTCTGGTCGGCGCGCAGCGTGGTGAGGTAGGTGGTGAACTCCTCGTGGGTTCCCAGGTGTTGGTGGCATTCCCGGGCCGCGAGCAACAGCCGGGCCAGCTGCTGATAGGTGCGGTCCCCCGTCCGCTGCTTCAGCGGTTCGATCAGCCGCAGGTAGACCGCGAGCGCATCGGCGGGCCGTGTGTCCTTCGAGCGGTCCGCGAGGGTGAGCCACTGCCGGTCGTCGCCGCGGCCCTCGGCCGCCTGCCAGGCTGCGTCCAGGATACCGTCGTCGAGCAGGGCGTCGACCAGCACGGGGCCGCGGTAGGACCCACGCTCGGCCGCATCGGCGCGCAGAACCTCCAGCGCGGCCTCGCGTTCCGTCTTCCAGCAGCCCGCTGCCTCGGCCGCGGTGCGCAGCACCTGGTACGCGGCGAGCGAGCGGCGTGCCTGAAAGCGCTCTCGGCGGACCGCGACCACGTCGCCCGTACGGCCCGTCTGCGCGTAGCGGGCGCAGACGTAGTCGACGAGCCGATCGTCGGCGCCCTCGGACTCCCTGGCCTCCCGCAGTCCGCGCTCGGCCCAGTCGAGGGCCTCGGCCTCGCGACCCGCCGCGTCCAGCTCCATCGCGATCCTGAGGTGGGTGGTGCCGGTGGGGGAAAGGTCGGCGGCGTACACGGCGATCAGTGCGTCCACGTTTCCCTCCGCCTTGACCAGCCGCTCCATCAGGTACTTCTCCATCCACCCGTTGGGGGCGCGGCGCCGGGCCGCGGTCGCCAGCTCCCGTGCCCGGGCCAGGCCGGTCGGGCCGAGGATTTTGCGGTAGTCGACCGGGTCGATGTCCGTGACGTCGTTGAGCTCGCTGAGCAGGTGCTGGACCAGCCATTCGGCCGTCTCGACCGGGTCCGGCCTCGCCGTACCGCAGGCCTGGAGGTGGACGTCGGCGAGGTCCCGCCCGACGTCGCCGACCACTCCGTCGGAGTCGTCGATCTCCCCGTAGGTCTGGCTGAGCGTGCGGATCGCCTCCCGTGCCAGGAGCATCGCCTCGTGTGCCCGGTCGCCCGTGGCGAGCGCACGCAGCGCGTCCACCGCCGCGGCGGCCTGTTCCGCGTACGCGCCCGCGTCCTCGTACTCGACGTATCCGTAGCGGGCGAAGGGGCGCGCATCGAGCAGGGCCATGACGCGCTCGCGCACCACGGCCATGTCCGAGCGGGCGCTCGCGGCGCGCAGCTCAAGGCGGCGGCGTAGCCCCCGGTCGTGGGCGATCTGCTCACGCAGCAGGGCCAGGAGCTCGTCGTGGGACAGCGCCTTGAGCCAGGCGTCGAGACCGGCGGTCCGTTGCGCGGCGGCGGCCCGTTGGCGCGGGATCGCGCTCGCCTGCCGCAGGACCGTCAGCCCCACGGCCACGCAGTGCTTGCAGAAGTGGCCCTCCTGCCCGTAGGGGCAGTCGCACTCGCCGAGGATTCCGCCTCCCCGGTCCTCGGTGAGCTCCACCTCGTAGGCCTCGGTGCCGTGCACGGTCGCCGTGATCCAGCCATCGCCGACCTCCAGGCCGGACACCGCGTCAAGATATCCACGCCCCCGCTCGAAGGACCGCTGCCCGGCCCGCGCCAGCAGATCGTCCTCGGCGAAACCCAACTCGCTTGCCATATGTCCCATTCAAGCGGAAGAGCGACACGGGTGGGCTCCGGTTGCCCACATGGGGACGGTAGGGACTTGGCGTGCCCGAGAGAGGGCCGACACCGACTCAGGTGTCGGCGTGGAACGGACCGTCGGCACAGCCGAGTTGAGGGCCCGAGTCACCCGCGAGGGCAGGGGTTCCGTCCTGACGGGACTTGGGGAGGCAGAACGACGGTGTCCGGATCGACCCCACGGAGCATCGCCTTCCGCGTTGTGCCGGTGACAGACCGGCGCCACGCTGCCAGAGTGTGCGCTCACACAACCTTCGCGGGACCCCGGCCGGGCCCGTCCCTGTTGTTGCCCGGCGCTTGTTTCTCCCCGGCGCCGGGCTCCCGGAGCACGACTCGGCATGCCCCGTCGGCGCGGTGCCGGCCTGGGGCGGGGAGGGAAGCTCGATGGGTTCATGGCAGTGGAACGATCAGCAGAGGCCCACCAGCACGGTCGGCGTCAGGGCCACCATCGGCGCGGTCACCATGAAGGACGACCCGCAGGCCGCGCAGCGCCCGTACGTCTTCGTACGCGGCCTCGACTCGAAGCTGCACGTCAACTGGTGGGACGGCAAGGCGTGGCACTGGAGCGCGCAGGGGGCGCCGAGCGGGCGCGGCGTCATCGAGAAGGTCGGCGCGGTCACGGTTCAGGACAGTCCGAACGCGGCGCAGCGGCCGTACGCCTTCGTGATCGGCGATGACTCGAAGCTGCACGTGAACTGGTGGGACGGCGCCAAGTGGAACTGGGCGGCCCAGGGCACTCCTGGTGGCCGCGTCGTCGAACGCCCTGGTGAGGCCATCACCGTCCAGGACAACCCGAGCGCGACGCAGCGGCCCTACGCGTTCGTGATCACCGACGACTCCGGACTCTGGGTCAACTGGTGGTCCCTGCCCTAGCCCAGAGCAGTCAGGCGGGCCCCGAGCACACCGCGGGGCCCGCCGTCACTCCCTGATGGGCCCGGCCGTCGTGAGCGCACCCGCGTCCTGTCCGCGGCGGTCGGCTGGGGGCACGTCTGTGAGGTTCGGAATCCCCGCATGAGCAGGCCTGATGATGCGTCAAGTCAGCTGTGGCCGCTGTGCACAGACGCGTCTTCCGCTCGCGGCCGAGGTTCCCCGACGTGCCGAGCGTTGGCATGATCGGTACGGGGCCGATGACCCATCCGCCCCACGGAACCAGATGTCCCACGCGGGGGAAGTCATGGACGAATGGATACCCTCACCCGACGACCGGGTGAGTGCGCTGGCCGAGTACAAGCAGCTCGGCCGCTGGCGGACCGGGGCGGCGAACATCGAGGGCCGCTTCCGCAAGCAGTGGGGCGAGTCACGGCTGCATCTGTACGAGAACGGGGTGGTCGTCACCGCTCCTGGGGGTTCGGAGTGGGTGTACCACTGGGAGTCGACGTCGGTCCTTCAGTATCTGGCCACGGTCGACGGCAAGTTGAGGGACGCCTCGTACACGCTGATCGGCCCGGACGGTGCCGCGCTGACGGTCGGGCGCGGCCTGCCGGGGATGCTGCCCCAGCAACTGGTCGAGTACGGCGGCACGTCCCACACCCGTGGCCCGGCGGTCGTGTACGAGCGCGCCTGGGGTCCGGAGATCCAGAAGGGCGTGGCGAACGCTCAGTGGCCGTTGATGACCGCACGGCTCCGCAGGAACGAAACGCTGACGTTCGGACGGGTCGCCCTCGACCGTGACGGCGTGACGGACGGGCGTGAGACCGTGAGCTGGTCGGCGATCGACAAGGTCCGCACCTCGGACGGCAGGGTGCACTTCGACGACGCCCACGGCCGCGGCGTGCTCCTGCTCAGCACCTCGAAGATCCTCAATCTCCATCTGTTTCTCGCCCTCGTGGACCGGTTGCAGGCCTGAACTCCCGGGCGCGGCAAGGCTTTACCGTCCCCCGGTACGCGCCGGGCCCTTCGTACGCTCCCAGCACTCCACGGAGCGGCCCGGCCCCCGCACGCTCCCGCGTGCAGAGGCCGGGTCGGAGTGCGCGGCCCGCTACCGCTTCTCGTAGTCCTGTCGCAGCGCGTCGAGAATCTGGGCGGCCTCCGCGAGGCCCGCCGTGCGGGCTCGCTCCGCTGCCGCCGCGAGACGGGCGATGGCCTCCTTGAACCGGCCGAGTCCATTGCCTTCGACCAGGGCGGCGATCCGGGTGGCTTCGGCGCGTTCCACCTCGCCGTGCTCCCCGCCCTGGTCATAGGCGGCGATGGCGGCCTCCGCCTCGGCCAGGGCCTTCGGGAAGGCCTCGGCCTGTGCCAGGACACGGGCACGGCGGTAGTGCACGGCGCCCGTCTCGTACCAGGGGACGAAGCCTTCGGTGCCGTCCGGCACGGCGGCGCGGACCGCGTCGGCCCGGGTGAGGTGGTCCAGTGCCGTCTCCAGGCCGTCGGCCCCGCGGGCCAGCATCACCAGGCGCGCGAACTCGCACATCATCCGCGTGACGAGGGACGGTCTGGGGGCCTCGGCGTTCGAGGCGACGGCACGCTCGTACGCCGTGCCCGCGGCGTCCCAGCGGTCGGCCATCGCCAGCGTGACGGCCGTCTCCGCGGCCACCATGGTCTGAAGCCCGGGCTCGTCCTCCCACGCCGCGATGGCGTCCGCGAGCCGCACGAACTCCTCGGCCGCGGGCAGGAACTCCTCCAGCTCCCGCAGCCCGCGCGCCAGCGTCAACCGGGTCTGGGCGGCCAGCCGTTCGTCGAGCGTGGAGGCCTCGTCGCCGTTGAGGACGGACTCCAGTACGGCGACGGCGTCGGCCTGCTGCCCCGCGCCCGCCAGGACGTCGGCGAGCTGGAGGCGGGCGTTGGCGGCCTCGTCGTGAGATCCGTCCTGGTCGAACCGGGCCGCTGCCTCCGAGAGATGGCGTACGGCACCGCTCGTGTCACCGAGGTGCGAGGCGGCGTGGCCGAGCAGCGCGTAGGTGGGAGCGAGGGCGAAGTCGCGATCGTCGTAGCGGACGGCGTCGGCGATCGCCTGGTGCAGCAGGTCCACCGCCTCGGCCTGCTCGTTGGAGGCCATCAGCAGCTGGGCGAGCAGGGCCCGCGGACGCGAACCGCGCCAGGGCCGGTCGGAGGCTTCGACGTCCTTCAGGGCCGCGCGCAGCCCGGCCACGGCACGCTCGACATCGCCGCGGCGACCGGCGATGTCGGCCGTGAACTGCCGTGCGTTCGCGATGTGGTGAGGAACCGACAGGCGCTCGGCCTCGGTGCGCAACAGGGCGGTGAACTCCTCGAACCGGGCCAAGGCCGCCTCGGAGGGCTCCGGCAGCTGCCGGGCGACCACGCCGTAGGCCGCGAAGGCGCAGGAGAACAAGACCGTGAGGTACTCCAGCACGCGCGCCGCCGCCGCGTCCTGTTCCGACGCGGCCTCTCCCGCGCCGAGCGCACCGCCGTCGAGCGGGGCCTCGGCCTTGAGGCGTTCCGCCTCGCGCAGGACTTCGGCGAGGCCCGCCCAGAGGGCGTCCTCGTCCAGCCGCGCGGTCGTCCCGTCCGCGCCCGTGCCCTCCCCCGCGGCCTCGCCTTCGGCCGGGCTGTCGCAGACGGAGGTCCAGGCGAGGCCCTGGGCGCGCGCGCAGAGCGCGTGCCAGGGCATCCCGATCCCCTCGAACAGCTCGGCCGCCCGCTTCAGTTCGGTGACGCTCTCCGCCTCCCGGTCCTCGCGCGAGAGTGCGTAGGCGCGGTGCTCGGCGAGCTCCGCGTGCAGCAGGTCCTGCGGGCCGAGCCGGTCGTCGTGCGGGGCGCCGTCCTCGGCGAGGCGTTCTGCGACGCGGGTCCACAGCCGGGTGGCTCCCGGGTGTCCCGTGGCAGCCACGCGCCGCGCCTCGCGTACGAGCGAGACGAAGTCCTCGGGCGCCTCCGGGACGGCGGCGGGCGCGGCGACGTTCGCGACGCCCGCGGCGATGGAGGGGCGGGGCAGCGACGCGCGCAGTCCGAGCGGAAGCGGCTCTTCGAGCAACGGGCTCTGTGCGAGCCGCAGTTGGCGGCGCTCCCCGATGGCGGTGGTGCCGTTGCGCTCGTCGAACGCCTTGGTGAGCCGGTCCGCCTCGGCGCGTACGTGGGTGAGGAGTTCGCCCGTCGTCCAGTTCCTTCCCGGCGGTCCTGCGACGGGGGTGCCGTCGTGGCCGTCGGCCACGAGACGGGCGAGCAGCACCTCGGTACCGGTGAGGAAGTCCAGGTGGGCCAGTGGGGCGCCGGTTGCCTCGAACAGCGGGCGGTTCTCCGCGAGTATCTCCAGGCCGCGTCCCTCATTGCGGGAGAGCGCGCAGAACTCCACGTGCAGGCCCACCTCGTCCTGCATACCCGTATTGCCCCGGACCCGCCGGTAGCCGGTGAGGTGGTGGGAGCGGGCCTCGTCGAGGCGGCCCGTGCGCAGCAGCGGGAGCAGGGCGCGCGCCTGGCTCATCTGCGGCTCCTCGGTGCAGCCCATGCCGTCGACCAGGACCGGACGCCAGGTGTCGAGCGCCCCCGTGTCGTCGCCCGCCCGCACCTGGTGCCAGGCGAAGTGCCGGGTCTCGCACGCCTCGCAGTCACTCAGCTCGGTACGGGGACGGGTGGCCCACAGGTCGTAGGCGTCGGCCACGCCGGTGCCGGTGTGGGACGCGACGTGGTAGCGCATCGCCGCCACCGGTTGCAGCCCGTGGTCGGCCGCCTCGTAGCGGGTGCGCATCTGGTCGATCCAGCCGTGGATGGTGGCCAGCGGCACCTCGGGCACCTGGAGCAGGGACGTCGTCACCCATTTGAAGCGCCAGAAGATCTGGTGGGCCTCCCACTGGCTGAACGACGCGGGAGTCGTGTCCCACAGCTTGAGCAGCCGGGCGAAGACGACGGGCGACTTGCGGTGTTCGCCGGTGAACTCGTACGCCGCCATCAGCTCGAGCAGAGCCGTGACGAGGACGTCGGGCTCCTCGAACGGCTGGGCCGCCTCGACGAGTTCCTCCGCGGTGACGGTGCGCTGCCTGCCGTGCGCACGCTCGTTGTTCGCGCGCAGCGCCTCGACCACGGCCTCGGGGGTGTCCAGCATTTACAGTTCCTTCCTGGGCTCGGAGCCGGGTGCCGCCGTGCCGGTCTGGTGCATGGCATGGGTGAGCAGGCCGATGAAGGCCCGGTTGAGGAGAGCGCTCTCACTGGCTCGCAGCGGGCGCCGGCTGAGCAGCAGGGCCTGGCCGTAGAGCGCTTCCGAGGCGGTGACGGCGAGGCCGCGCTCGGTGATCGTGAGGGCCTGGCGGACCAGCGGGTTGAGGTGGTTCAGGACGAGCTGGGCGCGCGGGGACTCCTGGCGCAGCGAACCGAGGATGTCGGCCCACAGACCGTCGCTCTCGGCCGCCAGGCCCGACCGGGTCCGCTCGTGGCGCGCCTCCCGGTTGTCGAGCAGCAGAGCGGGGGCGGTGACGGGCTGGAAGTCCCGCAGGACGACGTCGCAGTCGTGCGCGCCGATCGTGTCCCGGGCGACGGAGAGGAAGGCGGCCGCGCGCAGTTCGGCGGCCGGGTCCACGGCATCGAGGTGCGCGGTGACGGTGGCCGGGTCGAGGTCGGTGACGGCCGTACCCGGACGGATCTCGGGCAGCCGGTGCACGAGGTCGCGGTCGTAGGTGTAGCCGCCGTTGACGACGCCCAGGCCCGCGGCCGCCGCGATGGGCGCGACCTGGCGGAACTCCTCGACGCTCCCGGCGACCAGCAGGGTCGGATGCGTCCGCGCGAACTCCTCCAGCGTCACGTTGCCGTCGGTGGTCTCGAACGGCAGCCACGGCAGCACGATGCGCAGCAGCTCGTCGTCGTAGCGCGCGAGGGCCTTGACCGCGAGGTGGTGGGTGTCGATGAAGCGGTGCAGCAGGGAGGGGTCGCTGGCGGCGAGCCCGGTGACCCAGTCACGGATGCGCTCTCCCAGGGCGTCCCGCACGGCGGACAGGGTGCCGTCCTCGTACAGCGCCTCGCGGGAGGCGGTCGGCCGCAGGCTGGTGGTGTCGACCACGCAGCGTACGAAGAAGGCCCAGTCCGGGAGCAGTTCGGGCGCCTGGTCCGTGAGCAGCATGCCCTTGAGGTGCACCCGGTGCCCCGCACGCTGCGCCGGGCTCACGGCCGTGGGCAGCACATACGCGACGCCGCGCAGTCCGGCCGCCGGAAGGTCGAGTTCGATGGTGTCGAGCGGGGTGAAGTCGAACAGGGTGCGGCAGTACGCGGTCATCGCCTCGCGGCGGGCCAGCGGCGACCGGTGCGGCTGCTCCCACGGGGGTGTCTCGTTGACCTTGTTCGTCTCGCCGCGCCGTCCGACGACGGTGACCTCGTGCCGGAGCAGGCCGCCGTAGTGCCGGGCGAGAGCGACGACCTGCTCGGGGCTCGTCCACTGTGCGGTGTCGGCGCGCGGCACGAGCCGGACGGTGGTTCCGGGCTCGGGCACGGCCGAGGCGGGCAGCGTACGGATCGTGTAGCGGCCGTCGGAGTGGCCGCGCCATTCGACGGCGGGCGCCGAGGGGTCGGCGGCGGTCCGGCTGAGCACCGTGATCTCGTCCGCGACGACGAAGCAGGCGAGCAGTCCGATGCCGAACTGGCCGATGAACTCGCCCCGGGCGGCGTCGAGTCCGGCACCGTCCAGGGCTCCTTCGCCGATCCGCTTGGAGCTGCGCCCGATGGTGGCGAGGAACCGGTGGACGTCGGCCTCGGTCAGCCCGATGCCGGTGTCGGTGACGGTGAGGGTGTCCCCGGTGTGCACCGTGATGGCGCCGGGTGCGCCCGGCTCGACAGCCTGGCGGGCGGTGATGGCGTCCACGGCGTTCTGCAGCAGCTCGCGCAGGTAGACGCGGGGGCTTGAGTAGAGGTGGTGGGAGAGCAGGTCGACCAGGCCGCGCAGGTCGACCTGGAAGGTGTGAGCGGTCTCGGAGTGAGGCACCTTGGCGAAGTCTTTCGGTGAGCGCGTCCTGCACACCGTCGTGATGGCGTGGCGCGGACGCGGGGGAAGGAGAGGAGAAGGTGGGAGCGCACGGAGTGCGCCGGACCGGGTCCAGGGCGGGCGGGACGAGGCAGCGGGCGACCACGGTCCGGAGCCGGGCCGGACGAGACGCGCGTCGGCCCCCGCCGTCCGGACCCATCGCCCGAAGCCCAGAGCAAAGCCGGTCGTCCGCTCTCAACCGCCTGTCGCAGCAACGCAGTTGACAGCACGGAGCGGCGGAACGACCACGGAACGCGGACTCGGACCGGGGCGCGGCAAGGACGAGTCACGCCCCGGTCCGCACCACACAGTGTCGCCTCGGCGCCCTTGGTTCAGCGCTGGACCGCCGAGCGCCACTTCCGGTATGCCGCAGCGGGAGCGAGACCGTTGAGGTACTGCCAGGGGGACTTGGTGACCCGTCCCTCGGTGGCGTCGAAGCACTCTCTCGCACCGCCGTGATCGCCGGCCAGCGAGAGCGCCATGGCGAAGGTGTTGAGGACCTGGAGCCATTCTCCGGACCGGACGAAGTCCGGGTGCCTGAACGAGTGGTCGGCGGCCTCCCGCAACGAGGACACCACCGCGGGCTGACGCATGTACGCGGCGCCCGCCCCCCGGTCGAGGGAGAGCCACTGCTCGATGTGCGCCGTCGCGACGAGTTGGCCCAGCAGGGTGCCCCCGGGCGCGCCGAGAGCGGACTCACGCGCGAAGGCGTGCATCGCATCGTGCGAGCCGCTCCACTTCTCGCAGACCTGCTGCAAGTGCTGCTGATGGGCGCCCAGATGGAACCGGTCACGCCGTACGGCGGCCTCGAACCGGCGCCGCGCGGTGGCCTGGCCCACCTCAAGACCCCGTCCGGTCTTCTGCAGTCCGAGCCAGGGCGAGGTCCACGACGGCTCGCGCTCGGCCACCTCGTACAAATGCTGCTCGGCTGTGCGCAGCCGGGCGTGGAACACCTTGAACTGCTCACGGGAGACGTGCGAGGCCTGCAACGCCGTCCTGGCCTCCCACCCCCAGCTGATGTGGCGGAACCCCGCCACGAGCCGGGGCAGCGCGGCCTCCGGTTCGGCTTCGATGACCCCGTCGATCCAGTTCTCCACCCCGTCGGCGTCTCCGGCGGCCTGGACCAGCTCGGTCCGGTCCTCGCTCTCGGGCCGCGCTTCGAGCAGGCCCCGCAGCGTGTCCCAGTCCCCGGACGCCGCGGCCTTGCGCACCAGCGCGACGTCCGGATCCCCCGAATCCTTCTGTACCCGCGGTACGAACCGACCGGCCCGTCTCCCCAGCGTGAGCCCCCATCCACGGAGCACCGCCATGTCCCCACCCCTTGTTGTGTTCAAACGGGGAGGTTCATGCTCACTCCCCCGTGAAGGTAGTGACTATCACGCGTGACTGACATCCGCACACCGATTCCCCTCCGCGCCCCGTGGCCTCCGGCCTGCCGCGGGCGACGCTGAGGGTGTCCGTGCTTGTCGGCCATGCCGGCAGGGGCAGCTCTGGGATCGCGGTCAGCAGAAGCAGAGCGGGACGTCCTTGACCAGGCAGTACTTCATTACGTCAATCAACTGTCGGGTGTCATCGATGCGTCGCTGGAGAACGGAATCGGGGGCGGCGGGCGACCGCTCCTCGATGATCGCCTTCAGCCTGGGCAGCACGGCCGCGCACTGAGCCGGTGTGAGCTCGCCGTCGTCGTCGGGATGGTCAAGTAGTGGTGCCAGCGTGGTCGTGACGTCGCTCCATGGACGCGTTCCTCCGAAACGGACCATCTCGCGGAGAGTGAATCCCTCGGCTTGGGCCAGCCACTCCCTGAACAGGTTGAACCCGAAGTACGACCACGAGACGTCCGGGCCGGTCACCTCGTCATCCGCGGGGCAGAGCATGAGTCCCATCCGGTCCGTACTCCTTTGTCCGCTCGGCGCCCATCATCAGTTGCGGCGGTGAACTTCGGCAACTGGAATGAGCGGCGACACGGTCAGCGCGAGTCTCGCCCACCACACCGAGGTCGTTTCATGGTGCGGCGGAGTCATGAGGCGCCTACCGCAGCCCGATCTGCTTGCTCAGCCGTGTCGGAGGGCCGGGCCACGGGGTATGCCAGCGGGCCCGATACATACTGCGCCCCCGACGCCTCCGTCCGTCCATGGACCACAGGCAACAACCACGAGCCGCGTGACGGGCCGACAAGCGCCTGCCATCACCCTGTGGTCGTGGTCAAGGGGATCCAGTAGAGTCCACGACGTGAACACCGGACCGGCCTTGCGCCACACACGGATTGGCCACCCGGTGGAAGGCTGATCGCACAGCGGGTGCATACGTGGCACCCCATCGGTTCGGCACGCGGACCTCCCAGGGCTTCTGCCCTACGAGTCCCATATTTCGTGCCGAACGACAGCGAGGTCGACCCCATGCCAGCCACCTTCAACCACACCATCATCGCCGCCAAGAACCGCGGCGAATCGGCTCAGTTCTACCGAGAGCTCATGGAGCTTTCGCAGGCTCCCTCCTGGGGCCCCTTCACCAACATCCAGTTCGCCGACGGCGTGCTCCTTCAGTTCGCCGAGCCGCCGGTGGAGATCCAGATGCAGCACTACGCGTTCCTTCTTGACGACGAGCTGTTCGACCGGGCGTACCAGCGGCTGTGCGAGCGCGGCATCGAGCACTGGGCCGATCCGCAGATGCGGCGCTCGGGCGAGATCAACACCGAGCACGGCGGTCGAGGGGTGTACTTCAAGGACCCCGCCGGTCACGCGATCGAGCTGATCACCCGCCCGTATCTGTAGCCGAGGCAGCGCCTGGTCGGGCAGCCCACGCGTGGCGCCCGACCAGGCGGCCGATCGACGAACTCGCCCATCTGCGGCACCGGTCCGGGCACCGCACCGCTCTCCGGCACGCGACACCTCTCCTACCGCACCACCCGGGCGGCGCCTAGGATCGCGGGCATGGCGCTGATCATGAGTGACGTGGACCGGTTCGAGGCCGCCAGGCCCCGGCTGGAGGCCATCGCCTACCGGCTGCTCGGCTCGGCGAGCGAGGCGGAGGACGCCGTGCAGGAGACGTTCCTGCGCTGGCAGGCGGCCGACGTCGAGCGGATCGAGGTACCCGAGGCCTGGCTCACCAAGGTCCTCACCAACTACTGCCTCAACCAGCTGAGTTCGGCGCGCGTCCGACGCGAGACGTACGTGGGACGCTGGCTCCCCGAGCCGCTGCTCGCAGGGGACCCGATGCTGGGCCCGGCCGACACCGTCGAGCAGCGCGAGTCAGTGTCGTACGCCGTCCTCGTCCTGCTGGAGCGACTGTCGCCCAACGAGCGGGGGGTCTACGTGCTGCGGGAGGCGTTCGACTACCCGCACCGCGAGATCGCCGCGATCCTGGACATCACCGAGGCGGCCAGCCAGCAGATCTACCACCGGGCCAAGAAGCACGTGGCGGACGGCAAGGCCCGCACCGACATCGACGAGGGTGCCGCCCGGCGCATCGTCGAGGAATTCCTGACGGCGGCGACCAGCGGGCGCACCGAGCCCCTCGTGCGCCTGCTCATCCAGGAGGCCGTCGCGGTCGGCGACGGTGGCGGCAAGGTCCCGGCCCGCGCGAAGGCGTTCGAGGGGGCGCTCGCGGTCGCGACGTTCCTGCGGGGCATGTTCAAGCCCGGCGACGCCAAGCGGGCCCACATCGGCGGCGCGCCCGACATCTACGCCACGACGGCCAACGGCGAGCCCGCCATCGTCGCGACCGTCGACGGCAGGGTGGTCGGGGTCATCTGCCTGGAGGTCACCGGGGAGGGCATCGCGGCGGTGCGCAGCCAGGTCAACCCCGACAAGCTCACCCGGGCGAACGAGCGATGGGCCGCCGGGGACCACGGGGAGGAGGCCCCGCTCCACACCCTCTGAGCACGAGTGACGCGGGTCACAGTCTGATCCTGTCAGGAAACGAGGGGCTGTCCGGTTCAAGGGGCGAAACCACGCCGGACAGCGGCGGAACCCGTCCAGACAGGAGTACGGACATGCAGCACCGCATCGTCGTCCTCGGAGCCGGCTACACCGGTGCCATCGCCGCCGGCCGTCTCGCCAAGCGGCTGCACCGCGAGGACGTCGCCATCACCCTCGTCAACCCCGAACCCGACTTCGTGGAGCGCGTCCGGCTGCACCAGCTCGCGACCGGTCAGGATCTCAAGCCCCGGCCGTTCAGCGAGATGTTCGCGGGCACGGGTGTGAAGCTGAAGCTCGCGAAGGTCACCGGCGTGGACGTGGACCGCAAGAGGGTAGCGATCGAAGCGGCGGACACCCTCGGCCGCGAAGAGCTGGCCTACGACACCCTGGTCTACGCCCTCGGCAGCGGCTGGAACGACGGAGGCGTCCCCGGCGCCGCCGAGCACGCCCACGAAATCTCCGGCCGCCCGGGCGCCCTGCGCCTGCGCGAGCGCCTCGCCGCCCTGGAGTCCGGCCGGCCGGTGCTGGTGGTCGGCGGTGGCCTGACCGGCCTGGAGGCGGCGACGGAGATCGCCGAGGCCCGCCCGGATCTCGACGTCTCTCTGGCCGCCCGCGGCGTACTGGGCGACTGGCTCTCGGCGAAGGGCCGCGCCCACGTTCGCACGGTGGTGGCCAGGCTCGGCATCACGGTCCACGAACACGCGGCGGTCGACGCCGTGAAGGCGGACCGCGTCATGACCGCCGACGGTCGGACGATCCCCGCCGAGGTGACCGTCTGGACGACCGGGTTCGCGGTCCACCCGATCGCCGGGGCCACCACGCTGGAGCTCACCGACGGCGGCCAGATCGTGGTCGACGCGACGATGCGCTCGGTCTCCCACCCGGATGTGTACGCCGTGGGCGACGCGGCGATGGCGATGGGCCCCGAGGACAAGCCGCTGCGGATGTCGTGCGCCTCGGGCGTCCCCACGGCGTGGCAGGCCGCCGACGCCATCGCGGCGCGCCTGACCGGCACCAAGGTCCCCGACGTCTCCATCCGCTACTTCCAGCAGTGTGTCTCGCTCGGCCGCAAGGAGGGCCTGATCCAGTTCGTCACCGCCGACGACCGAGCACTCGACCGCGCCTTGACGGGCCGCGTGGCAGCCATCTACAAGGAGCTGATCTGCAAGGGCGCGGCCTGGGGCGTCGCCAACCCGACGACGGGCATGCCGACAAGGCGCCGCCGGGTCGCACGCCGGGAGACCGAGAGTCGCGTACGAGCGGAGGCATCGGCCTGACGTTCACCGGCCCGAACTGCCGGTTCGGCGCGGCCCCGTGCGCCCCGTCCCGGATTCCACGGGTGGCATTGCCCTACCGCTTCGCTCCGGCTGGGAGCCGGTGGGGCAGCGGATGCGTTGGCGCGGTTCGGCGGACGGGACGGGACAGGGCACCATGATGACGGCGGCCGCGCCAAGAGCATTCCGCCATGGCCCGGGGGCTCGATGCAGAGCTACGACTCGATCTGCCCGGTCAGCCGTCTCCGGAGTACTCGGCTTCGTCCTCGCTGCCATTGCTCTCACAGAGCAGGGCGGCGAGGTCTGCGGGCAACGCATGAGCGAGGGCCGTCGCACACCGAATCAATGACGATTCGCGCGCGGGGGCTGGAAAACGGTGGTGCCTGGCAGGGCGGCCACAGCTTCGGTCCACATGGTTGACTCCACCTCCACGAGCCCTGGCCCGCGATCGAGGCCGCCTCCCACTACGTGGGCTGGGATGCGGCCCAGGCCAGAGCAGCGCGCCGGTCATCGAGCGAAGAGTACGGCCCGGTCCGCGGCCGCCCCGCGCCAGCCTCGGGCCAATGCCGGGCAGTCGTCAGTCACTCACGCGTGAGCTCAGGCGGCCGCCGCCCGACGGCGACGCGCGCGAAGCGCCCAGAGACCGAAGAGCGCGCCTGTGACCGCCAGGGCTGCAACCCCGAGGGGCACTGCGTAAGTTGAAGCAGCTTTGCTTTCGCTGGCCTCTACCGCGGGAGGCGCGGTGTGCCCAGCGGGCTTGCCGCTGGAGTCCGGCGCGGGGCGTGTGGCGGACGCGGTGAGGTCGGGCAGGGGATATACGTCGGCGGGGCCGGGGTCACCGGGGTTTTCCAGGGCGACGCGGGGTCGCACGATCCCGTACCCGATCGAATCGTTCCGCTTGGATCCGTCTGTGGGGCCGCCAATCGTGTTGAGCATGACGCGCAGTACCTGATTGTTGGTCCAGTCGGGGTGCTTCGACCAGATCAGAGCGGCGGAGGCGGAGGCCAGGGCGGTGGCGTCGCTGGTGCCATGCGTTCTACACAGGTTTGTCTCGCTCTTGCAGGCGTGCACCATGTCGTCGCCGGGCGCGGCCAGATCAACCTGGGGGCCGTATTCAGACTCGGCCGTCCTGTGCAGATCCCGGCCCACCGCCGCCACGCCGACCACACCCGGTGTGGCGGCCGGATACTCGACCTCGTTGTTCACCATGCCGTGGTTTCCCACCGCCGCGAAGACCAACGAGCCTTTTTCCAGGGCGTATTTCACTGCCGCCGTCAGCTCCGGTGATCCTTCGGTCCTTCCTGCTCCCATGGAAATGTTGATGATTTTCGCGTTCTGGTCGGCTGCGTAGCGAATCGCCTGGGGAGCAATTGTGTTGAACTTCTTATCCCCTTCAGCCTGGTTGGCGGCTGCAGTCGCGTTGGGCATGCGGACCGGGAGAATCCTTGCTCCTGGGGCAAGGCCGAAAGCGCCGCTTCCACCGGCATCACCCGCTCCAACGATGAGCCCGGCCATGCCGGTGCCGTGCCCCTCGTAGTCGTCGTGTGCGCCGCCCGGCTGCATCTCTGCGAAGTCCTTGCCCGGTAGGACCTTTCCTGAGAGATCAGGATGGTGCGAGTCGACGCCTGTGTCGATCACGGCGACGGTGATGCCTTTGCCTGTGCTGGTCCGCCACATCTCGTCGGCCTTCATTGCATCGAGAAACCACTGCTTCTCACGGGTTGACTCCGCTCGGGCCGGTACGGCCACGGCACCCACCAGCAACAGGCTGCACAACGCCGACACCGCAGCGGGCCCGCGCCTGCATCGAACAGTGCTCCTTGGCATGGGACTCCCTCGCGCCTTTCCTGAACGCATCAGTCGATGACCGGCGGCACAGCGCGCCGGGTGCCCTGTCGCCACATCTCCTCGTCCTCAGTGAGGTAGCCGGGTCTTCCATTCAGCCCCTGCTCTGAGCGTGGCTTTTGTGAGTCCCGGGGCGCCCTGCCGCCACGGGCACCTCTCGGAGCCGCACCAACCGGCTTCCCACCCACGACGCCTCCTCGCTCGGCACCGGCACCGGCACCTGCGGACGAGGAAGAGGGTGCGCCCGCACGCCCCGCCTGCTGCGCCCTCCCACCGCTCACCCCGTTGCTCGCGGACGGCAAACGGCGGCCGGAAACTGCACCTGGCTTGCCCGACGTCGCTCCCATCGGGCCCGAACCCGCTGGCGGACGGCCCGCCATCTGCCCGGTGGGACTTGCTGCCGTGTCAGGCGCTGCGGCTCCGTGTCCTCCTGCATCCCCTGCACCCACGACGGTTCCCCGGGCGATGCTGCCACTCGGCCGTCCAAGGGGTCCCGACACGGGGCGGCCGCCGGTGATACCGGGGCCGCTGTCCGGCATGCGAACGGGACCGCGCCCAGACGCAGGCTGTCCAGACCGCACCAGAGCAGTCTCTCCGGCCGCAGGCCGCCCCGGGGACGCTGGGCCAGAAGGCACACTCAGTCCTCCACCGAAAACCGGCGGCGGCATCCGTACTGTCGACAACTCGCCTCCCCTGGAGGCGTCCTGGCTCGGCACATTCCCGACAGAGCTCGGTGACGGTGCCGCCTGTGGCAAAGAGGACACCGAGGCGACATCCAACTTCACGGGCGGTTGAGTGTCCCCCGACGCAGGGTGCAGAGGTGAGGCAAGATCCGAATGCGGCATCGTGCCGCGGCCATCGGAAGCGAAGGCCTGAGCTTGTTGCGCCGGGCGCCCCGGGGCAGTTTGGCCAGGCGAGGAGATACCCCCAGCCATACCGCCGCCGGACGGCTCGGTTGTGCCACTGCCGGACCAATCACCTGCCCCTGGAGCCATCGCCGCCGGCGGCGGCGGAAACCGAGGCCGCTCCAAGCCATTCATCTGCGTGGCCGACTGCTCGTACGCCTGCCCCAGCTTCCGCATCTGCGCGACGGCCTCCTGCCGCACCTTCTCCCTGTCCGCCGCCAACGCGGCCAGCTCACCGGCGGACTTACGGCTCACCCCCGCCGCGTCCGGGTCGTTGCGGGCCGCCCGCGCCGCGTCCAGGTTCGCCTGTGCACCCGCCTTGTCGCGTGGGATGGCGGCCTGCGCCGAGGCGATCGCGTCGGAGGCGTGGCCCAGCCACGTGGCCGACCCCTCGCTGAAGTCACCGAGCCGCAGCGTGGCGTTGGCCAGGTCCGCGCTCCAGGTACGGAAGGCGTCCGCGCCCGCGCCCTTCCACTCCACCCACTGGGGACGGACCTTCAGCTCGTCCGCGATCTTCCGGATCTCCTTGGCCGCTTCCGCGAGCCGGTCGGCGGCTCCCTGCACGGTGCCGCTGTTCGCGTGGTCCAGCCAGGCGAGCATGGCCTCGTGACTCATGCCCTCGAACGGCGTGCCGCCGCCGTTCCCCCTGCCCCCCATCAGATCGTCCCTCCGGCATCGCCGCCCGACGAGGACCGGCCCGGCTCGGCCTGCCGGCTCGTACCGCTGCCCGGACCGGTCTCCGGCTCGGCCCGCCCCGGCTCGTACTCGCCCCCGTAATGCTTCTTGGTCTCCACACTGATCGCCGCCATCCGCGCGCGGACCTCGGCGTCGATGTTCTGGTAACCCTTGTGGGAAGCCAGGACAGCGATGCCCATGCCCTCGATGGAATCCGACAGCAGCGAGGACAGGCTCTCCAACTCGGCGATCACCGTCTCGTACGAGGTGAACAGGCCCGATGCCTCGGCGAACGCGCCTCCTCCACCCCCGAACTGGTCCCGCGCAAGCCGCTCTTGGCCGACCTCACCCGGGCCGGCCGGAGAACCCTTGAGGTTCCGGATCAGCTCATCGACACGCTGCTGGAACTTGGTGAACGACGTCAGCTCGGTGACCACGTCACCCGCGGCCGCCTGCGCCGCAGCGAGCGCGCTGAACGGCCAAGACGGCGCCTCCGACACCGCCCCACCCCCGTCTGGTGGCAAATCACCCTCCCCGTACAGCCAAAGCCTCACCTGCAACTCTAGCCATCGGTAGTGACAGTTCGCAGTCGCGTCATCGCAATGAGCGATCAGAACGGGCCAGCCTTGACCGGGACCACCAGCCGGACCTCGGCGCGCGGCATGCCTTCGCCCGCCCGCGTAACCGTCCGCGAGCAGCTGGCTTCGATCAATATTTCAATTCACCACTCGCCCATCAGGCTGCTCTCTCCCCCAGCCGCCCCTGATCCGGACCCTGTAGGTGAAGGCGCATACGACCGTGGGCACCCCGCTGCCCCTCGGGGTTACGAGGTCAGCTGGGCGGGCCGCTTGAAGACCTGTCGGCCGTGCCAGATGACGAAGTCCGGGTCCAGGGACGGGCGTCCGGGGCGCGGGGAGGCCAGGGGACGGTTGTGGAGGGCGTCTATGGCTTGCCCGGCGGGGCTGCGGGCTACGTACTGCTGCGACACCTGGATACTCAGGCTGGTGGTGAGGCCGAGCACGCCAAGGTCGAAGAGGGTGTGGTGCAGGGCGCACAGGGCCAGCCCGTTGTGCACCTCGTCCGGGCCGTCCTGACTGTGCCAGCGGACGTGGGCCGCTTCGATTCCGACGGGGTTACGTCCGAGCGCGCCGTCGAAGCCGCACATCGCACACGCGAAGGCGTACGCGTGCAGCACCTCCTCGGCGAACCCCGCGCGACGCGCTGCTCGCTTCTTCTGGGCCGTCGGTGCGTGGGCGGCTTCTTCGGTCGCGATCAGGTCGAGGCCGACCTCCGCGCAAATGGGGCCTTCCAGCGCAGGGGTGAAGTGCTGGTCCAGAAGGAGCCGGGCCGCGGCCGCCAGCGTCGCCGGGTCGGTCAAGAGCTGCTCAATACGGGGATGCAGGCGGCCGTGAGCACCGAGTCTGCGCAGCAGACTGCCGCGCTCCTGGGTGTCGGGGGCAAGGGGCTCGCCGTCCCCGTCCCGCACGTCCCAGAGGTCCCGCTCAAGATGGACGAACGGCATGGCGGCCCGCTCCCGCGCCCGCCTGGGGTCGATCATCGTCGGCCCGAAGTCGTTGATCAGACGGCTGACTGGGGCCTCGGTTTCCTCGTACGAGACCACGGAGCTGCCCGTCGCCGAGAACCGGCCGAGCAGCCACAGCAGAAGCAGCGGCTTGTGTGGCGCACGGCGACTGCCGATCTGCGCTCGGCGCACCGAAGCCAGCAGGCCCATCAGCTCCTCAACCGTCATGCCGCCAACTCTGGCATGAACGCCACACCTCAGATCCCCCGGGCATCCGGCACGCTCAGCGTCTGCAACGGCACGGCATCAGACGGATCCCGCTTCGCACCAATGCCGTCCCAGGAAGAGCCTCAGCGGGAAAGCACTGCCTCAATCAGCACCTGCGTGCCGGAGAACCGCAACCCACCGCCGTTCCCAGCTGTCTGGTACCCCGCCACCCAGCATCAATGGCACACCCCGGGAGACCTTCTGGCGGGCGCAGGGCTTTAGGCGGTACTGCTGTTGACTCGGTAGACGATCTTGCCGTCGAACTCTGCGAACCCAAGGTCTTGGTAGAAGGAGCGAGCGGCGGGGTTGTCGCGGTCTGTGGTCCACTCGACGCGGCTGCATCCCGGGCGGGCGTCCGCGATGGAGCGGATCTCGTTCATGAGGCGGGCGCCGATGCCCTGCCGACGGAGGGTGTCGCGGACGTAGAGCTCTTTGAGGTAGAGCGAGTGGGTCGACCCTGCCGACGGCCAGAGGTAGGAATAGGCCGCAATCCCGACGATGTCGCCCGCCTCGTCCTCTACCAGTAGTGCGGAGGCCAGCGGCGGAGCCCCGAACAGGGCCTCCTCCACCTGCGCCTGTCGCTCGTCGAAGGGCTGGATCTCCGTCGAACCGTAGAATCGCTCGATCTCTTCGATCAGTTGGGCCACGGCCCGGACATCGCTTTTCTCGGCGGGTCGGATCGTCACGCTCATCGGCGTCTCCTGTTGTTCGTCGTTCGCACGCACCACTGAGGTCTCCCCCATCCTCGCAGCGCCGAGGGACTCGCTGTCGGCCAAGGGAATCAGGGGGTCGGTGCGCCCAGCTTCCAATCGTGGTGCCGGAGCGAGTCCTGAATGTGCTGTATGAGGTACTCCAGGTCTGCGCAGTAGACGGAAGGGTTGCGGTATCCACGAGCCGCGCTGAAGCGGTGCGGGAGGTAGCCGCCTCCGCACACTTCCACCAGCGGACAGCTCTGGCACTGTTCGGCCAGTGCGCTCTTGCCATGCTGCCGGTGCAGGAGTTTGGGGTGGTGAATGGCTTCGTCAAGGGACTCGTTGTAGACATCGAGTCCGAGCCAGGAGGCGCCCTCCTCCACGGAGCGCAGGGTGTCCACGCCCTCGATCGAGCCGTCGGACTCGATCACGACGCTGGTCGGCGGTGCTAGGCCGAGGGATTCCACCGCGCTGTGCACGCCGGAGCTGAGGGCCACGATGTCTTCCAGCATCCGGACGCTGTGCCGGTAGTGGGGGCGAGCGAGCCAGGCGTCATAGACGCGGCTCATCCAGAGTCCGTATTCGGGGAGTGCGGGATCGTTGCGATGGGGTGGTTCGTCGTGTGTCCCATGCGGCAGGCCGAAGTCGATGGTCGGAGGCTCGAAGGATGCCAGGTAGTCGTGGACCTCTACCGGGTCGTTGGCCAGGTCCACGACGGCGAGCAACCCGGCGAACAGATGTGGCCGGCTGCGCAGCAGCTCGATGCCTCGGACAGCCGAAGCCGCGCTGGAGCGGGAGACATGTGTCAGGCGGTGGCGGTCGTTCGCGGCGGGCGGTCCATCGAGGCTGACACCGACGGAGACTTCGTACCGCTCAAAGAGATCGAGCCAGGCTACCGATAGGAGCGTGCCGTTGGTCTGCAGCTCGAAGCGGACCTCGATATCCGGTGGAATTCCCTCTCGGAGCGCGCGGAGGAGGTGTTCCAGGTGCCGAGGGCCAGCGAGCAGCGGCTCGCCGCCGTGGAGCACCACATGCACGGTCCGCAGGCCGTACTTGGTTGTGTGCTCGGCGATTCTACGGGCCGCCGCGCGGGCCACGTCCACGCTCATACGCGCCGGGAGCGTTCGCCACGCCTGATCTTGCGAGTTGAAGACGTAGCAGTAGTCGCAGTTGATGTTGCAGCGGTTCGCGACCTTGAGGATGAATGACCGGAAGGGCGTATGGGGCGGCGTCATTTAGCGAGAACAGTCAGACAGGAAAGGGCCAGATGATCGAGGCCATGTGTGCGCCTTCGCCGACCTTGTTCGAGGCGGCCTGTTCAGCCGCCAGGCGCTGGTGGACTCGGGCGGCGACCCGGTCCAGGACCACGTTGCCGGACGGCACTTCCATGGCCTCGGCGGTGGACAGCGTGGGAACAGTCGTGGGTGACGGCATGCAACGCTCCTCGTGGTGTGCGCCAGCGACGGGAAGGATCATAAAACAGCGCGGTACAAAGGCAGTTGGGGCTGACTGATCAGCTGGCAACGTAGCAGTGGGCAGAGCACACCGGCATACCAAATTCAGCCACGCGACCTTGCTGTTGGCATGGCCGCGGCCAAGACCTCCGAGCGCTCACGAGAGGGGCTGACTACCGCGCCTGTGTGGCCAGCAGACGCTCGACCTCATCAACTGCCCCGGTTGAGCCCAAGCGTCCATATATGCCCAGTGCTTCGCGCAGCGATTCCCCCGCGAGGCCGTCTGCGCCTGCCGCCAGCTCACAGCGGCCGATTCCCTCCAGTGCCCGAGCTTCCTCAAGCGGGCACTTGATGTCCCGAGCTAGGCCCAGTGCTCGACTGAAGCGCTCGTGGGCTTCAGCCGTTTCGCCGGAGGTGCACAGCAACAGTGCCTGATGGTTCAGCACCTCTGCTTCCCCGCACCGATCACCCAGTTCACGCAGAATCGCCAGGCACTGTCCGAACGCGTCCATGGCACCCACCCTGTCTCCTGCGGCTCCTCGAGCCGCGCCCAGTTCGCTCAATGCGGCGGCCTCGCCGCCCCGGCCTCCCAGGCTGCGATAGAGGCCAAGCGCTTCTTCCTGCGCGCGCATCGCCTCCGCCGGCTGCCCGGCCAGCCGCTCCAGGACTCCCAGGTGCCGGATGCTGTTCGCCCGGCCGAACTGGTCGCCGAGGTCCGTGAAGTTCTCGAGCGCATGCGTGTGCGCTTCCCGCGAACCGGCCAGATCGCCAGTCAGCCGACGCACCACACCGAGCTCATTGAGTGCATAGGCCTGGTGGACCCGGTCGTTGAGCTCCCGATAGATTTCGTACGCCTCGCTATGCCGCTGAGCAGCCAGGTCGTACTCGCCCATCAAGCAGTGGACAACACCAAGGTCACGCAGCGAGTTCGCCTCCCCATACCGATCAGTCAGCTCTCGGTAGATGGACAATGCCTCCGACTGTGTCGCGACGGCCTCGTCGAACTTGCTGGTCTGGCGGCGCACCATGCCGAGATCCGCCAGAGCGTTGGCCTGCCCGAGCCGGTCTCCCAGGTCTCGATAGATCGCCAGGGCTTCTGTCTGCGCTTGGGCGGATGCTTCGTTGTCTGCTGTCAGGTAGCAGACGATCCCCACCTGGTTGAGCGCGTTGGCCTTCCCGCGTAGATCGCCGACTGCGTTGTAGTGCGACACTGCCTCGTTCAGCGCCTCAGCCGCCTTTGCATAGTCCGCCATGAACCTTCGGATGACACCGAGTTCAGCCAACGCATCAGCCAAGGCCCGCTCGTCCCCAGTGCGTTGGGCCGCGTCGGCAGCAGCGCGGTGGAGGCTGACGGCTTGATCCCACGGTCCCGCCTGCCGCAAGAAGGGGGCCATGGCCCCGGCCAGCCGGACGACCACACCATGCAGCGCCAAACTGCTCGCCTGCTCGATACAAGCCAATACATTCGGGCGCTCGTTCTCCAACCAGCCCAGAGCAGCCTCCCGCGTTCCCACGTCCGGGACCTGCACACTCGGTGGCACCTCAGGGTCAGACCCAGACCGGGGAACGACTCCGGCCCGAACGAGATGCCGGTTCGCGCTGCCCAGAGCGGCCAGGTAGTACGTGCACACCCGCTGAACTGCCTGAACTCGGTCCATACTGTCCCCCTCGTCAGCGAGGCTGCGGGCATAGTCACGGAGCAGGTCATGGAGGCGGTACCGGCTCCCCGGGTTCTCGTCGATCAGATGATCCTCGTAGAGCGCGTCGAAGTGCCGGCGCGCCTCCGCCACTGATATCGAGTCAAGCGCAGCGCCGACGTAGGCGTCGATATCCGTGCCCGGATAGAAGCCCAGCCGGCGGAAGAACCGCTGTCGCTCCGCTGGAAGGTCCGCGTAGGAGAGATCGAACGCCGCCGCCACTGCACGCTCACCGGCACGCATCTCTCCCAGTCGCCCCTGTGCGGCCGACAACCGGTCACGCAGGTCTTCGGCGCTCCAGGCCGGGTGGTGCCGCAGCCGGGCCGCCAGCAGAGAAACGCCCAGCGGCAACGAGCCGCACAACCGGACCAGGTCTTCCAGTACGGCCCGGTCAAGGCTCTCCGGGGGCCGCCCGCTGAGCTGTGTGAACAGGGCCATGGCATGGTCAGACGGCAGAGCCTCGACCGCCAACACCACCTCGTCGTGCACGGCCAGCCGCTTGCGACTGGTCACGAGTACGAGGCAGCCGCCACCGGCGGGGAGGAGCGGTTCCAACTGTCCATAACTGGCTGCGTTGTCGAGGATGAGCAATGCCTTCTTGCCGACAAGGCGACTGCGCCACATCCCGGCACGCGCCTCGATGACCGCGCCCACGTCGTCGCCGACGGGTATCCGCTGCGTGGGCACCCCGGTAGCCGTCAGCA
Organism: Streptomyces sp. NPDC045846; assembly: GCF_056431605.1. Classification (NCBI taxonomy): domain Bacteria; kingdom Bacillati; phylum Actinomycetota; class Actinomycetes; order Kitasatosporales; family Streptomycetaceae; genus Streptomyces; species Streptomyces sp. NPDC045846. The sequence goes on along the minus strand of NZ_JBWKKJ010000001.1, from coordinate 402,442 downwards.
GGGAGGCCAGCGCCTCGGTGGCCTGCACCGGAGTTCGGCCCGGAGTGTGCCCGTTCAGGTTCACGAAGAGCTGGCCGTCCGGAAACCGCTCCGCCAACGCGTGCCCGGCGTGCACAACGAAGGCAGTCTTCCCAACGCCCGGCATGCCGTCGACCACGTGAACCGGCAGCGACTCCCCGCTGCGCTGAGAAGTCTCTACCAGGTCAGTCAACCGCTCAAGCTCCGCAGACCGGTCAGTGAACGCGGCCGTGTCTCTCGGCAGAGCCCGCAGTACCAAAGCGGCCCCCGGCGGCTCCACCCCGTCATCCGGGCGGACGAGCGGGTTCGGCGCACCGTCAGGCGCACCGCCGTCAGAAAGGACCGCGAGCAGTGCCGTCAGCCCAATCAGCACCGCCCCCAGCACTCCCAGTGACAGCCATCCATGCTGCTGCACCACGCCGAGCACGCCAGGCCAATGCGCCTGCGCCGACACCGCGTTCGTGACCAGCCCAACCAACATGGTCACCAGAGCCCCACCACTTGCGAGGGCGACGACCAGGATTGCCCGTCGTGGTCTCATGAGCTCACCACCCCAAGGCGCGTGAACCGCTCCGCGACCGCTCCCGGATCAGTGTTCAGATAGTCACAAGTGGCACGGGGTGGATGTGGCAGGCGCTTTGGGTACCCGACCCTGACGCTGAACCCCGAAATTCCCGCTGGCGTTTTGCCCTTCAGGTCGAACGTCAGGCCGGCGGGGCCATGCACCGCCCTCCCTCCCCCGTCGTCGAACCGGAACGGTGCGCACCCACCTAGTTTGGACACGTAGAAAGCCCCCGAGATCGACTGCCCAATCGTCATAGCGCATCAGGTGCGCTGATGATGGGTCAAGGGCTGCACGGGCCAAACCTCTGCAGAGTCCGGCGGTCATGGGTGATCGATCCCGGCAGGCATCGCGCACCCATGACACTTGGACGACTCCGCGGCGACGGCGATCAAAGCCTTACGTTCGACGGCGCGGGTGAGGGCTACGGAGGTGGTTAATGATCCATGCCTCTCGCGCAGGCATTGGATCCCGGTGCGAAGGCCAGACTGGATGTAGAGCCAGGACCGCGAAACGCCTACCTCGCGGGCGACGTCGAAGGAGACTGGTAGCCCGGCGGCATCCATGTGTCCAGGGCAGCGATGGCTCGTTCCCTGGTCGCCGCAGCTCGGCGGCAGGCCGCAACCACGCTGTGCGGGGAGTTGTCAGCCCGCATCGGCGGCCCCCTGCGTGCCGTCGGCTTCGAGTTCAGTGATCACCCGGTCGAGGTTGGCCGCGACCTGCTCGTTCATCTCGGCCACCCGTTGATGGCCACAGCCTGTGGCGTTGTCGATGAGCGTCAGCGTGCGCTTGTGCTGAGCCTTGAGCTCGGGCAGGAACTCCCACGATGAACCTATCCGCCCGAGGACGGACCACGAACACTGGCCTCGCCACCCGAAAGTGACCACGAAGGCTCTCCAAACTGGAATACGCGTCGCTTAAAGATCAAGTTAGGGGGCTGCCCGTGGAGCAAGCGACGACGTTGGCGGATCGATTCACGCGAAAGCGGTTGCGGGGTGATCTATCGAGGGCAGGGTGGGCCGGGCTGTAGCCGCGCCGATCCGGACAGCGTCACGCTGGGCGGATCGCGGGCACCCTCGTGACGCACAGCGAGGCTGTTACAGACGACCCTGGCACGGGCCAGCCAGCCCTGCCTAGCCCAACTTGCCGTCGCTTAGGGGCTGTTGTGCTGTATGATCCAGCCTCATCTGGCAAACACCGGACTTCTGCTCCTGCAGACACGTCCTCAACAGCCACCGGAGCTTCTCCATGCCTTTCCATGCGTTCAACTGTCGTTCAGTAGCGATGGATTTCCCCGTGCCGCACCACACAGCACGCTGGGACGCGGCAGTCTCCACGGCGTCGTCGGCCAGTTCCGACCACACGGTCTAACGCTCAGACCGCCCACCGACGGGCTGTGACGAGCCTGGGCCATGTAGCCCACCACGGTTCGGCGCAGCGCCGAAAGGACTGCCTTGTTCTCCGACCCCGTCTTCATCGCAGCTGCCGTCTCCGCCTTCACGCTGATTACTTGCTGCGTGGCAATCTGTGTCACCGCATGCCGGATCGTCAATGCGGCGCTGCGCGACAGCCGCTCCGCCGACCGTCCCCAAATCATCCGCGAACTCGCCAAGGTATTCCGACACCTCCTGGCATCGTGGTGGCAGCGGAAGTAGTGGCCCTTCACAGCCTCTCCCCCCTGTCGCCTGCCGGAGTGCGCTCTACCGACGCGTACTCCGACAGGCGCTTTCAGCACGAAGTACCAGGGGAGATAAAGTTGAGCAGCATTGCCGAAAGTCTCGTCCGGGCTCACGCTCTGCCAGGATGGAAGATCAGAAGGTCTTCCGAACTTACCCAAGCCATTGAACGCCGCCTGGGGGCATTCCTTGCTGTTCCATGCACCGGCACGCGAAGTCGCCGCGCAAGCCCGCGACGGTTCGCTGTACCTTCATCTACGCGAGCAGCACGTCCAGCTGCACGGCCACCCGCCCGCCGTATCCCTTGTGCGCTTCTGGGAGCGGAGCATCCCGGTGCTGATCAGTGTGCTTTTGGAAGCCGGGCTCGTTGAGATCGACATGATGATCGAGTACGGGCTCCCGCTCACATCTAAGCGCGCGGACGTGGTACTCGCCGGCGTGCACCCAGACACCGGACAGCCCTCGTACGTCGTCATCGAACTGAAGCAGTGGAGCAGCGCGGAGCCGGAGCCCGGGGACCCGCTGCTGTGCCGGGTCGATGCGCGTCCACGGCCTGTGCTCAATCCGATCGAGCAGGTCCGCCAATACAGCGATTACCTGGTTTCCTTCAACGGAGCGCTCGCCGAACACCCGGAGCGGATCACTGGTGTCGCCTACCTGTTCAACGCGACTGAGTTCGGCATTTCCGGGCTTCACGAGGAGGGACAGAGTGCACACGGGCGGCTGTTCAGCGGAGAGCGTCGTGGCGAGTTCGTTGAGTACCTGAAGGAGCGACTGGCACCCAAGTCCGGGGCCGCTGCCGCCGCCGAACTACTCACTGGGAAGATCGGCCCGTCGAAGCTGCTCATGGCAGTGGCCGCTGATGAGGTCCGCGAGCGACAGCAGTTTGTGCTCCTCGATGAGCAGCGCGTCGCATACGAACAGGTACTTCGCGCGGTCCGCAGGGCACAGGGTTCGGAAGACAAAGAGGTAGTGATTGTCACTGGCGGGCCCGGGTCCGGCAAGAGCGCGATCGGGCTGGCTCTCCTCGGCGAGTTCCATCGGCGTGGCTTCACAGCGCTGCATGCCACAGGCTCGGCTTCGTTCACAACAACTATGCGTAAGCTCGCTGGCGCACGTAGCCGCGAAGTGCAGAGGCTCTTCACATACTTCAACAGCTTCATCTCCGCCGAGCGAAACAGTGTCGACGTTCTGATCTGCGACGAAGCGCACCGCATCCGCGAGACCTCCGCCACCCGCTACACCCCGGCTTCTCATCGCACCGGAAGGCGGCAAGTGGAGGAGCTGATCGATGCGGCACGGGTTCCCGTCTTCCTACTCGACGAGTACCAGATCGTACGTCCTGGTGAGCTGGGAACGGTCGACATGATCCGGACAGCTGCCGAGGCCAAGGGGCTCGGTTGTCGGATCGTGTCCTTGGACGGCAACTTCCGGAGCAGCGGAAGTGATGCATATCTGCGTTGGGTGACGCAACTGCTCGACCCGCCGGAATGCGGACCAACAGGCTGGGAGCCTGACGGACTGATGGAACTCCGAACCGCCGACTCTCCCCAGGAGTTGGAAGCGTTTCTCGACCAGCAGCGATCCGACGGCTACAGCGCGCGCATGACAGCTGGCTTCTGCTGGCCCTGGTCGTACGCCAAGCCCGGGGAGCCACTGCCAAAGGATGTAGTGATCGGTGACTGGGCACGCCCCTGGAACCTCAAGGGTGATCGGTCCGTGATGGGAGCCCCACCTTCCGCCCTGTGGGCCACCGACCCGGCTGGCTTCGACCAGATCGGAGGCATCTACACGGCGCAGGGCTTCGAGTACGACTGGAGCGGCGTGATCGTCGGGCCGGATCTGCTGTGGCGGGATGAGAGATGGATCGTCGACCGTGCGGCATCCAAGGACCCTGTCTTCAGGAGGATCAACTCGGACGAGGACGTACGGCGGCTGATCCTCAACACGTACAAGGTGCTCCTGACTCGCGGCATGGTCGGCACGGTGATCTATTCCACCGACGCCGAGACCCGCGTAAAGCTGCATGAGCTCATCGGGTCACGGACGTCAGCCATTGAAACCGTGTAACTGGTCGGTCTCCTGTCCCCGATATCGCCGTGACGGTAGCGGAAGGGATGGGTCTCTTGCAGCTTTGGGTGACAGGTGTGGTCACGCGGCTTGGGCGGCCGGTGCGGTCATGACGGTTTCGTATTCGACGGGGGTCAGCCGGCCAAGCGAGGCTTGTCTGCGGCGTCGTTGGTAGGTCCGCTCGATCCAGGTCACGATCGCGATCCGTATTTCCTGGCAGGTGGCCCATGTCCGGCGGTCGAGGACGTTCTTTTGCAGGAGGCTGAAGAAGGACTCCATGGCCGCGTTGTCGCTCGCCGCACCGACCCGCCCTATCGAGCCGACCATTTGGTGATGGCCGAGCACCCGGACGAATTTCCGTGACCGGAACTGCGATCCGCGATCGCAGTGCAGGATGCACCCGGCGACGCTCCACGCCGGGCAACCGCATTGTGCAGGGCTGTGACGGCCAGGTGGGACTTCATCCGCGTGTCGATCGGGTAGCCGACGATCCTCTTGCTGAAGACGTCCTTGATCGCGCAGAGATACAACTTGCCCTCAGTCGCGGCGTGTTCGGTGATATCGGTGAGCCACAGCTGGTTCGGTCCGGTCGCGCTGAAGTCGCGGCGGACGAGGTCGTCGTGCACCCGCGGGCCGGCCTTCTTTTCGGCTGCGCTTCTTGCCGAAGACGCTCCACCAGTTGTTGTCGCGGCAGATCCGCCACGCGGTCCGGTCCGCCATGCGCGATCCCGCGCTGCGGGCCCCGTCGGCCAGGAAGCGGTAGCCGAACTCCGGATCGTCGCGGTGTGCGTCGAACAGTGCGTTCGCGCGGCCGGCCGGCCCGCTCGAGCTCGGCCTCGGTCACCGGTCGTTCCAGCCAGCGGTAGTAGGGCTGGCGGGCGAGCTTCAGCACGCGGCACGTCACCGTGACGGGCACCCCGTCGCCGACCAGCTCTTTCAAGAGCGGGTAGATCCTTTTCCCGGCCGGGGTGCCTGCGACAGGTAGGCCGCGGCCCGCCGCAGGACTTCGTTCTCCTGCTCCAGCAGCTTGATCCGCCGACGTGCTTCCCGCAGTTCCGCGCTCTCCTGGCTACTTGTTCCGGGCCTGGTCCCATCGTCGGTGTCCGCCCGGCGCATCCACTTCCACAGTGTCATCGCGTGGACCCCGAAGTCGGTGGCCACCTGTTCCACCGTCACGCCCGGGCCGCGGTTCCTCGCGACCCGCACGACGTCCTGGCGGAACTCTTCCGGATAAGGCCTGGGCACAGCGACATCCTTCCCACCCGCCCCACAGGGCAAGCCAGTTCAGATGACACCCGATCGCGCGGCAGACCCGGATGACGGTTCCTGGGGCTGAAGGGGGCTGTCACCGCGCAGTGTGAAAACGGTCGCCGCTCGGCCCGTCTTCCCCGACCGTTCCACGGTCACCACCACATCGGGCAGTGCCTTGACCTCTTCGGCGGTCGCTCCCACGTAGGGGAGGATCTGCGAGGAGGTGGCCGCACCCCCGTGCAGTTCGATTCGGGCCCGCACTTTCTCCGTGAGGCAGCGTGGTTGGCGGTTCCCCTTGCCGGTGTCCGTGCCGCCGGTGATCTCTTCGACCGATTCCATGGCGTAGGTGACCAGCGCTGCAGCGGCTTCCAGATCCTCCGGGGTGACCTGGGAGCGTAGGTCGAACAGGGCGTACAGGGCCGCGAGGCGGCGTACCTGTTCGTTGCAGCGTGCGGCAAACGCCTCCAGTCCCTCGGACTCCCGGGCCTTGTTCAGCAGGTCACGCCGGATGATGTCGGCGGTGTCGTAAGCATCCTCGGCGAGGGTGACCAGTTCGGCGCGCTGGCCGTGGCGGACGGCGCGGGCCATAGCCTCCCCAGCCTCCGGGATCAGGTGAGCGCGCATCTGGTCACGCTCGCTCAGCCAACGGACCTGCGTTACAGGCAGGAACAGCAGACGGTTGTAGCTTCCGCCGTCGCATTCGGTGGCGCTCATGGTGGCCCGGAACTCTTCGGGAGTGATGTGACCCATGATCGACACACGGGGGTCATCGACCTGTACCGGTTCCTTAGCCCTGGACGTGGCGACCGTGGCCCCGTCCCACAGATAACGCAGCACCTGAGACAGGTTCGCTTGGCGACGCCCCGCCCGCAGCACACGGGCGTACTCGGTATCGACGATGAGCGCTTGTCCGTCGCGGGCGGCCACAGCCTGGATGAGCCCTGCTCCGCAGACCACGCCGTTGATGACGCGCCCGGCCATGAACGTGCTGTTCGCGTCCCTGGCCACTGCCGAAGCGACGCCCCAGGACTGGCCTTTGCCCTCACCGGTGCCGCCGCACAGCAGCACGTGAAGCATGAGCGGCATCGAGCCGGAACCGCGCTGGACGCGGGTCTGCGGCAGCATCGCGGAGAACACGCACAAAAGACCACCGAGCAACCCGACCGGGGACCACTCCACATGGGGAGCCAGCGAAGCCACGACCGACCGGAGTCGGCCCGTGGTCATGGTGCGGAAATCGGGGGTGCTCATGCTGCTTTCGCTTCCTGGGAGTTGCTTCGATGACGGGCGACGACGGACCGCCAACGGCCACCGTCCTTTGTCCGGAAGTTGGGTTCCTTGGCTGTCTTCCGCAACAGGGGCAGCACGCCGCCCCCGTCCGCCGGGATGATCACGGCGGTGCATCGGGTCCCCTTGCCCATGGGCACGTGGCGCCTTGCGGCGGCCACGGACAATGGATCACTACTGACGACCCCCGACCTGTCCACACCACGGGGCGTGGTCCAGGTGACCCACGAACCGGGGGTGCAGTCCCCCTTGGACGGCTTCGACTCGGCCCCGTATCCCTTCGCGTTCTTCCACACGCCGAGGTCACGGGGCCCGGGGTGGCGGCCGCACACGGCAGCCGCCACCAGGGGCGCGGCGTTCAGGCCGCTACCGCTTTTCCCTCCGACACATCCCTGTGCGCCAGGTCGTATGCGTGCTTCACATGCATCGGGAGCCGCCCACGCGCGGGCACGGTGTAGCCCTGAGCTATGGCCCACTGGCGTACACCCTTGTTGCGCTCACGCTCGGACATGATCCTGGGACCAACCTTGGCAGGCTCCGGAAGCGGGTCACCACCGATCAACTCACCAGCTAGTACAGCCGACTTGAAACGGCCACGCTCCCGTACGTCCATGCACGGAATGCCACGCTCGGCGGCGTCCCTCAGCTTCGTACCGTTGCGCTCGCCACCCTCACCCAAGACCAGTAGCAGTGTGGACTCATCAGCGCGGCCCACCACCTCGTAGCCCATGTTGCGCAACGCCGCACGGGCCGACTCCCAGTCATAGCCCGGCACTTCAGCGGCCAGCATCACGGACCGCACAGGCTCAGACTCGTTCGCTTCGTCGCTCGCGTCGTCCTCATCGTGCTCTGCCTCGGCATCCGTCGCCACGACGGCCACAGGCTCAGGCTCAACCACGACAGGGGCAGGCTCATCAGCCGGTGCAGGATCGGGTTCCGCCACCACTCCCTCCGATGGCACCCCCAACGCATCCACGAGATAGCGGCCAAAGACGACGTTGTGTTCCAGGCACAGGTCCCACGAATGGCGCCCCAGCGTCAGTGTGTCCGTCGGGTCTTCCTCGGAACCCTCACGCGCTATGTGGGCATCACAAAGAACCTTTTCCACGGGCATGAGCACTGTCTTACGCATAGCGCGGCAATCCTTTGATTCGGGTCGGTCGGAGTTAAGTCGTTGCGCAGCCGGAGCGTTGCTCTGACGGCCATCCGCTCATGTCGCTGTGGCGCAAGATCAACCCTGCCGCTCTCGAATCACGAAACAGTAACGTACAGATAACTGAATCATTACTCTCATGAATACATAGATGGGGTAACGCCTTAGATGATTCGAATATGACCCCCCAGGGGTGCCTTCCTTTCACCGTGTACGGGTATCAAATTATCGAGATTTTAGGGCGAATGTGCATTGGCGGGCGAGATCGCTACCTGAAAGGTAAAGAATGTAAGCCACCCCCCCCCCATTTGAGCCTCAGGTCCGGCGCCAAGGTAAAAACCCTTGCTCTCGGTGTCACCGAATCGTGGAAAGACACCTAGTCCGATGGTCTTCCGTCACCGACTTCACGGACGAATCGCTGTCCGAGTGGGTAGTGGCGGGCCTGAGACATGGGCAGGCTCGCCCCCCATAGGCCGTGGAGAGCAATTCGAGAGGCTGAGCGCGCTATGTCGCGTGCACGACTTCGACCTGCCTTGAATGCACGCGTGCGCCTAATGCACCAGGCGCACGCGCTTTGTGTGAACGTTGCGGCAACATAGACAGGCCGTTGTCCCGGAAGCCGTCGAACCCCGAAGGTACCTAGTCACACTGCAGCTGAGCAGATAGGTCATCTGCCACTTCTGCGGGGGAGTCAGCGATCACCAGGACGGCGAGGGGATCGCACGGCTCGCTCACCGAGGCGGCCATCGCAGGCGTAGGGGCGGCGACAGCCGCCACAAAGCTGGCCGTTGCCAGGGCGACGGTAGCCAGGCTGGTACGGATACGCATGGTGCTCCTTTTCCGGGTTCGGACCCCCTCCACTCATTCCTCGCGCATACCTCCCCCGCCTGCACCCGCTGGGCTCCGTTTGGCGGACCCTCCCTAAGATCTGGCGCAGGGTGAGCACTGAGCTTCAAGGGCAGCGATGGAGGCTCAGCCACTGGCTCCAGACATGTCGAAGCCCCATGACCTGGCGCCCGTGACGGCTTCAAGCTCTACCGGGGCGAAGCGGGAGGACCCCAGGACCCTGAGAAGGTCTCAGCGCGGTGCAGGACGCTTCGAACACGGCTGAAGCTGCCCGAGGACTTCCGTATCCACGACTGGCGGCACAGCAAGGTCACGAACGATCTGGAGGCCGGGGAGAACCCCGTAGAGGTCTCCGCGAACGTCCGGCACCACTCGCCGGGCTACACGATGGCCCGCTACGGGCACTCACGTAAGGGCGGGGCGCGGAAGCTCGCCGCCTCCAGAGCGGGCTGACTCGGCCTGTCATCCCTGGTCTGACCAAGCAACTCTCTGGGCTGTTGGTCACGTGGTTGGTCACGCCACACCCCAGAAAAGCAGAAAACCCCACGTGAAGTGGGGTCTCAGCTGGTGTCCGAGGGGGGACTTGAACCCCCACGCCCGATAAAGGGCACTAGCACCTCAAGCTAGCGCGTCTGCCATTCCGCCACCCGGACTAGGTGTTGTCTTCGCGGTGTGTTCCCCGCGGCGACATAGAGAACTCTACCAGGGGTTTGAGGTGGTGTTCACCCGCATATTGCGTGGTCAGGCGAGCGTCAGCTCTTGTTCGCCGACGCCCAGTCCTCGTTGGCCTGCCAGGCGTACAGAGTGTTGCCCTCCATGTACGCGTAGTACAGGTCGCAGCGGGCCGCGGCCCGCTGCTCCGCGTGCTTCGGGAACCAGGTCGCCTTCATCGCGGGAGGCTTCGGGGAGGCCGCGGGCTGGTCGGGCTTGCACGTGGGCGGGAGGGATCCCGTGGGAAGGGTGGCCTTGAGGAGGCGGTCGCCTCCGGTCGTCTTCATCGCGTACTCGATCCGCTTCGCCTCGTCGGGCAGCCAGCGCGGTACCGAGGCGCGGTCGCCCTTCGCCTCCTTGCCCGAGCTGTAGGACGCGGCCTCGTCGTGACGGTTCGTGTACCAGTCCTGCGCGGCCGGGACGGCCACGAACCCGGCGAAGCCGAGGGCCACCGCCACCGAGGCGACGGTGAGGACGATGGTCCGGGTCCTGGTGCGGCTGGCCGGCATGGCTCTCGCTCCTCGGTGATCAGTGGTCGGTGATCAGTGGTCGGTGATCAGTGGTCAGTGAGATCGATCCGGTTCGGGCCGGGCGCCCTGCGCGCGGGGCGGGTGCCCCCGCCGGTCGGGGGCACCCGTCGCGCTTCACGGCGCTTCGTCTCTCTTCCATTCTTCGCGCCCAGATGTACGCATTCGTACTCCGTGAGGACCAATGTGTGTACGACTGAGGGACCACTCGGCGGCGTAGCAGGATCAGCACTGCGGCGCACGCCTAGCCTCGCCGCGTGAGCAAGGGCGAAGACAAGGGCAACGAGCGCGGCAACAGGAACGGGAACGGGAACGGATATCGGCGGCCGCGGGCGCTCTCGCCCTTGCGGGAGCATCTGCGGGACACCTTCTGGTTCGCGCCGACCGCTGCCATGGTGCTGGTCTTCCTGCTGTGGACCGGCGCGTACGAACTCGACACGGCCCTCGTGCGGCTGCTCCAGGACCACGGGAGCTTCGACGAGGTCGACGACCTGATCCGGATCGTCAACGACGTCAAACCCGTGGTCAACACGGTCAGCTCGGCGATGATGACCTTCATCGGTGTCGTGTTCAGCATCTCGCTGGTGGCCGTGCAGATGGCCAGCGGGCAGTTCACGCCCCGGGTCGTGCGGATCTTCGTACGGTCGCGGATCACCAAGCTGACCCTCGCGGTCTTCCTCGCCACGTTCACGCTGTCGCTACTCGTGCTCACCTCGTTCGAGAGCGACACCGACCCCAGGCTCGTGACCGGCGTCCCGTTCCTCCAGAGCGTCCTGACCCTGCTCATGGTCGCCCTGAGCCTCTTCCTCTTCATCGCGTACGTGAACTCCACGCTGCGCCTCATGCGGGTCGGGTACGTCGTCGAGCGGATCACCGGCGAGGCCCTGAGGGTCGTCGACAAGATGCCGCGCGGAGATCTCGACGGCCTCGCCCTGGACCCGGAGATCGCCCGGGTCGCGCACAGCGGGCGCGCCGGGGTGCTGCGGGACGTGAACATCGCCCGGCTGGTGCGGGCCGCGCGGCGCCACGGTGTCGTGCTCCGGCTCATCCCCCGCATCGGGGACTTCGTCGTGCCGGGCACCCCGCTGCTCTCGGTGCACGGTCCCCTCGATGCCAAGCCTCCCTCGCGGGGCGCGCTGCGCTACACCGTGTCGGTCGGGGCGGAGCGTACGTTCCACCAGGATCTCGGGTTCGGGCTCCGGCAGCTCTCCGACATCGCGCTGCGTGCCCTCTCCCCCGCCGTCAACGATCCGACCACCGCCGTCCAGTGCCTCGACCGGATCGTCCAGTTGCTCTCGGCGCTCGCGGTCCGGCCGCTCGGCGCCGTCGGGCATCCGGACGGCCAAGGGGAGGTCCGGCTCGTCCAGGGTGGGCCGGACTGGGCCGACCTCGTGGACCTCGGCCTCGCCGAGATCCGCCTCTGCTCGGTCGGGAACCCGCAGGTCACCCGCCGGATCATGGCCGGACTCGACGACCTGCTCCAGCTCACCCCCGCATCCCGCCGCGAGCCGCTGCTCCGCCACCGGGAGCTCCTCGCGCAGGCCGTCGCGCTCGCGGCGCCGGAGGCCGCCGAGCGTACGTTCGCGCTGAAGCCGGACCGGCAGGGCATCAGGTGACCTTGCCGTGCCGGCTCGCAGCGACCAGGCGGGCCGGACCGAATGGTTCCGCAAAGATCAGGGGGTGAGGACGGCGGCGGGTTCAGGAAAGTGACCGGCGGCAGGTAGGCGTCGGCGTCCTGGCGGGGCAGGAAGCGGCCGTCGGTCAACCGGGCACGGTGCAGCGGGACCGCGCCCCGAGCTCCATGGCCTCGACCACTTGATCCCCGAGCTCCTTCGCCTTGGCCGCCGTGCTCAGCGGGCCGAGGTCCAGGGCGGGCAACGCGTCTTCGGGGTGCTCGACGGCCATCGGGTGTCCGAAGCGTACGGAGCGTATGGGGGGCAGATTGGCCACCAGGAACTCGTCGAACAGCCTTCGCTGGACGACGAAGCGCGGGTAGGCGGTGCCGTGCTGCTTGCCGTAGTCGAAGAGCTCGGGGATGAGGCCACGTTCCCGGCCTCCCTGCCCCGAGAAGCCATGTCCCCGGCCCCCATGTACTGAGAAGCCACCTGCTCGGCCCCCATATGCGCACCTCCGCCGCAGAGTTGAGACAGCCCGGGGCGGCTTCGTTCCGCTCGGCTAGTGTGTCGGCCGCACATGGGAACGACATGCCTGCTGGGGGAACGTATGTCTGCCGTCGACGGCACAGCAGAGGTGAGCGAGGGCGCCCCGGGGCGTCGGGTCTCCACCCTGGAGCTCTTCTTCGACCTCGTCTTCGTCTTCACGATCACGCAGCTGACCGTGCTGCTCACCCACGACCTGTCCTTCGCCCAGGCAGGGCGGGTCCTGCTGATCTTCGCCGTCCTGTTCTGGATGTACGGCGCCTACGCCTACCTCACCAACCAGGTGCCGCCGGAGACCAACGCCCGCCGCATCCCGCTGATCCTCGGCATGTGCGGCTTCCTCACCTGCGCCCTGGCCATCCCCGGCGTGTTCACCACGAACGGCGTCGCCTTCGGTCTCGGCTATCTCCTGGTCACCGTCGTCCACGGCGCCCTGTACGCCCTTCTGCACGGGCGGCACGTGCTCAGTTTCGCGCTCACCAACGGCCTCTCCGCGCTGTGCGTCACTGCGGCGGGCACGGTGAGCGGCCGGGCCACCGAAGCACTCTGGCTGGCCGCCCTGATCGTCCAGGCCATCACCCCCGTCCTCTCCAGCCGCATCACCACCGAAGTCGGCGGAGAGCGCGTCCCGGTCACGGGCCGGGTCGGCGCCCTCGACCCGGCGCACTTCGTGGAGCGGCACGGGCTCCTCCTCATCGTCGCGTTCGGCGAGTCCGTCATCGCCATCGGCGTCGGTTCCGGCGATCTCAAGCTGGACTGGGGCCTGTTCGGCGGCGCGGCGCTGGCTCTCGCGCTGGCGACCGCGCTGTGGTGGACGTACTTCATCCGCGACGAGGAGGCCGCCGAGCGGGCACTGCGGGCGGTGTCCGGGCTCGCCCGGTTCCGGGTGACGATGCTCGCGTACTACTACAGCTTCGTGCCGATGCTGCTCGGCGTCGCGGTGCTCGCGGCCGGGGTGAAGAAGTCCATCGGCCACCTGCCCGAGCACCTGCCCACGGCACCCGCCGTCGCGCTGGCGGGTGGCGTGGCCCTCTTCCTCGCGGGCAACGTAGCCTTCCGCGCGGCGCTGCACATCCCCCCGTTCCGCTTCCGCGCTGCGGGCGCGGCGGCCGCCCTCGCCACGATCCCGCTCGGCACGCACGCCTCCTCGCTCGCCGAACTCTTCGCGTTGGTACTGGTGTTGGTCGGGATGCTGCTGGCCGAGGCGCGCTGGGCGCCCTGCTCGCACGGGGCCGCGCGCGAGTGAGCCCGTCCACCGAAGGGCGGGGCCCGGGCAGCTGTGCGGCCTCCGTCCGCTCATCCGGCACCTCGTAGGGTTGCTGGGATGACATCACAGCACGCACCCGATCCCGGCCTCCACTCCCCCGAGGGCGAGGAAAGCGTCGAGGAGATACTGCGCGGCGCGCACATCCGGCTGCTGGCCGTCGATTCGCTGACCCCGCGGATCGCGCAGGCCATGACCTACGCGCGCGTGGTGGCCGACGGCCTCGTCTTCGCGTACGCCCTCGACCGGCCCACCAGCGTGCGTATCCTCACGGACACGGACGTGGAACGGGTGGGCCTCGAAGCGCTGGGCGGTGCGGCGTACGCGAACCTCATGCTGGCGCCCGCCGAACACGACGAGGTGACCGAGCAAGGTGCGCGGCTGCACACCGTCTACGGTGATTCCCACTTCGTGGCGAGCAAGGCGCTGTACCTGTCCGAAGCGGTCCGGCAGATCACCGGCGAGCCGCTCCCCGACGAGGGCGCACTCGTGGTCGTTCCGAGCCGGCACAACCTCGTCTACCACCCCGTCGTCGACGGCACGGTGACGGCCGGTCTCAACAGCCTCGCCTCGTACGCGCTGAGCGCGTACGAGGACAGCGGAAAGGCCGCGTTGTCGCCGCGGGTCTACTGGTGGCACCGCGGCCGCCTGACCTCGCTCACGGCCATCGACCACGAGACGCGCGTCTTCTCCTTCGACCTGCCGCCGCGCCTGCTCGGCCTGATGAAGGGTCTGGTACGCCTAGACGGTGGCGGACGCCTGGCCACCCGGGCCGCCGCCGAGGCCCCCGAGGTCGGCGAACTCGCGCGCGCCACCGCCCAGTTGATCTCAGGCGTCGCCCAGGACCCGGCCCGCCTTGGCGAGGCGTTCGGCTCGGCCGTCGCCCTGGCCCACGCCCACTGCGCCGCCGATCCCGGGGCCGCGAACCTCGACACGTGGGACGCCTGGGCCACCGCCGTCCAGCTCGGGTCGGCCCTGTTCACCAGCGCCGAGCCGCAGGAATGCCGCCTGGGCGAAAACCTGGTCGCCTCCCTCCCCGCGACACGCGCCGAACCGCCCGCCGACGCCCGGGCCTGGCTGGACGCCCTCTACCTCGCGGTGGTGTGCCGCCAGAGGGACCGCGTCAGCAGGCTGTGCCAGGTGCCGCTGGAGCGGCTGCGCGAGGACGACTCGGTCGACGAGTACGTCCTGCACTGGATCGACACCCTGCGGACCTTCTTCACCGAGGGCTCCATGGACGATGTGGTCCACAAGCTCCTCGCCACCATCAAGGCATCCATGCCGGACGCCGTGACACACGTGCCGATGGACTTCGTGAACCCGATCGACTACCAGCCGGCGGCCCTGCTCCACCGGTATGTGGCGGCCGACCACACTGCCTTCGCCGAGACGCTGGCCGAGGCCCTCCGGGACCACGGCGCCCACTGGGGCGAATCCGCCGCGCCGCGGGCCCGGGTCGCCCTGGGACCGCTCGCGATGGCGAGCCTCGCTCACGACCGCGGCTTCCCGATCGCGACCCAGCAGCCGTATCTGCCCACGTACCTCCTCAACGGCGAGCGGATCGAGGACATCCCGTGACGGCGCCCACCGCCGACCGGGGCACGCGTGCCCGGGCCGTGCTCAGTCGGCGGTCGCCCGGCGGACCGGGTAGTTCCAGCGGTTGAGCGACCGGACGACGGTCGCGGCGCCGCTGGGGTTGGCACTGTGGACGAAGACCATGCCGATCTGGAAAGGCCGTCCGTGGAAGGCGGCCTCTTCCAGGAGGGTCACCACGGGCATGATGCTGTCGTCGCCGCCGAGGTCGTGATCGAGCCAGAGCTCGTCGATGAGGACGTCCCGGTGTTCCTCCAGGAGCCGCACACCTTCGCGACTGGTGCGGGCGATGCGCGTGGCTCCGGGAAGTCGCCGGAGGTCGTCGACGCCCAGGACGATGCGCGCCGGTGCCGCGGGATCAGTGTTCACCCGACCATCGTCGCAGGTGGGCGGCCGAGCACCGCTGGGGAGGCATCGTCCCGGGTGGGACGCGGCAACCCGCGGTGGTGGCTCACCGGCATTCACGAAGGCGACCGATGACCCGCGCGCCGGGCCCAAAACCCATGTGCGACGGCCCTTCCCCCTCTGCGAACATGCCCGGATGGTCCACCCTCTCGAACCCCTGGTCGTCCGGCACACCCACCGCCTTCCCACTCCCTGCGGTCCCGCCGGGCAAGGCGGCGTCGCCGCGCGGCAGTTCGATGCCGCGTTGATGTCCGTGGGCTACAAGCTGTCGGCGGATCTTCTGGCGCATCTGTCGGCGCTGTCCGAGGGGACGGTCGTCGACACCGCCGTGCGGACGCTCGACACCGTCCGCGCCATGGCCGGTGACCACGTCCAGCACAACGCCTACTTCGTCGACTTCCCGGCCAACGTGCCGGAGACATTCGCCTTCTGGACCCGGTGCGTCGTCGACGCGCTCGCCGACGGTGTGATGCCCGAGCAGCTCAGCCCGGGCGTGGTCGACCTGCTGACCCTCCCCACGTACGGCACCTACCAGCACACGTACGCCGAGCTGCTCGCCGCCCACGAGGAGCTCATCGCCGCCGCGGGCGACCGCCTGACGATCCTGCACCTGGGCGGCGCTCCGGACGACGAGGTGACGGCTCTCTACCTGGCCCTGGCCGGGAGCAGTACGCCGCTGGGCGAGGAGGGCCTGCGCGACCTCGCCGCGCTCGCGGGGCACTGCGTCGATGGCCCGCAGCCCGGGGCGATCCCGGTGCGGGAGAACCGCGCCCTCGTCAACCGGGCCCGCCTCGACGCGGGTGCCGACCTCCTCCTGGACACCGTCACCGACGTGCTCCGGCTCGCCTGCGCCCTCGCGGACGGCGACGTGAGCCTGCTGGAGCCGACCCGGTTCCGTTCGCCCTCCCGCCGGGTCCGGCGCGCCCTGCTGGCGGGTCTCGACTCCGTGGTCGCGGCGGCCCCGGCCAAGCTCGCCGACGTGGCCGCGCACCGCGAGGCGTGGAAGCGCCTGGGTGAGCGGCTGCACGCGCACGAGTACGGGGCGCGCTGGCCGCACGCGGCGGACGTGTTCGCCCTGGCCCGGGGCGAGAAGCAGGCCCGCTCCTTCGACAGCCGCGTGGAGGAACTGCTCGGCGCGAACGACGTTCTCGGCGCGGTACGGCTGCTGGAGTCCGCTCCGGGCAAGCTGTTCCGTTCGCTGGACCGCCTGCTGCGTGGGTGCGTCACCCAGGACGAGCGGGACGCCGTGGTCGCCGCGGTCGAGCGGGTCGCCCCGCAGGTCGCGGGCCGGGTCGTGCTGTCGGTGCGGGAGCACCTCCACAACCGCGCGGCCAGTGGCGCGGGGCAGCGTGTCTTCGTCAACCGCCTCGGCCGGGCCTGGGTCACCGCCGACACCCGCCCGCCGGTGCCCGCGGCCGAGCGCGGCCGCCTGACCGCCGCCCTGGACGCCGAGATGCGCCGGCGGCTGCCCGCCACCGGCCATCTGCTGATCGACCCCGACGTCCTCGACGTCGCGCTTCCGCTCAGCGGCAAGGCGTCGGCGGCGGGCCGCGGCGTGCTGCCGCGCGGTTCGCTCTCGCCGGTCGACGGCGAACTGCTCCGCTTCTTCGTGTACTGGAAGCAGACGAGCCGTACCACCGACTTCGACCTGTCGGCGCTGATGCTGAACGCCGCCTACGAGACCGTGTCGTGGCTGTCGTACACCGCGCTCACGGAGATCGAGGGCGAGCACTCCGGCGACATCACCGACGCACCGGACGGCGCCTCGGAGTTCATCAACCTGCGCCTGGGGGCGGTGCGCGGCACGTACATCGTGCCGCAGGTCAACATCTATTCGGGAGAGGGCTTCGAGGAGGTCGAGGAGTCGTTCTTCGGCTTCATGCTGCGCGACGCCGAGCAGCAGGGCCGCCCCTTCGAGGCACGTACGGTGCGCATGAAGTCGGAGCTGCGCGGCCCAGGCCGGGTCGCACTGCCCCTGGCGTTCGTGCGCGGAGACGACGGCCGCTGGCACGCCAAGTGGCTTCACGTTTATCTCAAGGGGCATCCGAACGCCAACCGCGTGGAGGGCAACCGGGTTTCGGTCGCGACCCTGCTGCGCGGCATCGTGGAGCGCGACCACCTCACGGTCCGCCACCTCACGGAGCTGATGGCCGACGGGGCCGGGTCCATCACGCTCTGGGACGGCACGACGATCCCGGCCGGTCCGGTCACCTACATCGGCCTGGAACGCCCCGAGGGGCTGCACCCGGACTCACGTGTCGTCACCCCGGAAAACCTGCGCGACTTGATCCCCGCCTGACTGCTAACGTTGGCCGGGCGAGGCCATGAACGGACTTCCTTCTCACACCTCCTTGAAACTAGTCCCTTCGCTTTCCTCGCCTTCGATGTCACGCCGGGGTGCCGCGAGGCCGCCCCGGCGTCGTCGTATCCCCAACTCCCCACGGAACCAAGGCCGATGAGGTCATCGCGCCGAGCCCGGTCCGGCTCACGGTCGCCCGTCCGGGCGGGCGTCAGGCCCGCGATTCGCCGACGGGCTCCAGCCGGAGCCGCTGCGGGGCCTGCTTCAAGTAGGCGGAGAGATCGGGGAGTTGCGCGGGGGACCCACCCGTCGAGAACCAGAGCACGACATCCTCTCCGGTCCGGACCGGCAGGGCGGGAAAGGTGTTCTCCGCGTGCTCGCTCCGGTGCACCGCGAGGGCCGGGGTCCCGGCCTCGGCCAGCGCGGGACGCAGGTGCCGCTCGAAGTGGTCGGTGAAGCGGGAGTCCAGCGGGTGGCAGATGGTCACCACAACCGGATCCGTGGTGTCGGGGGCGGCGAACCCTGGGCCTCGCAGCAGCAGTACGTCGTCCGAGTCCAGCATGGTCGCATTGGCCGCATCCCGGTGGGCCTGCCAAACGGGCCCGTAATAGAAGGCGTGCAGCGCCCGGGCCCGTGCCTCCATGTCCGGGAAGCCGCGCATCCAGACGAACCGGTCGGCATCGTCCAGGTCGCGGAACCGGCCGCCCACCGTGATCCCGGCGGCCTCCTGCCCGGTGACGAATTCCCGCTCGAAGAGCTCGACCAGGGTGTCCCGGGTGCCCGGGTGCAGGGTGTACTGCCGGAGTTCGACTATGGCGTTCATGGCCGCAGGTTAGAGCCGGTCCCCTGTCATCTCCTGTCAGTTGACCGGCACGCCCCCGGGAGGAGATGGCTCACTGTCCCGGACGGCAGGGGGCGGGGCGCACCCCCGGTCGGCCTCCCCCGTTCGCTGCGACGCAACACCAGCCCCACGAACGGGACTTGCGGTGGCGGGGGGCCGGGCGTCCGGCGGGATCAGTCCCGCTCGGCCCGTTCGCGGTAGGCCGTGCGCGTGTGCTCGGTGTGGGCGCGCATGAGCTCCGTCGCCCGCTGCTCGTCACGGGCCGAGATCGCCGCGATCAGGGCCCGGTGCTCGATCCAGGACTCCTTGCCGCGCCGACGGGCGACCGGCGTGTAGTACCAGCGAACCCGCCGGTCGACCTGGGCCGCGAGTTCGGCGAGCACCGGGTTCCCGGCGAGTTCCATGACCTTGGCGTGGAAGTCCGCGTTCGTCGCCGCCGCCAGGTCCACGTCGTCGTCCGCGACCGCCTGCTCACCCTTGGCGCACAGCTTCTCCAGGGCCGCGATCCCGGCCGAGCCGGAGTTGGCGGCGGCGAGACGGGCCGCCTCGGCCTCCAACAGCGTTCGTACCGAAAGGAGTTGGTCGGCCTCACCCTCGGTGGGCTCGTGTACGAACGCGCCCTGCGCGGGCCGCAGATCGACCCAGCCCTCGGTGTTGAGCCGCTGCAACGCCTCGCGCACCGGCTGCCGTGAGACCCCGAGCTGCCCGGCGAGTTCGCTCTCCACCAGATGCTGACCGGGGCGCAGCGCCCGGGCGGTGATCAGCTCCAGGAGGGCCTCGTACACGCGCTCCCGCAGCGGCCCGGGCCGCTCCAGCTTGGGCACGGTTCCCTGCGGCAGTCCCGCGGACACCATCGGCTCCCCCTCCTGCGCCACGGCATCGGGCCGATCCCGGAGATTGGCTGTCGTCGACAGTCTACCGAGCGCGATCCCCCGTACACGCTTCGTCCGCATCCGGTGGCCAGGGCGGGGATTTGACCTTGGAGCTGCCGTGACGGCGCTGCTCGGACGGTCACTGACGTATCACCGCAACCGCTCTCGCGGGTGTTGGGCCCGGCTTCGACGCGCCGCCCCGTCCTTCGTCCCGGGCGATGTCCTGCCGTCGCCCGAGCAGCCCGCCCCGGCAGCCGGCGGCACAAACGGGGCCGGTCACTCCGTGGGGTGGGCCTCGCGCCAGGCCGCCATGGAACGGTTCCACTCCTCGCCCGACAAGGCCGTCAGGGACGCCGGGAACAGCCCGTCCTCCTCGCGGCCGATGTGGTCGTGGAGCTCCTTGACCATGGCGTCGAACTCGGCCCGGCCCTCGGCCGTCTCCAGGTCCAGCGCGGGCAACCGGATGCTGTGGTCCCGGTGCTCGTCCACCAGGACGCCGATGTAGTCCGCGTATTCGGGATCCTCGCGCATCACGGCGAAGAGACCGTTCTCCTCGCCGCGCCAGTGCGAGGCCAGCTCCCTCGTCATGAAGGCGACGAGTTCCCGGGCCCGCGCCGTGTCGCCTGCCGCCAGCGCCCGCCGGGCGTCCCCGGCCGCATCGGTGACACGTTCGTGCTCGGCGATGAATTCCTTGATGAGAGGGATCTCGCGACATCCGCAGTAATGACACATGTCGTCATTTGTACGTCCGTTCACGCACGGCGGCCCGGGAGACACCGCCTGCATCGCGGCCCGGGCCCACGCCCTCCACCCGATCGGCGAACGGCTCGCCCCACGCCGAGGGTCATCCGACCGGGCCGGACCACACCGCCTCGTCGTACAGCAGGCCGGGGTGGACCTCCACCCGGAGCTCCTTGGCCGCGTCGGCCGACACCGGGTACGAGTACTGAGCGGTGGCCGTGGCACCGGGCGCCAGCGAACCACGGAACGGCTTGAACCCGGCCCTGGTGCTGTACAGCATGCCGAGGTCCTTGCCGGTCGCGTCCTTCACGTGAGGCTGCGCGAAGTCGAGGTTGAGCGGCTCGGCGGAGGCGTTGACGATCGTGAGGTCGATGTGGAACGTCCGGTCGCCGTCGTGCATGCCGGGCAGACGGCGCCCGCTGAGTTCGAACTCGGTGGGCGGGGCAACGGTGACCTTCGCACCGCCCACGTATTCATGGCTCGCCCCGAACTTCACGGGCGCTGGGTCGGCCAGGTCGCTGTCCAGGAGCTCGTCATCCGGGTCCTCCTCGGGGGCGGCGGGGAGACCGGGGGCCGAGGACCTGCCGGACTGGTGCACCTCGTCCACCGCCGACCGGACCATGGTGGCGGTGATGATCAGACCGACCACGGCGAGCAGGATCGACACCCCGCCGAGGACCGTGCCCCCAAGGGCCGAACTCCTGTTGGTGGCGTGGCCCTTGCGTACGTTGTTCAGGCCCACCAGACCGAAGACCAGGCCGAGGATGCCGAGGATCCAAGCGATCCAGAAGAGGAACGGGAGGAACGCGACGAAGGTGCTGATGGCCCCGATGACCAGGGCGGCCGTGCCGAGACCGTTGCGGGGCTGCGGTGGCAGCTCCTGCGCCCAGGGCAAGCCCGGGTAGCCCGCGGTCGTCGTTCCCGGGTAGCCGGGCGGGAGCGAGGCCGGAGGGCCGGACGGCGGGCCCCAGTGCGGCTGGGACGGGTGCGGGTCCGGCTCCTGATGCGGCGACGGTTCCTTCGAGCGCTGCGGCTGCGGATCCGGTTGCGAGAGCGGCTCAGGCTCCGGCTGCGCATCCGGCTGCGACGGCGGCTCTGGCTCCGATGAGGGCGCGGCTTGCGATTCCGGCTGCGCTGACCGGGATTCCGGGTGTGCCGACTGGGATTGCTGCGATGACTGCGGCTCCTGGGGTTGCCGCCGTGGCTGCGGCTGCTGCTCAGGGGGATCGGTGGGCGCTGTCATGCGAAGTCCTTCGGCGGTGCTGTGCGGGGCCGCACCACAGTAGCAGCGGGCTTTACGACTCCTTTACCCGCAGGGAGATCGCCGCTCGTGCGAGACTCCCCTCGCAGGAGGGGCGCCGCCGCGCGAGAGGCTCGCCCGCGTGGACGAGTGGGCAGCCAACGCGGCGAACTCGCCTGAACAGCAGGGTAGTTGGAACCAGGCTGCGACGGGTCGGAACTCGGGCGGCCCGCTGATCGTCCTAGAGGGCATGTCTTCCGCACTGGTTCTCGGTATCGACCCGCACACCGTCCCCGGCATGGACGGGGACGCGGTGCGGGCAGTCCTCGACAAGGAGCTGACCCGCTTCGGCGAGCACGGCATCGATGCTTCCATGGCCCTCATCACGCTGGATGAGACAGCCGAATCCGTGGTGGTCGGCGCACTGGGCGAGCGAGCGTGGGACGTCGTCGTGATCGGTGGCGGAATCCGCAAACCCGAGCCGCTGCTCACCTTCTTCGAACTGGTCGTGAACCTGGTCCGCCGGCACGCCCCGGGGGCCGCGATCGCCTTCAACACGAGCGGTGGCGACAGCGTCGACGCGGCAAAGCGGTGGCTCTGACGCCCGGCGGCAGCCATGTCGGGACGGGAGGGAACGGGCGGCTCCCGGCATTGTCAGTGCCCCGTGCCACAGTGAAGGCATGCTTGCGATCACGGTCGAGACGGAGAACGGGCAGCGCCGCAGTCGGGCCACCGCCGAGCAACTGGCTGCTCTGGTGCGCCGGATCGGTGACGAGGGCGACCGGTTCCTGGTCGTCCAGCGCATACCCGATCTGCCCGACGTATTTCTCCAGGTGTGGCACGACGCGGCGAGCGACGGCTACACGCTGGAACACCGCGACGGCGCACCAGATCGACACTTCGGTACGACGCTCGACGGACCGGAAGCAGTGATCGCGGCCATGACCGACTGGGCGCGTGCCACAGACGATTGGGGCGCCGGACTGGAGTGGGAGCGGCTGGACTTCGAATGCCCCGCCCCCGTTCCACCGCTGGAGCTCGGCGAGGAGGAGCGCGGACTGCTGGAGACGCGGATACGCGAGGTGATCAAGGGCGGCTACGCGACGCGGGACGAGCTGGCGGAACTCGCCGAGGACTATCTCGTCTCCGATGGTTCCCGGCCCGTATCGCCCCAGCAGGCACGCCAGTTGGTGGACGGCCTGTGGCTGGAGCGGGTGGCGGAACAGGCAGCCTGGGCGGATGAGGAGACGGACCCGGAGCGGCTCGGCCGCGCCTTCGCGGCTCTGGAGGAAGCCGGTCTCACCGCCCGGGAGAACTTCACCTGTTGCCGCTCGTGCGGCCAGGCGGAGATCGGCGGGGCGGCCGCACCCGACGCCCGTGGCTTTGTCTACTTCCACTCCCAGGCCACCGAAGCGGCCGTGTCCGGACACGGACTCACTCTGCTCTATGGCGGGTTCGACGCGTCGCCGGACACCACGGCGTCCGTGGGCCGGGAGGCCGTCGCCGCGCTGAAACGGTGCGGGCTCCCGGTGGAGTGGGACGGCGACCCCGGCACGGCCATCACCGTCACACCGCTGGACTGGCGCAAACGCCTCGTCGGCTGACGGGAGTTGACGGCGCCGGGACGGGCGGGCGTTCCGGGACGGGGCATCGTCGCGCGTGCCCTGCCTCCATGGGGCGCCCCACCGGTCCCGTCAGGGGCAGCGTACGACCTGACCCGCGTACGACAGGTTCCCGCCGAAGCCGAAGAGCAGGACCGGGTCGCCGGTGCGGATCTCGCCGCGTTCCACCAGTTTGGACAGGGCCATCGGAATACTGGCCGCCGACGTGTTGCCGGATTCGATCACATCGCGGGCGATGACGGCGTTCACGGCGCCGATCTTGCGAGCGACGGGTTCGATGATCCGCAGGTTCGCCTGGTGCAGCACGACCGCGGCCAGGTCCTCGGGGGTGAGCCCGGCCCGTTCGCAGACCTGGCGGGCGATGGGCGGCAACTGAGTGGTGGCCCAGCGGTAGACGGACTGGCCCTCCTGCGCGAACACCGGCGGGGTGCCCTCAATGCGTACCGCGTGCCCCATCTCGGGCACCGAACCCCACAACACCGGTCCGATCAGGGCCTCTTCGCTCGCCTCGACCACCACGGCGCCGGCACCGTCACCGACCAGGACGCAGGTGGTGCGGTCGGTCCAGTCGGTCACCGCCGTCATGTTGTCCGCGCCGATGACCAGCGCCCGCCGCGCGGCGCCGGTGCGCACCAGGCTGTCGGCGGTGGCCAGCGCATGTGTGAACCCGGCGCAGACGACGTTGAGGTCCATCACCGCGGGCGAGCCCATCCCGAGCCGTGCGGCGACCCGGGCGGCCGTGTTCGGCGAGCGATCGACGGCGGTGGAGGTCGCGACCAGGACGAGGTCGACATCGGCCGGGCTCAACCCGGCGGCGGCCAGCGCCTTCGCTCCGGCGTGCGCGGCCAGTTCGTCCACCGGCTCGTCCGGGCCCGCGACATGACGGGTACGGATGCCGACCCGGCTGCTGATCCATTCGTCACTGGTGTCGACCAGCGCGGCGAGGTCGTCATTGGTGAGCACCTTGGCGGGCTGGTAGTGCCCGACTGCGACAACGCGCGAGCCTCGCATGCCGGTCATGACGGATCTCCTCGGGACGAACATGGACTGCTGACATCCGGAGCCATCCAGTCTTCGTCGCTACTGATCGGTACAGGGGCACGGGACCCAACAGGATTCACTGCCGCACCTTTGGAGCCTTGTGTCAGCGTTTCGTCCGAGCGGCGGGTGTCGGATACCGCGTCCGTCCGTTTGGAATACTGTAGACAATGTTCTGTCGCTGACAGCGGTCCTCGGTTACCGAGGCAGCGGCGCCGACAGCGGCCCTCGGCTAGCCGAGGCGGCCCAGACGGCGACCACCACCGTGTGCTCCTACCGCGGCGCCGGCTGCATCGTCACCCTCCATGTGCAGGACAATGAGATCGTCAAGGTCACCTCACCGCGCGACAGCCCGGTGGCCCACGGCAACCTGTGCATCGAGGGACGCTCCGGCTTCCAGCACGTACAAGCACGAACACGTACAAACACGAGACTGACCAGAGCGACTGTAGGGACTGAGGACATGGGACGGGTCACCGAGCGCCGCCGCGTCATCCGCATCCGGGACGGAGCGGTGTCGACCCGCCCGGACACGCTGGTCGCGGAGGAGCCCCTGGAGATCCGGCTCAACGGGAAGCCCCTCGCGATCACGATGCGGACGCCGGGCGACGACTTCGCCCTCGCGGCCGGGTTCCTGGTCAGCGAGGGGGTGCTCGGCTCCGCGTCCGAGCTCCAGTCGATCGTGTACTGCGCGGGCGCGACGGCCGACGGGCACAACACGTACAACGTGGTCGACGTGAAGCTGGCGCCGGGCGTCGCGGTGCCGGACATCACCCTCGAACGCAACGTGTACACGACGTCCTCGTGCGGCCTGTGCGGCAAGGCCAGCCTGGACGCGGTCCGTACGCAGGCCCGCTTCCCGATCGCCGACACTCCCCCGGTCCGGGTGGAGCCCGAACTGCTCGCGAGCCTCCCGGACCGGCTGCGCGCCTCGCAGCAGGTCTTCGACCGGACCGGGGGTCTGCACGCGGCCGCGCTGTTCTCGCCGGAGGGCGAACTGCTCGACATACGCGAGGACGTGGGCCGCCACAACGCGGTCGACAAGCTGGTTGGTCGCGCTCTCCAGGACGACCGGCTGCCGCTGTCGCGGTGCATCCTGCTGGTGTCGGGGCGGGCCTCCTTCGAGCTGGCGCAGAAGGCGGTCATGGCCGGGATACCGGTCCTCGCGGCGGTCTCCGCGCCGTCCTCGCTCGCCGTGGACCTGGCCGCCGAGTCGGGCCTGACCCTGGTGGGGTTCCTGCGCGGCACGTCCATGAACGTATACGCGGGGGACGAGCGCATCGCCCTGCGCTCGGGCATCTGACCCACCCGGTCCGAGCGGCCCGGCCGACGAGGGGCACCGCTGTACCGACCGGGCCTTTCACCCGCCACGATCCGGTCACCGGCCTCGTCGAGAGCGCTTTCAGCGCCCTCCTGCCAGGGGCGGGGGCTCGACCCGGAAGCCCGGTGAGGAGCGGATCAGGGCCTGGTCGGGGCCCGTGCCACCCGCCATACGGCACCCGCTTACGCTGACCCGGTGCGGCGAGTGGCGCTGCCCTGATGCGGAGGAAGCGGCGCGATGCAGGTGAGTCGGCGTACGGTGCTGGCGGTTGCGGCCGGGGGCTTGCTCACCGGGTGTTCCCGGTCGGCCGACCCGACCGCGGCCCCCGCCTCCCTCACTCCCGCTGCCTCGCCCTCCTCGGCGGCGGCCACGGGTTCGCCTCCGCCCTCCGCGCCCCCGGCCGCCACTCCGTCGAAGGCCGAGATCGTGGCCAGGTACGGCAAGCAGACCCCCACCAGCTGGGGCCTGACCGTGCCGGGAGCGCTCTCACGCCTGCCGGTCAGCGGAAAGACGGCCGCGCTGACCTTCGATGCCTGCGGCGGCCGGGGCGGCGGCGACTACGACCATGCGCTCATCGAGTTCCTCCGCCAGCGCTCGGTTCCGGCGACGCTGTTCATCAACTCCCGCTGGATCGAAGAGAATCCGTCGGTCTTCAAAGAGCTCGCCGCCGACCCGCTCTTCGAGATCGCCAACCACGGCACCCGGCACCTTCCCCTGTCCGTCTCCGGACGCTCCGCCTACCGAATACCCGGCACGCGGAACGCGGGCGAGGTCTATGACGAGGTGTCCGGCAACCGTGCCAAGCTCACCGGTCTCCTCGGTCGGCCGCCGCGCTTCTTCCGCTCCGGAACCGCCTATTGCGACGACGTGGCGGCGAAGATCGTCACCGACCTCGGAGAGCGCTTCGCGAGCTTCGACGTCAACGGCGACGGCGGGGCGACCTTCACACCCGCACAGGTGCATCAGGCGATGCAGAGCGTGCGCCCAGGCTCGGTAGTCATCAGCCACATGAACCATCCGAAGGGCGGCACGGCAGGCGGAATGCGCATCGCCGTGCCTCACCTCCTCGACAAGGGCTACACGTTCGTGCGGCTGTCGGACGCGGTCAAGGCCTGACCGCGGGCGCCCGGACCCCGCGCCGCACCCCGCATCTCCCGGTCGCGGAGAGCTCAGGTCTCGGCCTACGACACAAGCCCCGCCCCCGTCCAGTCACGGCCGGGACCTGCGACGCGACTACGGCATCGACTCCCGGCCCGCCCGGCCATCGACTCCTGGCCCGCCCGGCCATCGACTCCTGGCCCGCCCGGCGAACGACCTCGCCGCCTCACTCCGCACCCGATCGGTACCACCCCACGTTCACCTAGGGTGCAGACGACCAACTCTCTTCTGTGAAACGGGTGTTGTATGCCGATCGCGCGCAGATCAGTACTGGCCGGTTCGACGGCGGCCGCGGCCGCGGCCCTGACAGCCGCAGGGAATGCCGAGGCCGCCGACCGGTCCCAGCCCGCTCCGCTTCCTTTGCTCCAGCGCACACCGAGCCGCATCGGCGCTCCCGGCGTGGCGGGCCTTCACCTCCAGTTCGGCGCGGACCCCGCCACCGAGATGACCATCTCCTGGATCAGCCCCCAGTCCGTACGCCGCCCGCACGTGCGCCTCGGCTCCCCGGACGGAGGCCCCGGCGGGGTCGTGGACGCCGAGACCCGCACGTACCGCGACGGGCTCTCCCAGGCAGAGGTGTATGTGCACCACGCCAGACTCACACGGCTTCGGCCGGGGACCACGTACCTGTACTCGGCCGGACACGACGGCGCCGCACCGGAGACGGGCTCGTTCACCACGGCGCCGCGCGGCCGTGCCGCGTTCACTTTCACGAGCTTCGGCGACCAGGGCGCGCCCAACCTTCGACGGTCCGTCACATGGCCCTCGGGCGGGGCCCCTTCACCGTCCGGTCGCTTCCCCCTCTACACCAGCAGCCAGGCGGGCACCGCGGCCTCCGCCGACATCGTGGCCGCGGTGGAACGGGTCGGGCCCCTCTTCAACCTGGTCAACGGCGACCTGTGCTACGCCTCCGCGGCCGGCGTCGTCGGCCAGGACCGCGTAGCGACGTGGGCGGACTGGTTCATCGGCAACAGTCGCTCGACGCGGCTGCGGCCGTGGATGCCGTGCGTCGGCAACGGCGAGAACGAGAAGGGCAACGGCCCGCTGGGCGTGGCCGGTTACCAGACGTACTTCACGCTCCCCGGCTCGGCGGCGGACACCGACCCGGAGACGCGGGGCCTGTGGTACGCCTTCACGGTCGGCGCGGTCCGCTTCATCAGCCTGGCCAACGACGACGTGGCCATCCAGGACTCCGGCGACACCTACGTACGCGGATACTCCGGTGACGCCCAACGCCGTTGGCTGGAGAGGGAGTTGAGGGCAGCGCGAGCAAGTGACGGGATCGACTGGATCGTCGTCTTCATGCACCACCCCATGATCTCCAGCAGCCGCGGCGGAAGCGGGAGCGACCTCGGAATCCGCGCGGCGTGGGGCCCGCTCTTCGACGCCTACGGCGTCGATCTGGTGCTCAGCGGCCACGAGCACTACTACGAGCGCTCCCTGCCGGTCCGCGGCACCCTGCCGAACGAGGCCCGCACCCCGGTCCCGGTGTCCACCCGGACCGATGTCGCCGACACCGCGAAGGGAACCGTCCACATGATCATCGGAGGTGGTGGCAATTTCGCGACCACCCAGGACGACCTGTTCGAGGAGCCCAAGGGGCGGGTCGTGGTCGACCTGAGCAAGGACACCGAGGGCCGCCACCGCAAGGCGGTCTTCGTCACCGAGGACGCACCCTGGCGCGCCGTCCAGGACCGCGTCCACACCCACGGCTTCGCCGCCTTCGACGTCGACCCGGGCGATCCCCGCACCGGTCACACCTTCATGCGGGTCACGTACTACACCTTCGACGGCCCGTACGGGGACCTCACGCCGGTCGACACCTTCACCCTGGAACGGCCTCTCAGCGACGCTCGGCGCTGAGCGAAAGGCCAGGCCCACCGTCCGTGCCCGGAAGGCGCGGTTCGCGGGAACAGGTGGGCGGCGGTGTATCCGCTGCCCACCGCTCTCAAGCCGTCCACCGCCCTCAAAAAGTGTGGGGAAAGCCCTGGCGGCAGGGGTGAAACGTCCGGGTCCCAGCGATTTGGCCGTGCGGGTTTTGTTTCCCCTTCCCGTCATCGGGCCGGATAGGAGACATGTGCGATCCGGCGCGATTTCGGCAGGACTGACGGGACTGTCCGAAGACCAGGGGTTGCGGTTTCGAACGCTGCCGGTATGGTCGAGTCCGACTTAGAGGAATGACCAACTCCAGAGTACGGAAAGAAAGGTGGGGGTGCCGCGAGCCATCCGGCACGATGCCGCGAAGCCGCTTTTCCGGCTATTCGCCGGGCCGGTGAGCGATGTCGTCAGGCCTGAGGCCACAACTCGGCGCCACACCCGCGAACATGAGGTTCGCCCCCTTCGGGAGATGGCGCCGGTCCTGAATTCCAAGGCATCGCAAAGCGATTGACGACCCTTTCCGTATGACGGAATGCGAAGACGACCGAAAGACGTTCGAGGCGAGGCAGATCATGAACGCTCCCACCACGACGGGCGAGAACGGCTCTTCCGGCGGCGGCAACGGCGAGCGGGGCTGGTTCACTCCGTCAAAAGCGTCCTCTGCCGCTCCCCGCGGACCGCGACGGGATCAGCACGACGGCGATGAAGGCAGCGCCGATCGCCGCGGCAGACAGGACGCCCAGGCCCACAGCCCCAGCAGCGTACCGAGTTCGATACGACCCGTAGGCAACACGGCCGAGCGGGCGCGCACGGCGGCGGCCCAGCCCGCGCCGCCTCCCTGGCTGACCCCCCTCTCCCACCCTGATGGTGGAGACCGCGCCGGGTCCCCGCCCGAGCCCACACCCGCACACGCCGCCCCCGGCCACGGGCACGAGTCGCAACGGCACCCAACGCGAGACGCGAAAAAACCCGACGGCACGGACACGGCCACCACTCCTGCCGGTCCCGCCGAGACAGCCGGGCGTGGTGAAGCGCCCCGGAACCATGAGGCTGCCCGGCCCGGTGAGGGTTCCAGTCCCGCCGCTCAAGCCTCCACGCCCTATGCAGCGGCCAAGCCAGGTGAAGCCGTCTGGCCCGGCGATCCGGACACAGGGCTGGACGACACAACCAAGCCCGCCGAAGCCCGCAACGCTCACAGGGCAGTTGAGACCGAGCATGCCGAACCCGTCGGCGCGAGTGCACCACCTTCTTCCGAGACCTGGCCTGCCACCGCCGTGCACCGCACGCCGTCCGCCACCGCCGCGGACACACCAGAACCGGGACCCGGTCCCGGATCCCCCGGCGGCGCCGCCTCCAAGGCCTCCCCCACCGCCGTGCTCATCCGGCGCACCATGGCGGAGATCGAGCCCATCGCCGACAAGGTGACCTCCTACTTCTACGCGCTGCTCTTCGTCCGGCATCCCGATCTGCGCGCCCTCTTCCCCGCTGCCATGGACGCGCAGCGCGACCGCCTCTTCAAGGCCCTGCTGACGGCGGCGGAACACGTCGACGACGCCGACACACTCGCCGACTACCTGTCCCACCTCGGCCGCGGCCACCGCAAGTACGGCACCAGACCCGAGCACTACCCGGCCGTCGGGGAGTGCCTGCTCGGCGCGCTGGCCCGCTACGCCCCCGACACCTGGGGCCCCGAGACCGAGGCGGCATGGGTCCACGCCTACACCGCCGTCTCGCAGATCATGATCGACGCGGCCTCGGCGGACGAGGCCGTCGCGCCCGCCTGGTGGCACGCCGAGGTCGTCTCCCACGAGCTGCGGACCCCCGACATCGCGGTCGTGACCGTACGCCCCGACCAGCCCTACCCCTTCCTCGCCGGTCAGTACACCAGCCTGGAAACCCCCTGGTGGCCGCGTGTGTGGCGGCACTACTCCTTCGCGTCGGCGCCCCGCTCCGACGGGCTGCTCTCCTTCCACGTCAAGGCCGTTCCGGCCGGCTGGGTATCCGGCGCCCTCGTCCACCGCGCGCGCCCCGGCGACGTCATCCGTCTCGGTCCCCCAGCAGGTTCCATGACCGTAGACCACACCACTGACAACGGCCTGCTGTGCCTGGGCGGCGGCACCGGCATCGCCCCCATCAGGGCCCTGGTCGAGGACGTCGCCGAGCACGGCCGCCGTCGGCTCGTGGACGTCTTCTACGGCGCCCGCACGGGAAGCGACCTGTACGACATCGACCCCCTGCTGTCCCTGGCCCGGCAGCACCCCTGGCTGTCCGTGCGCCCCGTCGTCGCGAGCGGCCCGGTCGGTGGCGAGGTCAACAGCATCAGCGGGCAACTGCCGGACGCGGTACGGCAGTACGGGCCCTGGCGGGCGTACGACGCGTATCTGTCCGGGCCGGCCGGCATGGTCCGCAGCGGCGTGGACGCCCTGGTGGGATCCGGCATGCCGTCCGAGCGCATACGGCACGACTTCATCGAAGAGCTGGTCACGGCAGGAGACTGAGGACTTGGCGACAGAGATCGAGCACGGCAGGGCGGCCGAGCCGGAACGCGTACGGTCCGGCAGCGAGGGCGAGCACCTGATGCAGCGTCACCTCGGCACCACCGAGCGCGCGGACCGCTTCTACGAGGAGCAGGTCCTGGACCAACTCAACGCGCGTATGCGGGAGTTCATGGGCCGCCAGGAGATGTTCTTCCTGGCCACCTCGGACCGGAACGGCGCGTGCGACTCCACCTTCCGGGCCGGCCCGCCGGGCTTCCTGCGGGTACTGGACGAGCACACCCTCATCTACCCCGAGTACCGCGGCAACGGCGTCATGGCCTCGATGGGCAACATCGCGGAGAACCCTCACGTGGGCGTTCTGATGGTCGACTTCACCCGGGATCGCATCGGCTTGCACGTCAACGGCCGGGCCCGCATCCTCCTGGACGAGGACGTCCGGGCCCGCCACCCCGACATCCCGCTCGACCCGGCCCCGGGCCGCCGCGCCCGCGTGTGGGTGGAGGTCACGGTGGAAGAGGCCTACATCCACTGCGCCAAACACATCCCCCATCTGCAGAAGGTTCCGCCACAGCAACGCGCCGCACGCGCCTGGGGTACGGACGACTCCCGGCGCAAGGGGGGCGACTTCTTCGGGGCGGCGGAGAAGGCCGAGCTGGCCGTCTCAACCGGCGGCCACGCCGGGCGCACCGGCCCGGCGACCACCTGAGAGCGCTCTCGCTCAGCCCGCCTGCGGGCATCACCTGAGGATGCCCGCACCGAGCAGAACTGCCGCGACCGGCACCCGCGCAGCACCAACGGCACGAGGATTCCCCCCGAGTTGCGCTGCCGACACAGGGGCCGCCGGGCGTAGAGGCGAAAGTCCCGTTCGGCGGCGGCCCCGGTGTTGGTCACAAAGTGGAATCCCTGCCACCAGGACGACGGCGCCGATCACCGCGAAGAGCGCTCGCTCACCCTCTCGCCCAGGAGGGCGCGGCTCAGCGCGCGCGTCTGCGGGCCTCGGACGGGGCCGGGATCATTTGGAGGGCGAGCGTGGCCGGTGGGTCCGCCTCGCCGGGGCCGCCTTCCCGGGCCCAGGCCAGGATGTCGTCGGTGGCGTCGTCGTCGAGGACCCAGCCGATCCAGGCCGCCCGGGCCCCTCGCTGACGGGCCCGGCCCGAAGGCTGGACCACGATCACGTTGGCCTGGCCGCAGGGCCCGAGGCAATCGGTGGTGCGCACCGCGAGCCGACCGCCGGATTCGGCGGCTGCCGTACGCAGACGGGCGAGCTGGCGGGCGTGATCAGTACCGGGGTTCTTACGGGCGTCCCCACAGCAGCATCCGCGACAGACGACCAGGGTGCAGGGGCGCGAACCGGCCGCAGATATCGTGAACTTGGGCATCCGATCAGCCGAATCCGATGGCAGAGGAGGTGATGACCGTTCCGAGGCGGGGGAAGTTCAGGGCCACCGCCGCCCGGTGTTCGTCCTCGGTCAGCGCGGCCATGGCGTCCTCCGCGAAGAGCAGCTCGTAGCCGTGGTCGGCGGCGGCCCGGGCCGTCGACTCGACGCCGAGATTGGTGGCGATGCCGCCGAACACGAGGGTGCTGATACCGCGTTCCGCGAGCAGTCCGTGGAGCCCCGTGCTGTGGAAACCGCCGATGGTGCGCTTCACCACGACCAGGTCGCCTTCGGCCTCGAGACCGGCGACGAGAGCGCTTCCAGGCGGCTGGGCGGCCACCCCGGGACGCTCCACCCGAACGAGCACGACGGTCGCGCCCGCCGCACGGAAGGCATCCGCCAACTGCCGTGCCACATCGACTACTTGCTCACCGGAACGCGGCGCGAGTGGCAGCGCCGTGATGCGGTCCATCAGATCGACGAGGACGAGCGCGGTGCGCGCGGGGTCGAGAAGGGCGGGCTCGCCTTCGAATGCGGTCATGGCGGCACCGTACCGGCCCCGATGATCTAGACCGTACGCCGGGGACCGCTTCAGGCCACGGCCCGACTCAGGGAACCCGGGCCGGACCGGCTCCGACACCGGGACAGGACAGAGGTCACCCCTCGTGCAGGCGCGCCAGGAGCGCCATGAGCCGACGCGCTTCGGCGGGAGCGAGCGGCGCGAGAAGACGGGCATTGGCCTCTTCCGCCCCGGCCGCGCAGCGCGCGAGGAGGCTCTGACCGGCCGGAGTGACCGTGACCGCGTTCTTGCGGCGGTCCCTGGGATCGGGCTCGCGGACGGTGAGGCCGTCGGCCTGGAGGTCGTTGAGGATGCCGACGAGGTCCTTGGGGTCGATGGAGAGCCTGCGCCCGAGGTCTGCCTGCGCGATCGGGCCGAGTTCGGACACCGCGGCGAGCACCGCATGATGCAGCATCTTGACGCCGTGCTCCGCCAGCGCCTCGGCCACCAGACCCCGCCCGCGCGCCGCCACCCGGCCGATGAGCCAGCTCGGGAGTGACTGGATGTGCTGGAGCGGAGGGATGGCCCCACCAGCCCCATTCGCCCCGTGGGTCCCACTGACCCCCTCGCGCTCATCGGACTCGCCGGACTGGCCGGACTCGCCGGGCTGATCGGACTTGCCGGGCTGATCGGGCTCGCCGGGAACCTCGTCGGTGCGCGCTGAGAGCGCGACCTCGGACCCGGTTCGCGCGGAGTCAGGTTGGCCACCCTTGGCGGCCCGGCCAGACCGGTCGGCCCGGCCAGACCGGTCGGCCGGGTCGGCTGTCGAGGCCGGGTTGCTGAGAGCGCTCTCGCTCATGCGGGTCCTCCGAGTCGTACGGGCCTGCGACCTAAGGGCTTCGCCGGTCGCGCCCCCACACCCTAACCCGAAACCATTGGGCTTCCCAACGATTCGTTTTCGCTATACCGTTGGGCCTCCCAACGAATTTCCGCCCTGGAGGGTGCCATGCGTCGCGTTCGGTGTGAGGTCAACGGCGGCCCCGAGGTCATGTTCCTCGAGGACGTCACTCCGCCCACGCCGGACGCCGGTGAGCTTCTGATCGACGTCGAGGCGATCGGGGTGACCCTGCCCGTCGTGCGCAAGCTGCGCGAGGGCAGCGAGCCGATACCGCTGGGCGGCGAGGTGGCCGGCACGGTGGTCGCGCTCGGCGAGGACGTCACCGGGTTCGCGGTCGGCGACCAGGTGACGGGGCTCTGCTTCGGTCACGGCTACGCAGAACAGGCCGTCCTCCCTACGGCGATGACCTCGCGCATCCCCGCCCACGCCACCTCCGTGGATGCCATCGCCCTGGTCCGCAGCGGCGTGGTGGCGCGCGGCGCCTACGAGGCCGGGCGCGTCGAACCCGGCGAATCAGTCCTCGTCACGGCCGCCGCGAGCGCGATCGGCACGATCGTCCTGCAGCTGGCCAGGGCAGGCGGTGCACGGCGCGTCGTAGCCGCCGTCAGCTCCGCCGACAAGGCCGACTTCGTACGAGGGTTGGGGGCGGACGAAGTTGTCCTCTACGACGACGAGTCCTGGGGCGAGCCGGTCGACGTGGTCATCGACGCGGTAGGCGGCGAGCTGCTGACCCGCGCCGTGAAAGCGCTCTCTCCCGGCGGCCGCCTCGTCGCCTTCAGTTCGGGTGGCGGCAGCATCGAGGCGTACGACCTGCTCGTGGGCGGGAAGTCCGCCATCGGGTTCCAGATCGCGCTGATCGCCCGCAACAAGCCGGAGCTCTACGCCCGCTGGCTCGATGAAAACTGGGAGCTGCACGCCTCCGGCAAACTGCGCACCGCCGTCGCAGCAGAGCTGCCGCTCGAGGAAGCGGCCCAGGCTCACGAGCTGATCGAGTCCCGACGCAACCTCGGCAAGGTGGTACTGCTGACGGGGCGGTCCTGAGAAGGTGTCGCTGAGGTACGGCGGGGGCCTGGTTGTACGGAATGGCCGCCGGGCCCGGGCCGCCCCTCACCGCCGACGCACCCGGCGGCCGCCGAAGCCGGAGCGCGGCCGGGGCTCGGCTCCTGCCTCGCCAATCCGTGCTCAGCCCCGGCCTCGGCCCGCATCGAGCCTCACCGGAACGCGGGCTCGGCGACCGGCTCGTCCCAGTCGATGCGGTACGAGTACTGCCAAGCCATCCGCTTCTCCGGCTTGAGCACTTTCATCGTCGGCGGCATCAGCAGGTCCCGCACGACCCGGCCGACCGGCCCGGCCGCCTTGTCGTTGTTGATGCGGGCCGTTTCGGCGATGATCCGCTCGACGCGGGGTCGGCGCAGCTCCTCGTACGCGGCGAAAGCATGCCCGTACGGCAAGTCCCTTACACAGCGGGCGAGTTGGACCGCGCTTTCGACGGCGAGTGAAGCGCCCTGGCCGGAGCTGGGGGAGGCCGCGTGCGCGGCGTCCCCGATCAGGACCATGCGGCCCCGGCTCCAGTGCGGCACCTTCAGCATGGCCTCGACCGGGCCGGTGAGAGCGAGTTCCGACGGGTCGGTGCGGGACAGCAACTCCTTGGCGGGCGTGCGGTCGTCCGCCATGAGAGCGCTCAACTCGCTCAGCCATTTCTCGGCGCCGACCTCGGCCGCGCGGGCCGCGGAGAGCGGCTCCGGGCTCGGCAGATTGACGAACCAGCCGCCCGAGGAATCGTCGAGGATCTGGTAGCCGAAGAACACCCGGCGGCCGTACGTCATGTGCATCTTCCCGCTGCTGGACGGCAACCCGGTGTCCTTGACTCCGGCCCCGATGCCGATCAGGCCCGCGTACGTCGGGCCGGGCGCGGCCGGGTCGATCAGGGTGCGGGTGGTGGAGCGTATACCGTCGGCGCCGACCAGGATGTCGGCTGTGGCGCTCGTCCCGTCGGCGAAGCGGGCGGTGATCGAGTCGTCGGACTCCTCGGCACCCACGAGTCGCTTGCCGTGGTGAATGCGCACGCCACGCCGAGCGGCCTCGTCGTACAGCGAGGCGTACAGCTCAGGACGCCACACGAACTGGCTGGGCTGCGCGCCGACGGGGGTGGCGAACTCCGCGAGCTGCCGACCGTTCCAGCTGTGCACGACGATCGCGTGAACCGGGGCGCCGACGGAGCGGACGACGTCTCCGGCGCCGATCGCGTCGAGGGCGGCGATCCCGTTGGGAGCGATGCTCATGCCCGCGCCGACGCCGTCCGACCTGCTGTCGTACGCCTCGTACACGTCGGCGTCGACACCGGCCCGGCGCAGAGCCATCGCGGCGACGGGTCCGGCGATGCCGCCGCCGATGACCAGGGCGCTGCGGACGCGCGTTCCGGCACTCATGCCTGCCGCCCCTTCCGTCCGTTCTTCCCCTCCGCGATCTCGTGGGTGCGCCGCATCGCCTGGCGGTGGGCGCGGTCGGTCAGCGCGACCAGGATCGCGATGCCGCCGCGATTGATCCTGATCTCACCGGAGTCGACCCAACCCACCAGCGTGATACGGCGGTTGGCGCCTCCACCCTGCGAAGGCGAGGGGCCCTGAGCGTCCTTGACCTTGCCCCGGCCAGCCCATTTCAGGTCCCAGTGGTCGATGACGGCAGCGTCGTCGACAAGCAGCTTGATCGTGGTGCGGCGCACGTCGAGGCAGATCTCGATCTCTTCGGGGAGCGCCTCGGAGCGCAGGTCCAGGACGACGAGGCCGGACCGCGCGCGGATCTCGAAGCGGCCCGAGGAGGTCCAGTCCCCTATGTGCTTCACAGCCATGTAGTCGGCGTGGATGTGGTGGACAGGCGACATGTGGTCGGCGAGTGGAGGGGTGATCGAGGACGTGCTCATGGCCGTGGCCTTCTTCCGGTGAGTTCCAGGCTGATGGGTTCGGAGCTGCTTCAGGGCTCTCAGATTCAGGGCTGTCGGGGTTCAGAGGTGACGTGTTGAGGGGGTGGTGGGTCGGGACCAAGGGGTCACGACGTCATTCGGCCGCGAGGCTGACGCGCTTCGGGGTGGGAGGCGGGCGGGGCTCCGAGCCGGATTCGCGGGGCGGGGCAGGGCCCGCCGCCGTCGTCCCGGTTCGACCTTGCCCCCGTTGCAACCCGATAGTTGCACTGAAACTAGTATCAGGTCAACTAGTTATTTCGTGAGTATCATCCGGGTCATGACGACGCTCCCCCGCAGCTCCCCGCTCGCCCTGACCGTCCTGGCCCTGCTCCACTACAAGCCGCTGCACCCGTACGGCATCCAGCGGCTGATCAAGGACTGGGGAAAGGAGCAGGTGGTGAACGTCGGCCAGCGCGCGAGTCTCTACCGGACCATCGAGCGCCTGCTGGCGGCGGAGCTGATCGCGGTCCGCGAGACGGGACGCGACCAGCAGTACCCGGAACGAACCGTGTACGAGGTGACCGAGTCGGGACGCGCGGTCACCCGGACCTGGCTCGACGAGATGCTGGCGGTGCCGAAGGCGGAGTTCCCGCAGTTCCCGGCCGCGCTGTCGCACGCGCTGATGCTCGCGCCGCACGAACTCCTCGACGCGCTGGAGCGCCGGTTGACCAGGGTCGACGCGACGCTGAAGGCACTCGACGCGGGCCTCGCCTCGGAGTCCGCTTCTGGCCTGCCACGGGTGGCCTCACTGGAGAGCGAGTACCTGCGGGCGATCACGGCCGCCGAGGTGAAGTGGCTGCGCGGAGTCACGGACGACCTGCGCGAAGGGCGACTGCCGTGGTCGCAGGAGGACCTGATGGCGTTCGCCGCGCAGCAGGAGAACGGAGCTGGGGCTCGAAAGGACCTGGAGGGCTGAGAGCGCCCTCGGAGGCGGGCGTCTCCACTCCGGGTTACCCGCGACCGGTCTCGCCGTTACCGGCGCTACTCAAGGTGCCGACCGCGCTCTGATCTTCACCCCCATCCCGACGGCCCCGGAGAGCGCTCTCAGCACCCGGCGGCCCCAACGACATCGCAAATTCCGTTGCCCGGAGAGCGCGTTCGGACGATCCTCCCTGCATGGAGCTTCCCCAGCAGGTCATCGTTCTGGACGACTGCCTCACGCTGCGCGCCTTCGACGCCGAGGCGGACCTTCCGGAGTACTTCCGGGTCATCGAGGAGTCGCTGGAGCACCTGCGTCCCTGGATGCCCTGGGTCGCCGAGCACGGCCTGGCCAGGACCACCGACTTCCTGGCCCGCCGCGCGGGACGCTGGGCGAGCGGTGACGAGTACACGTACGCGATCGTGCTGGACGGCGCCATCGTCGGCGCCTGCGGCCTGTTCCGGCGCGACAGCACCCGAGAGGGTGTGCGCGAGATCGGCTACTGGTTGCACCCGGCCGCCACCGGCCGCGGCGTCGCCACCCAGGCCGCCCGCGCCCTGGTCGATCAGGCTTTCCGGCTGCCCGGCGTCGACGTGGTCGAGGTCGTCCACGATGTGGCCAACCGATCCAGCGCCGCCGTCCCGGCCCGGCTCGGATTCGTCGAGCATCTGCGCCGTCCCGACGAACCGCTCGCCCCGGCCGAGAGCGGCGTCGACCAGATATGGCAGCTGACGCGCCGCCAGGCCCAAGCTGCGAGGGCTGTCGAAGCAACCGAGACCCTCCCGGAGGGCGGCTGACCGGCGCCTTTCCTGGAACTGGAAGCGCTCTCAACGAGCGGCGCTCTCCAGCACACACCTGCCTACGCGCGCATCGCTCCGCTCCCCCGGACCCAAGCCCGCGCTACCTCCCGAGCCGCACGCCTCGCCCGTGTGAGGTCGGGACTGCGCCTGCCCCCGGCTCCTCTTCGGCCAGCGGGTCGCGGGCGCGGCGCTTGGCGATCACCGCACACACCATCAGCTGCATCTGGTGGAACAGCATCAGCGGCAGCACCGCGAGGGAGGTCTGGGCCCCGAACAGGACGCTGGCCATGGGGAGTCCGGCGGCGAGGCTCTTCTTCGACCCGGCGAACTGGATGGCGACCCGGTCACCCCGGTCGAAGCCCAGTCGCTTCGTCCCGTACCAGGTCAGTGTGAGCATCGCGGCCAGCAGTACGGCCTCGACGGCGAGCAGGGCGCCGAGCCTGTACACGCTCACCTGGTGCCAGATGCCGCGGACCATGCCTTCGCTGAACGCGCTGTAGACGACCAGCAGGATCGAGCCACGGTCCACGTACCCCAGGACCTTCTTGTTGCGGACCAGGAAGCCGCCGACCCAGCGCCGCAGGAACTGCCCCGCCAGGAACGGCACCAGGAGTTGCAGCACGATCTTGAGGAGCGAGTCCGCGGAGAAGCCGCCCCCGCTGTCGCCGAGCAGTCCTGCCGCGAGCAGCGGGGTGATGACGATCCCGGCGATGCTGGAGAAGGAGCCCGCGCAGATCGCGGCGGGCACGTTGCCGCGGGCGATCGAGGTGAAAGCGATCGATGACTGAATCGTCGACGGCACCAGGCACAGGAAGAGCAGTCCGTTGTAGAGGTCCGGTGTCAGGACGAACGGGACGAGGCCCTTCGCCGCCAGGCCAAGCAGCGGAAAGGCGACGAACGTGCAGGCCAGCACGGTGACATGGAGGCGCCAGTGGCGCAGCCCGTCCATCGCCTCACGGGTCGAGAGCCGGGCCCCGTACAGGAAGAAGAGGAGCGCCACGGCCCCCGTGGAGGCGCCGCTCGCGACACCGGCCGCCGATCCGGACGCCGGGAGCAGCGCGGCGAGTCCTACCGTGCCGAGCAGCGCCAGTATGTACGGGTCGACCGGCAGCCAGGACGGCAGTTTCGGGGTGCGGCGGCTCATGGGCTCCACTTACATGCTCGGCGTTCGATCTACGGTGCGTCGTCGGCCCCCGCGCTTTCCGGCGCCGGAGCGAGTGCTCGTCTGGGCTCGATCTGGCTGGGCCCGGGTTCCACGCGGGGCGGATTCCAGCCAGCGGTGCCGACCCGGATCGCGCTCTCTCGATACTCCTTCCTCGGCGGCTCATCGGGAATCCCGTACACCACTCTCACTGTCATCACGCTTTGCGATGACCGGGGCTACCGTGAGGGCATGTACGACGCGAACCAGCTGCGGACGTTCCTCGCCGTCGCGCAGACGCTGAACTTCACGCAGGCCGCCCGGCGGCTCGGGCTGCGGCAGTCGACGGTGAGCCAGCACGTGCGGCGCCTGGAGGACGCGGCTGGGCGGCCGCTGTTCAGCCGGGACACGCACAGTGTGCGGCTGACCGAGGACGGCGAGGCGATGCTCGGCTTCGCGCGGACCATCCTGGCCGCACACGAGCGGGCCGCCCACTACTTCACCGGGACGCGGCTGCGCGGCCGGCTGCGGTTCGGCGCCTCGGAGGACTTCGTGCTGACCCGGTTGCCGGAGATCCTGCAGGCGTTCCGGCGCGACCATCCCGAGGTGGACCTGGAGCTGACGGTCGAGCTGTCCGGGACCCTGCACCGGAGGCTCGAAGCGGGCCGTCTGGATCTCGTGCTTGCCAAACGGCGCCCCGGCGACAGCCACGGCGAGCTGGTGTGGACGGACGAGCTGTGCTGGATCGGGGCGCCGGGACTGCGGCTCGACCAGGAGCGGCCGGTCCCGCTGATCTTGTTCCCGCCGCCCGGGATCACCCGGGCGCGGGCGCTCGAAGTCCTGGAGGAACACGGGCGTTCCTGGCGCATCGCCTGTACGAGCGGCAGTCTGAGCGGGCTGATCGCGGCGGCCCGCGCGGGCCTCGGGGTGATGGCCCACACCCGTGGCCTGATTCCGCCGGGTCTCGACCCGCTCCCGGCACGCGCGGGCCTGCCGGAGCTCGGCGGGGTGGACTTCGTTTTGCTGCACAACCGGCGGGGCTCGGCCGCCCAGGAAGCGGCCGGCGCGCTGGCCTCGGCGATCCTGGCGGGCGGAGACCGCCTGCACCCGGGACGCGGGCGCAGCACCGGCTGAGCGACGGCGCCCGGCACGCGTCGAAACACCGAGGGCCCAGGGCGTCCACACATGAAGGAGGCCGAACCCGTGTGGGCACGGCCCATGTGCGGCGGAGTGTGGTCCGGACCAGATCGGGCGCAGCCGTGGGCTGAGGGTGACCGGAGCGTACAGATTCCGTGGAGATTGCCTTCCGCAGAACTTACCTTTGAGTCAGCAATGCGCCCGAGGGGTCCCCATGTGGGCCTGTTTCGGTCGCTGACCTGTGAAGACGTCGTACGTCTCGACTTGCAGAAGACCCCTGTCACCGAAACTGCCCGTGAGGTACGGTCACCGCGCTGTGCGGAGCGCCACCGGGAGTGGCCACCCCGGAGGGAGGCAGGTCATTGCGCGAATTCACGGTCCCACCCATGGCGACGGCGCCTCAGGTCGGCGGGCTGGCGGACGCGGTCTTCGACCATGCCCTCGACGACCCGTACCGCGTCGCCGTCTGCCGCAAGGACGCCTCCGGCCACTGGCAGGACGTGACGGCCGCTGAGTTCAGGGACCAAGTCTTCGCGCTGGCCAAGGGATTGATCGCGGACGGGGTGCGGTTCGGGGACCGGGTCGCCATCATGGCGCGCACCCGCTACGAGTGGACGCTCTTCGACTTCGCGCTGTGGACCATCGGTGCCCAGCCGGTGCCGGTCTACCCGACGTCCTCGGCCGAGCAGGTCTTCTGGATGCTCCACGACTCCGAGGTCACCGCGTGTGTGGTGGAGCACGAGGACCACGTGATGACGATCGGCTCGGTCGTCGACCGCCTACCCCGGCTCAAACGCCTGTGGCAGCTCGACACCGGAGCACTCGACGAACTCCTCAAAGTGGGCGAGTCCATCGACGACGAGGTGGTCCACCGGCACCGCCGGGCCGTGACGCCGGAGTCGGTGGCCACCGTCATCTACACCTCGGGCACCACAGGACGCCCCAAAGGGTGTGTGATCACCCACGCCAACTTCATGTTCGAGACCGACATGCTGATCTCCCGCTGGGAGCCGGTGTTCCACTCCCGCCCCGGCGACGAGGCGTCCACCCTGCTGTTCCTGCCGCTGGCCCACGTGTTCGGGCGGATGGTGGAGATCGCCGCGATCCGGGGCCGGGTGAAACTGGGGCACCAGCCCGCCCTGTCCGCCTCCGCGCTGTTGCCCGACCTCCAGTCGTTCCGGCCGACCTTCATCCTCGCCGTCCCGTACATCTTCGAGAAGGTGTTCAACGCGGCCCGCCGCAGGGCCGAGGCCGAGGGCAAGACAGGGCCCTTCGACAAGTCGGTGGACATCGCTGTCAAGTACGCGGAGGCCGTGGAGCAGAAGGCGTTCGGTCTGGGGCCCGGTCCGTCGGCGACGCTGCGGATGCAGCACCAGTTCTTCGAGAAGACGGTGTACGGCAAGGTCCGTGAGGCGATGGGCGGCCGGGTGCGGCACGCCATGTCGGGCGGCTCCAGTATGGGGCGCCGGCTCGGCCTGTTCTTCGAGGGCGCGGGCGTCACGGTCTACGAGGGATACGGCCTGACCGAGTCGACCGCCGCCGCCACCGCCAATCCCCCCGAGCGCACGCGGTACGGAACGGTCGGACAGCCCATCCCCGGTACCACGGTCCACATCGCCGACGATGGCGAGGTGTGGATCCACGGAGGCCAGGTCTTCTCCGGCTACCTGAACGAGCCGAAGGCCACCGAGTCCGTGCTCAGGGAGGGCTGGCTGGCCACCGGGGACATCGGGGCACTGGACGAGGACGGCTACCTCACCATCACCGGGCGGAAGAAGGAGATCCTGGTGACCTCCGGCGGCAAGAGCGTCTCGCCGGTCGCCTTGGAGGAACGGGTACGGGCCCATCCCCTGGTTGCCCAGTGCATCGTGGTCGGCAACGACCGCCCGTACATCGCCGCCCTGGTCACCCTCGACCAGGAGGGCGTGGACCACTGGCTCGCCATGCGCGGCAAGTCCCCGCTCACCCCGTCCGAGCTGGTGCGCGACCCGGACCTGGAGACCGAGGTGCGGCGCGCGGTGGTCGCCGCCAACACCCTTGTCTCCCAGGCGGAGTCGATCCGCACGTTCCGGATCCTGGCCCACCAGTTCACCGAGGAACACGGCCTCCTCACACCCTCGCTCAAGCTGAAGCGCCGGGCGATCGAGGACGCGTACGGGGCCGAGGTGGACGCGCTGTACCACTGAGGTGAGAGCGCTCTCTGCCGGGCCCGGGGCCCCGTCCCTGGACTTCGGGGAAGGGGCCGCGGACGGCGTGAGAGCGTTTGCCGCACCTGCCGGGTCTCGGCTCGGTTCAGCTCAACTCGAGCACCTTGTGCATACCGAGGAACACGTGCGGCACGCCGCTCTTGTCGTCCGTGATGAAGCAGAGCAGCGCGTACCGTCCCGGCGGGAGGCGGTGGGCTCGCAGCAGCACGCTGTGACCGGGCGAGACGGCGCCGATGCCGAGAGCGGGCCCGGTGAACGGTGCCGGGCCCGGGTTCCCCGCCGCGACACGGTCGAAGTACGCCTGGATCTCGGCGTCGGTGGTTCCGGGGGCGACCGGCTGGAGCTGCATCTCGTGCAGCTCGTCGGCCGCGTTGTGCACCAGGATCGGCTCCCCCGCCTTGTGGAGAGCGCGTACATCGAAGCGGGGTCCGGCCGACGTCTCGCGCGTGGTCACCACGGCGCCGTCGAAGTCACGCAGGTCGCCGTGCCGCCCGCCGTCGAGCCACAGGACGCGGAAGACAGGATGGGCGGGGTCCTTGAGGAAGGCCGTGAAGTCGAGCAGGAGCACCCGGCCGGGCTCGATCCTGGTGGTGAAGGTCTCCGGCACCTCCGGCGTGACGAGAGCGCCGCCGGGCGCGTCCGCGTCGCCACGGAGCGCCGAGATGCCCTGCGCCGACACAGCCGGGGTGTGGCTGACGGCCTTGGCGAGATCGTCGAAGAGGGTCCCCAGCGACACCCCGTCATGCGGACGCAGGAGTTGCAGCTGGCGGCCGCTCTCGTCGTCCGTGTGGACGCGGAAGGTGGTCAGGCCGCCCAGGGCGTGGTCGGGCGCCTTGATCCCTGCCGCGTCGATGCTGACGTTGACCGGCTCCGGGCCGTGATGCGGCCGCGTGGCGTTGGCATGCGCCACGCCGCCGATCACTCCGGTGAGAGCGAGCGCGGTGACGGCCGCGGCCCTGGCTCCACGTCGTAGCAATGCGGTACTCATGAAACTCCTGTTCGTGGTGCGAACCCCCAATCACCCAGGCCACCACCTCGCGCCACGCCCCACCGTCCGCCACGCGGGCAGCAGCTCCGATCGGAGCAGAGCACGGCACCTCGCCTCGCCGGCCACGGTGTCGGCACGAGTGTCCTGTGGCCTGTCACGTCCTCGCCCCGGCGCGGCTCAGTGCGGTGAGCACATCGCCCGACCAACCCGGTGTGCCTTGCCTTCCGATGGCA
This sequence comes from Streptomyces sp. NPDC045846, assembly GCF_056431605.1. NCBI lineage: Bacteria > Bacillati > Actinomycetota > Actinomycetes > Kitasatosporales > Streptomycetaceae > Streptomyces > Streptomyces sp. NPDC045846. The sequence goes on along the minus strand of NZ_JBWKKJ010000001.1, from coordinate 358,255 downwards.
CACCACCATGCCGGCCAACGTCACGTACGTGACCATCCACGGCACCGATCAGGACGGCGCCCTGACCTTCTGCACGAACCAGCTCGACCTGGAGCGACTCGTCGGCTTTCCGCTCCTCAACCCGCGTACTGGGAGACGATTTTGGTGAAGGCGTACGGAGACTGGCTGACCCCGCTGCATGAGTCGCCTGCGCCGCCCGAGGAGCACTGCCTGTCCCGGTTGACCGCCCAGAAGGTGAAGCGCGCTATGTGATGCTGCCGGGCGTAGCCGAGGATGCTCTGGAAGTCGCCGGTGGTCACGGTCTCGTCGGACTCATCGGTCTTGCCGTTCATGGAGGAGACGCCGATGTGCCGGTAGGCGGCGTCGTCGCTGTACCCGTAGGCGCTCTTCACAGCTGCCTTGAGCCCCTCGAGAGCGCTCACCGTGGCCGAGCCCATGGACCCGCTGTGGCTTCCGAAGTCGAACGGCATGATCGTCCAGCCGTCGTTGGCGAGCCCGGCCGCCGCTCCCTTTTTGATGAGGTCCTTGCCGTTGGCGTCGGGCCCGCTCGGGGTCGTCCCCATCGTCACGTAGGTGACGATGCCGGGGTTGCTGGTCTTGACGATCTTGAGAGCGCCCACCACGCGCTGCCGCACGGTGGCGTTCGAGAATTCGGTGGCTTCGATATCGATGTCAAGCGCCTTCAGTTGGTATGCGTTGATCACCTTCTGGTACGCCCCCGCGAGCGCCGAGGCACTGGAGCACTTCTCGCCAAGCTTGTTGCCGCTCCAGCCGCCGACGGAGACGATCACATCGCCGCCCGCGCCACGGATGGATTTGATCGCGCTCTCATCGGGGCCTCCGGTCAGGGCGCGCGAACCGTCCCACTTCGGGTTGCATCCGCCGTCGGAGAGGACGAACGCCAGCGTGAACCACTTGACGCCGGTGGCCGCCATCACGTCGGTGGGCTTTTGCGGGTTGCCCCAGCCGAGGTACTCGTACGGAGCAGCCGCCATCGCGCCGGATGCGGCGGAAGCTGACGCGGACGCGGTGGCGACCGACCCGGCGAAGGTGACGCCTTCCCCCGAGGTGCCGGCGGCGCTGGCCTTCGGGATCGCGCCGACCAGGGGCAGGATCAGACAGCCGAGGCCTGCGAGGCCCGCGACGAGACGGCGTGGGGGTACGGCAGTGCGCATGGAGGGGTCCTTCCGTGGGGGGTTCGGCGGGAGTCAGTGGGGCTCAGGAGCGGAGGTCGGGGGCTTGGCAGGGTCTGGGGTTTCCGAGGCCGAGAGGTTCTGAGGCCGCAGGTACTTGCGCGGAGTCGCTTCTCAGGACGGGTTATTGGTCTGATCGCCGGGGCGCGGCGGGCCGGGTGGGAGTTCGGTCAGGGGTTGGCGGTACACGGTGGGGCCTGCTGCGGGCTTGGTGGTGCATGGGGGCGCTTGGGAGGTACGGCGGGCTTCGTCTGATCGGCGCTGATTGGGACTAGCTCAGGGCGGTGCGAAGGCGTGCGGTCCAGGGGTGTTAGGAAGGCTTCCTAACCACCACTGCATCGCAGCGCCTGGAACGCCTGTTGTCAATGCCCCGCGTGGGCCCAAATCCCTTTTGCTGTACAGCAGTTACGAAAGACGGGACAGGCTGGACCGGGGTGGCGGCTGGACCGCCACCCCTGCCCCGGCGGCCCTATCGAAGTTTCTGCTCAGCCCCCTTCCGGGAAACCCGAGTTCGGAACTCGGGCGCGGCTGGCATCGGAGGTCAGGATCGCCGAAGCGAGAGCGCTCTCAAGCCCGTTGGAGTCCGTAGTCGCCGACGAGCCGGACGCCGCGGAAGCGCTCTCAAGGACCGGCGGCTACCGCCGAACCCGACGACGCGTAAGCGCTCCCGAGCCACGCTTCGTCGATTCGCAGGCGCTGGTAGCGTGCCGCGTCCGTCGCGGTCGCGTACGTGCTCGTCACCTCCAGGCGGACATGACTGGTGGAGACGGCCGGAATGTCGATGAAGGCAACCCCGCGCGCGCTCGGCAGGGTGCCGGACTTCACCGGGCTCCCCCAGCTCTTGCCGTCGGCACTGACGTACACCCTGTATCCCTTGATCCGCGCCGACTGCTCGGTGTCCGAGCGGGAGTAACTCACCGAATCCTCGCGCTGGTTGATGCCCAGATAGCGGACGGTCTGCGCCGCATCCAGGTTGAAGTCGAGCCGGACAGGGAGGGTCTTGTTGTTGTCCCAGTAGGTGAGGTAGTCGGCATCGGCGGCGGCCGCCGCACCATGGCCACTCGCGGACGCCGAGGCGCTCATCGCATACGCGGACGGGGCGATGACCCCGACTCGCCCCCTCGCCGTCACCTTGAACACGGTGTCGTACGGGTCCCAGTCGGACAGCCCCGTAAGGCTCAGCGTGCCGCCGGACTGGTTGTATCGAATCGCCGCGCCCGTACGGAGGTTGGTGACCGCAGTCACCTGGTAACCGTTGTCCCGCAGCTTGAGGGTGGACGTGCCCGGCGGGGTGATGACGTGGATGTATTGGAGGCTGGGATCGGTCTTGCTGATGGTGGTGACCCCCTGGGCACCGTCGTTCCAGACGCCGGGCTTGAGGCCGCCGTACATGTATCCGCCGCCCTCGACCCCGTGCAGGGACGTCCACATCGGCTCCAGATAGCCATTCGCGAAGTCGTTGAAGGCCGCCTGGTTGGATGGGAACTTCCCGTTCACCTGGGCCGTTTCCGCCATGAGGGCCTTCACCGACGAGCCGGCGTTGGTGATCAGCCTTCCCAGCGTGAGTTTCTTGTCCACAGCCGGGTTGGTGCCGTCGAACCACCAGGCGCCCGTGGACGGCAGCTTGAAGTCGGCCTCGGTCAGGCGCGGCTGCGCGGTATAGAGCGCCTGCGGGTAGTCATACGACGGCGCCATGCCCGTCTTCTGCTCATTGCTGATCATGTCCATGATCGGCGTATCTTCGTTGTTGTTGCTGAGCGTGTAGGCGGGGCGCTTCTGGTAGACCTGCTGGTACAGGTGGTGGCTCAGCCAGTAGTCGTTGTCGTTGTCGATCCAGAAGCCGCCGAGGTCCGGGTAACGGCCCATGACCTCGAAGAAGTTGTCGTAGCTGAACTGCCCGAAGCCGTCGCGGGTGGTCAGGTCGACCTGACTGCCCTTGTATGCCGAGTAGCCCGCCGAGTCGAGCCACTCATGGCCTCCATCGGCGTGCCATTGGGGATCGTCCGTCATGTACAGGATGGTCTTGAGGCCCTTGGCCTTCGCTGCCGCGATCAGCTCTCCGAGGAAGTCACGCTTCGTGGAACAGCTGCCGGGGATCTTGGAGGGCCATGGCCGCGCGTAGCCGAGGCGGCTGTGGAACGTGGCGAGTACGAGGTACTGGGCATGAAGTTTCCCCGCCTCGTCGACCCAGTAGTCGGGGGTCCAGCCGCCGGCCGTGACATCGGTTTCCCAGGCCGAGCAGCTGGTGTGGGCGGGGGCGGTGCGTTCGCCCCAGTGCAGAAACAGCCCGGAGGTGGCGGCGCGCAGGAAATCCTGACGTGGGTTCTGCAGATCGGCACGGGCCGGGGCCCGGAGCGAGAGGGCGCCGAGTATCAGCGCCACCACCAGCAGGAGCCGTGCGACCAAGCGGCCGAGCCTTTCTGAGAGCGCTCTCATGCGGGTCCGTCCAAGTCATCGAGGCCGGGCGCACCCTTGGCGGTGGGGGCGGTCGACCGGGTGGTGGCGCCTGTGGTGAGCGGGATGTCCGGGGTCTCGGCCGCCCAGCGCCGTACGGTCCCGCCGCCGAGGCCGTTCGCCGCGGGCACCGCCTTGTCGACACCCCGGCTGTCATCGGCCGATCCGTACCCCGTGGCCCCGTAGTCCTTGACGTTGAACACGGCCGCACTCACGGCTGGTTGGCGACCGGGCGGGTGAGCCTCCAGAGGGGGCGCTGCGTGTATCGCGGTTTGGATCGGCGGGAACTCAGTGGCCGGGCGCACCAGGACGTGGGGCATGGCTGGCTGGACGAGGGCGAGCGCGGCGGCGGGGTGTGCCAGAGGCAGTAACCCGGCAAGGAACAGCCCGGCGAGGCTGAGCCACCTCTTCGCGCACGGGCGCATGTACGTACCTCCCTGGGCGGGCCGTCAGACAAGTTGACAACCCCGTAGGCGGGTCAGCAGCAGGTAGATGTTCTGGCAACGCCCTGAGGTGTCGCCGAGGTACCGGTAAATACCCCACCTCGACCGGACAACGGTCGGCGAGGAAGATGTCGGCCCGAGTCACCGCCCCGTCAGTGACGATCGTGCCGGCGCTCCGCGGAACCCAGCACACCGATTCCACCGTCTTGTCGCCGACTGTGATCTGGACGTCGCCGTCGGCCCACCTGTCGTGCCGCGGTTCAAGGCTGTCGCGGCCAACGGGGTTCTGCTGCTGGGGAGTTGGAGCTCAATGGTCTGCGCGCGCTCACCCGAAAGCGGCTGCACGACGATGGGCGAGGTTCCGTTGCCGGCCTGCTGCATCTGCATGATGCGGGTGAAGGTGGCGGTCTCCTTCAGCGAGCTCGGGATGAACACTGAGTACGTGACCCTCCAGGTCTGGCCCGGCAGCCAGGGTGAGTGCGCGCCCTCACACAGCCGGGCCACGCAAAGTTCCGCTGCGGTGCCCCGCCACCCGCCGCGATGCCGAGCACCCGCAGCAGCATGGTGCCGCGCCTAACGATCGGTGCGGAAGTAGCGGGTGACTTTGAGAGCGGTCTCGAAGCCCGTGCACGCGGGGGCCGACCGCCCGCGACAGGCGCGACTGTCTCATCCGATGTTTCCTGCATGTCCTTCACTGGTTGCACCAACCTTCCTGAGAGGTGGGTTCAGGAGTGAACGCTGACGGCGTGCACAAGTGCAGTTAGCTGGACAGGCGACCCATGCCGTTCATATGAGTGTCCAGCGTTCAGTCACGTGCCATAGCGTCGCGCCTTGGCGAGGCACGGTCAATGGTTCAGACCGAGAAGGTCGGATCTGTATCGGCCATCAATCCGGCGGCACTGGTCACGAGTTCCTGAGCGGCGAGCCAGGAGAACTACTGAACTGCTGGTCAGGTGCGATCGGGCCGCGATCGGGTGTGCCCGTTGGGAATGCGTCGCTCCGCTCGTTCGTTGACGATGGGAGTACCAACCGACGACGTAAGGATCGACCGCTCGTGAGCAAGGTCCCCTCCATCACCCTCAACAACGGCGTCGAAATGCCGCAGCTCGGCTTCGGGGTCTGGCAGGTGCCGGACGACGAGGCCGCGAAGGCGGTCGCGACGGCTATCGAGTCCGGGTACCGGAGCATCGACACCGCCGCGATCTACGAGAACGAGCGGGGCACCGGCAAGGCCGTCGCCGCCTCCGGGGTCGCCCGCGAAGACCTCTTCGTCACGACGAAGCTCTGGAACTCCGAGCAGGGCTACGACTCGACCCTGCGGGCCTTCGACGCCTCGCTCGACAAGCTCGGCCTCGACTACGTCGACCTGTACCTGATCCACTGGCCGGTGCCGGCCAAGGACGCGTACGTCGACACGTACAAGGCGTTCGAGAAGATCTACGCCGACGGCCGCGCGAAGGCGATCGGCGTGTCCAACTTCCAGCCGGTTCACCTGGAGCGGCTGCTCGGCGAGACCTCGGTGGTGCCGGCCGTCAACCAGATCGAGCTGCACCCTCAGCTCGCGCAGGCGGAGTCGCGTGCGCTGCACGCCAAGCACTCCATCGCGACCGAGGCCTGGTCGCCGCTCGGTCAGGGCCGGGGCCTGCTCGAGGTCCCGACCGTGGTCGCGATCGCCCAGAAGCACGGCCGTACCGCCGCGCAGGTGGTGCTGCGCTGGCACATCCAGATCGGCAACGTCGTGATCCCCAAGTCCGTGACGCCTTCGCGGATCAAGGAGAACATCGACGTCTTCGGCTTCGAGCTCGACGCGGACGACCTGGCCGCTCTCGCCGCGCTGGACGAGGGCAAGCGCCTCGGCCCGAACCCGGCAGAGTTCAACCTCGGCGCCTGATCACACACCCGGTCGGACACGGGCACGTACACGGCTGACATCGCGTGCGGCTACGCGCCATATGTGGGCAGCGCACATGGGGCGACGCCACACGTTGGCCAGGCGTATGGGAACGGCCTGGGGCGAGGCGAGGCCACACCTCGGTGCTGGTGCCATAGGTGTTGCCTTAGGTGTCCTGCGGTGTCACATGTGGCGACGACCTACACGTCTACGCCAACGTACGGAGCGCACACACACGCTGATCACCGTGTGAAGAAGGGGCGCCGCCCGATCGCGTCGGACGGCGCCCCTTTTGTCGTTTCCGGGCACAGGTTGGTCAGGTACCAACCAAGAATGTTCATTCAAGTGCGCCACCCAGGCAAAGCGTTCGACATCAAGCGATAAATCCTCTTGTCCTGCGCATGACCTTCCCGATGGGATCGCGAAGACCGCCTCGCGCGGCTTCACCCCACTCAGGGAGCATTCATGCGCATAGCCCGCCCCCGGACTCGTACCGCAGCAGCGACAGTTGGGGCCACCGCCCTTGCCGCCGCCGCGGTGATAGCCACCCCGCTGTCCGGGTCCGCTACCGCTGCACCTGCCGTCCCGCAGGTAAAGCCCGTTCCGGCCGTCGCCGGACACATGCTCGCCCACTCGACGAGTGGCCCGCTCAGCACCGAGCAGTGCCAGGCCAAGTGGAAGATCGCCTGCTACGGCCCGCTGCAGTACCGCCAGGCGTACAACCTGAACCCGCTCTACAAGGCGGGCATCACCGGCAAGGGCCGCACGATCGTGATCGTGGACTCCTTCGGCTCGCCGACGATCCAGCACGACCTGGACGTGTACAGCAAGCAGTACGGCATTCCCAGCAGCAAGGTCGACGTGGTCAAGTGGGGCAACGTCCCCACGTGGGACCCCAAGAACAAGGACATGACCGGCTGGGCCGGTGAGTCCACCCTCGACGTCGAGATGGCCCACGCCGTGGCCCCCGACGCGAAGATCATTCTGGTCGAGACCGCGGTCGCGGAGACCGAGGGCGTCACCGGCCTGCCCGAGATGATGGATGCCGAGAAGCACCTCATCGACCGTGGCATCGGCGACGTCATCACCCAGAGCTTCGGCGCCACGGAGAACACGTTCCCCGGTTTCGACAAGGGTGACTTCTCCAGCATCAAGAACCTGCGGTACGCGTTCAAGGACGCGGCAGCCCACGGTGTGACCGTGCTCGCCTCCTCCGGTGACGGCGGCGCCACCGACAACACCGCGGACGGCAGCGGCTACTACAAGGAGCGCGTGAACTCCTGGCCCTCGTCCGACCCGCTGGTCACGTCGATCGGCGGCACCCAGCTGCACCTCGACGACAAGGGCAACCGCCTCAGCCCTGAGAGCGTGTACAACGACAACGGATCGGGCGGCGGCGGGCAGTCGCACGTCTTCCAGCGCCCCTCGTTCCAGAACGGCGTGCGCGGCATCGTCGGCAACCGGCGCGGCACCCCGGACATCTCCATGGCGGCCGCGGTCAACGGCGGCGCCTGGGTGTACTCCAGCTACGACCCGACCGCCGTCGGCTGGGACGTGTCCGGCGGTACGAGCGAGGCGAGCCCGCTCTTCTCCGGCATCGTCGCCCTCGCCGACCAGGCCGCCGGCCACCGCCTCGGCAACATCAACGAGGCGCTGTACTCGCTCTACAAGCACGAGGGGTACAAGCCGGCCTCCGGCCTCGTGGACGTCAATGACGGCACGAACAACAGCTACCAGGGCGTCACCGGCTACACGGCGGTGAACGGCTACGACATGGCGACCGGCATCGGCACCATCGACGCGGACCACTTCGTGAAGGCGCTGGCCCGCGAGAGCCGTCACCACTGACGGCACCGCACCACGGCCTGACGGTGCCGCCGCCCGGATTCACGGGGCGGCGGCACCGTCGCGACCGTATCCTTCGGGATCATGAACGACACCCCGAACCCCACCCTGCCCGAAGGACGCTATCTCGTACGCAATGTCGGCAGCGGGCTGCTGCTCGAGGTGCACGGGGGCTCCAAGGGCAGCGGGGCCAATGTGCAGCAGGGCAAGGAGGGCGGTTCCACCGCGCAGCAGTGGCACATCTCCCCCGTGCACAGCGGCGGCGGGCTCTACCACCTGGTGAACGTGAACAGCGGGAAGCGGCTCGACGTCGCCAACGCCTCCACCGAGAACGGTGCCAACGTCCAGCAGTGGAAGGCGAACAACTTCGGCGCCCAGGAGTGGCTCGTGGAGCGGCACTTGGACGTCCCGGGTCGGGTGACCCTGGTCAGTTACATCAGCGGCCTGCTTCTGGAGGTCGCCAACGGCTCGGCCGAGGAAGGCGCGAACGTGCAGCAGGGGGAGGACACCGACTCTCCCGGCCAGTGGTGGGAACTGGAACCCGTGGACGAGTGAGCATGCAGCTCGGTGAGCTGGACGGACGCGTCGCGAGAGCGCTCTCAGCTCCCTCCGGCTTCACAGTCCCCGCCTCACCCGGAAGCGGCCGCGCATGCATGTGCGACGAGGCCCTCAAGGAACCCCGGCCACGAATCGACCGTCAACTCCGATGACATGGCTCCGTGTGCAACGCGGGCGAACGCCGCAAGAAGAGGTACGAGAGTGACTCACGGGAACGGGCCGAACCGGCGGACCATGCTGCTCGGCCTGGCGCTGGCCGCGCCAGTCGTGGCGGCGGGCTGCGGCGGAAGCAACGACAAGAAGTCGGGGGCGAACAGTTCCCTGTCGGCCGCTGCCGTGCCGTCCGACACCGGGCACGACACCACGATCATGATCATCAGGCATGGCGAGAAGCCCTCCTCCGGCGATCCGGGCTTCGACGAGGCTGGTAAGCAGGACAAGAAGTCCCTGACCCGACGGGGCTGGGAGCGCGCTCACGCGTTGCCTCACCTGTTCACCGCGTCCACCACCAGCAGCGGTTCGCCGACCGGTTCAGGAGCAGCCCTTCCTCGCCCCGCAACCATCTACGCTGTGGCAGACCAGGGTCCACATGCCGGTGCGCACCGGATGCGACAGACGGTGACACCGCTCGCCGACGCCCTCCACCTGCGGGTGGACACCGACTTCCCCGAGGGCGGGGAAAAGGAGGTGGCGGCCGCGGCGCTGGCTGCGACGGCACCCGTTCTCATCTGCTGGGAGCACTCCAGGATCCCCCCGATCGTCGAGGCCCTGGGCGCCGCGCATGTGGCCGGGGTCCCCGCGAAGTGGCCCGACCGTTTCGACCTCGTGTGGGTGTTCACGCGCCGGGCCGGCGCTTGGTCCTTCCGGTCGGTGCCGCAGCATCTGCTGTCCGGCGACGCCTAGAGAGCGCTCCCAGCGCCGGCCCTCGGGTTCCCGGCCCCCTGATCCCCGGGTCGTGAACGCGCTACACCCCTTGCCGTTCGCGCGCGGACGGCAAGGGGTGGGTGATCGCAGGGGTTCTCGCAGGTCAGCTCAGCCGATCTGTGCTCCGTAGGCCTGGAGCGCGTCCGGTACGGGCTGGAAGAACGTCTCTCCGCCCGAGCTGCAGTCGCCGCTGCCGCCCGAGGTCAGGCCCAGGGCCGTACCGCCGTCGAAGAGCGAGCCGCCGCTGTCGCCGGGTTCGGCGCAGACGGTGGTGTCGATCAGGCCGTCGACCTGGCCCTCCTCGTACGTCACGGTGGCGTTGAGGCCGGTGACCTGGCCGCCTTGGACGCCGGTGGTGGAGCCGCTGCGCTGGACCTGCTCGCCGACGGTGGCGTCGCCTGCGCCGCTGATCGGCTGGGAGGAGCCGTCGTACAGATCCACCGCGCTCGGGTGGTCGATGTTGCTCGTGTAGCGCACCAGGGCATAGTCATGGCCCGGGAACGTGGAAGCCTCGGTGACGGCGATCTCCGAACCGCCCTGCTGGTCCGACCAGCTGGAGACCGCGTTGCCGCAGTGTCCGGCGGTCAGGAAGTACGGCTGCCCGCCCACCGTCACGTTGAAGCCGAGCGAGCAGCGGGCGCTGCTGCCCCAGATCGCGTCGCCGCCCGCGATGAGCGGCTGGAAACGTCCGGCCGTTCTCTTCAGGGTGACCGTGTCGCCGAGACTGCGCACCACCTTGTCGAGCTGGGCGAGCCGATTGCCGGTGACGGTGCGGTCGGCCTTGACGACCACCTTGTTGCTGACGGGGTCCATCGACCAGGAGGTGCCCGGTATCGACGCCTTACTCTTCAACTCCTGCCTCGATGAGTTCAGTTGGGCCATCGAGTGCTTGACGGTACGGGCTTCGGCGCCCGCCTTGCGGACGCTGTCGGCGGTTGCGGCGTCGACCACGTTCACCACGAGCTTCTTGCTCTGCGCGTCATAGTACGAGCCCGCCGTGCGGCCCGTGAGAGCGGTTTCGATCCGGTGCGCCAGCTGTCCGGCCGATGCGGCGGACTGCGTGGCGGCGGTCGGTGCGGGGGCGGCGTCGGCGCTCTGCATCGTCAGGGTCGCGCCGAGCGCCAGGGCTCCCGCGGCGGCGGTGGCCGCACGTCGGCCTGACATCCATCGCTGCTTCAACTCAAGACCTCCTGTGGGGGGTTGAGCCCGGCAACGGGTGTTTCGCCGGGCCCGTTGGGCGCGATGGCCGGGTCACGCAGCGACCGGGGTCTCCGGCATGCGCCACCGCCCGTGCCACCTCGCCGCGTCGAGTATCCGTACCCTCACGGCCTTCGGACAAGCAGAGAACTCGCTTGATACGTAGGGGAGTTGGGGGCAGTTGAGAGCGAGCAGGGGTGGTGAGCGGAGAAATTCGAGCCGTACGTGAAGGAACAGGGGGTGTTCGTAAGAGGGTTGAGGCGGCGCTGCCAGGAGAGGGCAGTGCGGCAGGATCGCATCGGCGGGGCGACTCCGACGGGGCGGACCCCGGGGCGACTGTGGATCAGTCCTGTGGCAGCTCTCGGTAGCCGGCCAGGATGAAGTCCACGGTGCGGTCGAAGCGTGCGGCGAAGTCGAGACCGGCACGGGTCGTCGTCACCTCGGCGAGCAGGGGAAAGCGCTCCGGGTCCGGTGCAACGTCGTCCAGGTCGGGCGCGTCCGATCCTTCGCCCGGGGTGCGCCCGGCTTCGGCGAGGGTGTGACCGATGACGAACGTGGCGAGGGAGTTGATGACGTCCATCGCCGGGCCCAGCGCGAGACCCGCACCAGTCAGCGCTGCCAGCCACTCCTCCAGCAGATCCAGATCCTCGGCGGAGCTCAGCGAGCGGGTCGCGATGAGCGGCAACACGCCGGGGTGGCAGAGGAGTTCAGTTCGCAAGCCGACTGCAAAGGCCCGGGCCCACTCGGTCCAGTCAGCCGGGGATGCTGCGCCGGCGGCGGCCGGACGCGAGTCAGGATCCGCGACCAAGGCCGAGTCCCCGGCAGCCGACCCGAAGGCAGCGGCCACTCCACCACCACCGGCTCCAGCTCCAGCTCCAGCTCCAGCTCCAGCTCCAGGCGACGATGCGATCGGGGCGCCATGGAGCACCCCGGCGGCAGCCCGCCGTACTACGCGGCCGACGAGCGCGTCGAGCAACTGCCCTTTGCGACCCACGTGGTGATAAAGCGTCATGGCCTCGACCCCGAGTTCGGTGCCGAGCTTGCGCATGGTGAGCGCGGCGATGCCTTCGCGGTCAACGACATCCAGCGCCGCGTCCAGCACCTTGTCGCGACTGAGCCCGGCCTTGGGTCGCGCCCGCCCGTCCGCCATCAGGTCTCCTCCAGCCCCTCTTGACGATTCTTACGTCGTAAGGGCACTCTATCCCTGCCCGCGAAACTTACAACGTAAGAATCGAGCGGCGCCCACGATGCCGCCAGGCATCGCAGGCCTAGGAATCCGCTTCCGGAGGTTCACCATGCTGATCGGCACTTCACTGCGCCGCCTCAATGACGGCGTCGACTACGCCGCGTTCCGCCAGGCCTGGCTGCCCGACGAGATCTTCCCCGGCGACCCGCGCCGGGTGCTGAGCGCTCTCAACCTCGAAGACCCTCAGGAAATCCTGACGTGCGCACTGATAGATGCCGAGCCGACCGACATCCCTGTTTGGATGGATCGCATAGCGGCAAGTGAACAGCGCCGGATGGACCGCCTCGCGGGCCTGGTCGGCCCGCCGCTCGGCGGCGGGGTGTTCCGGGTGGTCGGCAACGACGATCTTTCGCAGCACATCCGCGCCTGAAAGCGCTCTCACGTCTCTTTCCCGGGCTCGGTCGCAGCGCAGCACTCAGGCGGGCATCCAGCAGTCGGCACCCCGGAGCGCTCTCAGGGCCCCGTCAGGTTCCTCGCGAGTCACCGTGGGCGAAGCGCGGGCGGGCGGCACGCTCAGGTGCCCCGCGTGCCCAGAGCCCGGTGCTCCTGTGGGCTGATACCGCGAACCCGTTTGAAGGCGGCGCTCAGCGCGAACGCTCCGCTGTATCCGACCTGCCGGGCGATGGCCTCCACGGTGGCATCCGTCTCGCACAGCCGGTCGGCGGCCAGGGCCAGGCGCCAGCCGGTGAGGTAGGCCATGGGTGGCTCCCCCACCAACTCGGTGAAGCGCCGGGCGAATCCCGCCCGCGACACCCCGCACCGCGCGGCCAGCGAGGCAACCGTCCAGGGGTGCGCGGGAGCGTCCTGCACCAGCCGCAAAGCGAGCCCGACCACCGGATCGCCCATCGCTCGGTACCAGGCGGGCGCGTCCGCACCCGGCCGCGAGAACCATGAGCGCAGCACCGCGATGAGCAACAGATCGAGCAACCGGTCCAGGACGACGCTCTGGCCCGGCTGGTCGCGGGAGATCTCCTCGTCGAGCAGCGGCATGAGCGAGCAGTTCCACTCCTGGGCGGTCAGCAGCAGCACCGGCGGCAGGGCGTCGAGCAGCCGCCCGCTGATTTCGCCCTCCATCAGGTAGGTGCCGACAAGCATGGTGGCCGAGCCGTCCAGGGCGTTGCCCCACGTGCGTACGCCCAGGTCCATGGAGGCCGAGAGCGCTTCCCCGCGCAGGGTGGTGCAGGTCGCGCCGGGGCCGATCCGCGCGAAGGGAGCGAGATCCGGTGCATGGGTGACCGTGTACGGGTCGGGGCCGCGCACGATGACGATGTCCCCGGGAACGATGTGCACCGCGTCGCCGCGATCGGGCACAATCCAGGCCTCCCCCGCAGTCATCGACATGAGGGAGATGGGCGCCCGGTCCTCGACCCGCACGGACCACGGGGGTTCCATCACCATGCGCAACAGGAAAGCCCCTCGGGCGCGCGGTCCGTCGAGCAGTCCGGCGAGTGCGTCCATGGGGCCAGCGTAGAGCGTGCGGAGCGGTCCGGGTCCTGGACGAACGCGTATGAGGATTGGCCCTTGGCGCATGGAGAGCCCACAGCCGCTCGACGACGCTGGACCCATGACGAACAAGAGGCAAATCCCTCAGCTGACAGACGACTTGAAGAGGGCGGACGGCGTGGACGAACGCACGGTGCTGGTGACGACCGGTACGGGAAAGACGGGCCACCGAGTGGTCGAGCGGCTGGCCGCTCGCGGGGTGCCGGTCCGGTCGGGGTCACGGAGCGGGGAGGTCCGCTTCGACTGGGCGGACGACTCGACCTGGGCCGCCGCCCTGCGAGGCACCTCTGCCGCGTACGTCGCCTACTACCCCGACCTCGCCGCACCGGGCGCGGTGGACGCGATGCGCCTCTTCGGCCGGCTCGCGGTGGCGAACGGGGTGCACCGGGTCGTGCTGCTCTCGGGCCGGGGCGAGCCGGAAGCGGCCCTCGCCGAGAGCGCTCTCCGCGAGGCGTACGCGGATCTCACGGTGGTCCGTGCCGCGTTCTTCGCGCAGAACTTCAGCGAGGGCCCGATGGTCGACGGCGTCCTGGCGGGAACGGTGGCCTTCCCGGCCGGTGAAACCGCCGAACCCTGGGTGGACGCCGAGGACTTGGCCGACGTCGTGGTCGCCGCCCTCACCGAGGAAGGCCACCTGGGGCAGACCTACGAACTGACGGGCCCTCGGCTGCTCACGTTCGCGGAGGTCGCGGCCGAGCTCTCCCGCGCGACGGGTCGCGAGATCCACTACGCGCCGGTCTCGGGCTCCGAGTACGCGGAGATGCTCACGCAGTACGGGATGCCCGCGCCCGAGGCGGGGTGGCTCGCCGGGTTGTTCACCACGCTCCTCGACGGCCACAACGCGTCGACGACGGACGGTGTGAAGCGTGTGCTGGGCCGTGAGCCCCGAGACTTCGCGGATTTCGCGAGGAGCGCGGCAGCGGCGGGTGACTGGCAGGTCTGAGCAGGCACGGCGGGGGACGCAGCACGGGGTCGGGGCGAGCGGGGCGGACGGGGGTCGGCCCACCTGCCCCGGCCCCGTCTCGACCGTCGCCTCGGGCCCCTGGTCCGGCGGGTAGCCGCCCCGATGAGAGCGCTCTCGCCGCTGGCAGGCGCCGAGGTCGATCGGATGGGAAGAGGTCGCTGGTGCGGACCCAATGACTACCTCTCTGAGTCTGCCCCAGCGGCAGGGACCCCTGGGCAGACCTAGGCGAAATGCCCCTCACACCCAGCGGCGTCACTCGGCGTCACTCGGCGTACAACAGTGCCAACTTACGTACGGTACCGCTGAGTTGGGCACGCAGCTCGGCTGGTGCAAGCACCTCGATCTCCGCTCCGAGTTCCAGGAAGGCGCGGTGGGCGTGGTCCAGGGACTCGACGGGCAGGACGGCGCGGATCCAGCCGTCGGGTTCCTCGGTACCGGTCTCGGCGAGGGCGCGGGCGGCGACCCCGGTGAGCTGTTCGGCGCCGCGCGGTGAGAGGCGCACCAGCGCCTCGTCCTGGTACAGCCGAGCGTGGAAGTCGTCCTGCGCCCGCTGCCAGTGGGAGGCCAGGTCGAATCCTTCGCGTATTGCGAACTCCTCGCCGCTGAACGCGAGTTGGAGGATCTGATCGACCCGGTACGTGCGCGGTCCGGGCCCGGCCACGACGTACCAGCGGCCCGCCTTCAGGACCAGGCCGTACGGCTCCAGACGGCGGTCGACCTCGGTCGGCTCCTTCCAGCGGCGATAGCGGACCTGAAGGACGGCGCCGCGCCACACGGCGTCGGCGACCTGCTCCAGGAACGGCACCGGGTCGGCGTCCGCGTACCAGCCGGGGGCATCGAGGTGGAAGCGCGACCGGATGCGGTCGGCGTGGGTGCGCAGTTCGGCCGGGAGCGCGGCGCGCACCTTCAGCTGGGCGGCGGCGAGGACCGGGCCGAGCCCCAGGGCGGCTGCCGGACCAGGCAGTCCGGACAGGAACAGTGCCTCGGCCTCGTCGCTGGTGAGGCCGGTGAGGCGGGTCCGGTAGCCGTCGACCAGTTGGTACCCGCCCGCGTGTCCCGCGTCGCCGTACAGGGGCACGCCGGCGGCCGCCAGCGCCTCGGTGTCGCGGTAGACGGTGCGGACGGACACCTCCAGCTCGGCGGCGAGCTGGGCGGCGGTCAGCCGCCCCCGGTTCTGGAGGAGGAGCAAGAGGGAGACCAGTCGGCTGGCGCGCATGGCGCCAGTCTGCCCGAATCCACTGACAGTGGATGTCAGTGGAGCGCTCCTACGGTCCTGCCCATGAACGATTTCGACTTTCTCGTAGGCAGCTGGGACGTCCACAACCGCCGGCTGCTCGACCACCTCGATCCCGACAGCGGCTGGGAGGAGTTCCCGGGACGCACGCGGGGCTCCGTGCACTTCGCGGGCGGTGCCCACTTCGACGAGATCGCGTTCCCGGGCAAGGGGGTCTCGGGTCTGACCCTGCGGCTCTACGACCGTGACGCCGGTGAATGGTCCCTGAACTGGGCCAGCAGCCGCACCGGCCGACTCGATCCGCCGGTGCGGGGCCGCTTCGGCCCCGACGGGACCGGCGAGTTCTTCGGCGACGACACGTACGACGGCAAGGACGTGAAGGTCCGTTTCCGCTGGTCGGGGATCAGCGCCACGACCGCCCGCTGGGAGCAGTCGTTCTCCGCGGACGGCGGCGACACCTGGGTGCTCAACTGGATCATGGAGATGACGCGGGCGGCGCAGTAGGCGGACCCGGCGAGAGCGCTCTCAGCCTGTGAGCGCTCTCGGCACGTCCGCCGCACGGGCGGGCGTCAGGTCATGCGGCGCCGTGGGTCGGGGCGATCTCCTCGACCCGGTGGGCGAGTTGGAAGTCCAGGTCGGTCAGTGCGCCGCCCGCGTCATGGGTGCTCACGGACAGGGCGATCGTGTTGTAGCCGAGGGTGAGGTCGGAGTGGTGATTGAGCTCCTCCTGGATCTGGGCGACGTGGACGACCATGGCGGTCGCGGCGAAGTGGTTGGCGAGGCGGTAGTCGCGGGAGATCCGGTCGCGGTCCTGCGACAGCGACCATCCCGGCAGCTCACGCAGCCGGTCCTCGATGTCCTTCTGCGACAGCGGCTCAACAGGCATGTCGGAATACTCCTTACGGGGTGGTGACATGGCGGGGTGGAACGGTGACGCGGAGCTTCCACATCCGTAGCGTCTCCTCTATGCGTGTACTTGTCACGGGAGGCGCGGGCTTCATCGGCTCGCACATTGTCACAGCCCTTGCCGCACACGGCCATGAGCCGCTCGTCCTGGACCGGGCGGTCCGGCCGGGGGACGACGTCCGCGATCCGGACGTCGTGGCAGCGGCGCTGCACGGCGTGGACGCGGTGTGCCACCAGGCGGCGATGGTGGGGCTCGGCACCGGTTTCGCCGACGCGCCCGCGTATGTGAGCTGCAACGACCTCGGCACCGCGGTCCTCCTGACCGCGATGGCCGACGCGGGGGTGCGCGAGCTGGTGCTGGCGGGATCCATGGTGGTCTACGGGGAGGGCCGCTACGAGTGTGCCGAGCACGGGGCCGTACGCCCCGGGCCACGGCCGGTCGAGTGGCTCGATGCGGGCCGCTTCGAGCCTCAATGCCCCAACTGCCAGGCCGAGTTGAGTCCCGGCCTGGTCGCGGAGGATGCGCCGGTCGACCCGCGCAACGTCTATGCCACCACCAAACTGGCGCAGGAGCACCTGGCCGCCGCCTGGGCCCGGGCGACCGGAGGACGGGCGGTGTCGCTGCGCTACCACAACGTGTACGGGCCGGGGATGCCACGCGACACGCCCTATGCGGGGGTGGCCTCGTTCTTCCGCTCGTCCCTGGCGCGCGGCGAGGCGCCACGGGTCTTCGAGGACGGCCGCCAGCGTCGGGACTTCGTGCACGTACGGGACGTGGCGGCGGCGAACGTCGTGGCGCTGGAAGCGCTCTCACATCGCCAACCGGGCGCGCTCACCGCGTTCAACACGGGCAGCGGGACCCCTCACACCGTGGGTGAGATGGCCCGCGCGCTCGCGTCGGCGCACGGCGGCCCCAATCCGGTGGTGACGGGCGAGTACCGGCTCGGCGACGTACGGCACATCACGGCGGACTCGGCACGTCTGCGCGGCGAGCTGGGCTGGAAACCGGCTGTCGGTTTCGACGAGGGGATGGCGGAGTTCGCCTCGGCGGAGGGGTAGCCGGGGCGGGAGGCGGCAAGGGGCGTCGCGCGCTGGGGCGGGCCCCCTCCCGGCTACGCGGGTGCTGTCGGCAGGATCAGTTCGAAGCGGCAGCCGCCCGCGACGTTGCGTACCTCCGCGCGCCCGGAGTGGGCCTCCACGATGCCCCGGACGATCGCCAGGCCAAGGCCCGCGCCGCCGGGCGGGGTGCGCGCCTCGGTGCCGCGCCACCCGGTGTCGAAGACGCGGGGCAGGTCGTCGTCGGGGATGCCGCCGCAGCCGTCGGTGACGGAGAGCGTGACCGCCCCGTGACGGTCCTCGGCGGCGACCGCGACAGTACCGTCGGCCGGGGTGTGCCGGATGGCGTTGACCAGAAGGTTGGCGAGGACCCGGGTCATCTCCTTGCCGTCCACCTCGACTGGCACCGCGTCGACGCGCCCTCCGACGAGGCGGACCCCGTGTTCGCGGGCGAGCGGGTCCGCGCCCGCCAGGGCGTCACCGATCAGGTCGTGGACGGACATGCGGGCGGGGTTGAGTGAGAGCGCTCCCGCGTGGATCCGGGAAAGCTCGAAGAGGTCACCCACCATGGAGTTGAGGCGCTCGACCTCGGTCCTGATCTGGCGGAAGTAGCGGTCCGGGTCCTTGGCCATGCCGTCTTCGAGAGCCTCGGCCATCGCGCGCAGACCGGCGAGCGGGGTGCGCAGGTCGTGAGAGATCCAGGCGACGAGTTCGCGCCGCGAGGTCTCCAGAGCGCGCTCACGTTCGCGCGACTCGGTCAGCTTCGCGCTCGTCGACGCCAACTCCCGGCTCAGGGCGGCCAGTTCGGCAGTCGCGGGGCCTGTGGGGGCGTCGAAACTGCCGCCGTCACCGAATGAGCGGGTGGCCAGGGCGAGTCGGCGGCTGCTGGCGACGACCCGGCGGCCGAGCAGAAGCGCGGTGGCCAGCGAGGCGACGGCAGCCATGGCGACGACCACGGTCACCACAGTCAGGTCGTGGGAGTTCAGGAGCATCGCCCATGCGACGGCGAGGGTGCCGGCCAGCATCGCGAGAACCGCTACGGCCGCGACGACGGCGACGGACGCGGTCAGCGAGCGGTGCCTTAGGAGTCGCAGGGCCAGCGCCCCGCCCAGCCCTGCGGCCGCAGCGCCCAGAAAGGCGTACAGCGCGATGAGCAGGATGTCACCCATGGTCGCCTCCACGCGGCACGGCCTCGTTCATCGCGGCGCCGCTCGTCTCGACCCCGTGGGCGTCCACGCCATGTGGTGCGGCGCTGTGTGGCGCAGCCCCTTGCGGCACAGCGCCATGGGCCGCAGTGCCATGTGGTCCAGAGCTACGAGGACCAGCACCGTCCAGCCCAGCCCCCTCGGGCCCAACGCCACCCGGCCCACCTCCATATGGTCCAGCGCCAGGTAGCCCGCCCCCATAGGGCTCAGCGCCATCCGCTCCGCCCTCATCGGGTCCGGCACCGCTGGGCTCACCCCCATAGGGCCCAGCACCATGTGGCCTGACCCCATGTGGTCCGCCTTCATAAGCCCCATCCCCATCCCCACCCCCGTCCACGTCCATGTCCGCCTCGAAGCGGTAGCCGACGCCCCACACCGTTCGGATCAGGGCGGGTTTCGCCGGGTCGGTTTCGATCTTGCCGCGGAGGCGGCGGACGTGGACGGTGACCGTGGACAGGTCGCCGAACTCCCAGCCCCACACCTCGTGCATCAGCCGTTCGCGGGAGATGGCCTCGCCTGGGCGGGCCAGGAGGTAGGCCAGCAGGTCGAACTCCCGCAGTGTCAGGGCCAGCTCGCGGCCATCCCTGGAGGCGGTGCGGGCGGCCGGGTCGAGCGTGATGCCCGAGCGGGACACGCGGGGCCCCGGGCGGGGCGTGGCCGTACGGGCGCGGCGAAGTACGGATTCGACCCGCAGGACGAGTTCGCGCGGGCTGAACGGCTTCGTCACGTAGTCGTCGGCCCCTATCTCCAGGCCGAGGATGCGGTCGTCCTCGTCACCCCGCGCGGTCAGCATGATCACGGGTATGGGGGCCGTGGCGCGCAGTCGGCGGCACACCTCCAGGCCGTCCATGCCGGGCAGCATCAGGTCAAGAACCACCAGGTCGGGGCGGCGGCGTGCGGCGGCGCGCAGGGCGGCGGGGCCGTCCGCGGCGAGGTCTACGGCATGCCCCGCGCGTTCCAGGTAGCCGGTGACGACCTCCGCGACGGTCGGATCGTCGTCCACGACCAGGATGCGGGTCTCGGTGCTGTGCATGGCATCCAGCGTCGCACCGCTCGGGGGCGTCCGTCTGCGCCGGGTGGGCCCCGGGCGGGCGATGTCCGCGTTTCGTAAGAACCCGAAATCCGTTTTGTCCGGTTCGGATTCGTACGGTGAGGGCGTGACTGAATCCCCCTCCGCATCACTTCCCGCGTCCCAGTCCGGTCCGCCTTGTCCACCTTCCGCGTCCCGGCCGTCGCCCGAGGCCTCGTCCCACCCCTCGTCCGCCCCCGCCCCAGCCCCCGCTCCCGGCCCGGCCGGGGTGACGGTGGACGTGGTCCTGCCCTGTCTCGATGAGGCCGAGGCGCTGCCCTGGGTGCTGGCCCGGATCCCGGACGGCTGGCGGGCCGTCGTGGTCGACAACGGGTCGTCGGACGGTTCACCCGATGTTGCAAGCGCTCTCGGCGCGACGGTCGTGCATGAGCCCCGCCGGGGGTTCGGCGCGGCCTGCCATGCCGGGTTGCTCGCCGCCGAGGCCGAGTACGTGTGCTTCTGCGACTGCGACGCCTCCCTCGACCCGGCCGAGCTGGTCCCCTACGTACGGGAGGTGGCGTCCGGCGCCGCCGACCTGGTGCTGGGCCGACGGCGCCCGCAGGGGTCCGGCGCCTGGCCTCTGCACGCGCGAGCCGGGAACCTCGCGCTGGCGCGGATGCTGCGCCGTCGCACCGGGCTGCGCCTGCACGATCTGGGACCGCTGCGCGCCGCGCGACGGGAGGCGCTGCTCGATCTGAGGCTCACCGACCGGCGCAGCGGCTACCCGCTCCAGATGGTGGTGCGGGCGGCGGACGCGGGGTGGCGGGTGGCCGAGCACGACGTGCCGTACCGGCCGCGCACGGGGAAGTCGAAGGTCACCGGAACGTGGCGGGGCACCTGGCAGGCCGTGCACGACATGCGCAAGGTGCTCGCGGAGCCGCCGGTGGTGGCGCACACGTCGGTGGCCGCCCGATGACCGGGGCCGCAGGCGGGTCAGCGGCCGGTACGACGCTGATCGTCCTCGCGAAGGCGCCCGTGCCCGGCCGGGTCAAGACGCGGCTCACCCCGCCCTACACGCCCGAGGAGGCGGCCCGCATCGCCGAGGCGTCGCTCGCCGACACTCTCGACGCGGTGCTCGCGACCCCCGCGCGCAGAAGGGTTCTGGTGCTCGACGGCGAGCCCGGGCCGTGGCTGCCGCCGGGGATCGAGGTCCTGGCGCAGTGTGCGGGGGGCCTGGACGAGCGGATCGCGGCGGCGTTCGCGGCGTGCACCGGGCCCACGCTGCTGATCGGCATGGACACCCCGCAGGTGAACCCGGCCCTGCTCGCACCCGCGCTGGCGGGCTCAAAGGGGCCGGACGAGGCGTGGTTCGGCCCGGCCGAGGACGGCGGGTTCTGGGCCCTCGGGCTGACGGAGCCGGACCCGGCGCTCCTGCTCGGGGTGCCGATGTCGGTGCCGGAGACCGGACGCGTCCAGCGGCAGCGCTTGTACGACGCCGGGCTGAGGGTGCGTGAGCTTCCCCGGCTGCGCGACGTGGACACCGCTCGGGACGCCGCGCTGGTCGCGGCCGAGGCTCCCCACGGCCGCTTCGCCCGCTCCCTGACGGCGGGGCGGCCCCCGACCTCCGAACCCCCAACCTCTCAGCCCCCAGCCTCTCAGCCCGCAACCTCCCGGGACGCTGATGCCGACATCCCGGCCGTCCAACCACCGGCCTCTCGTTCCTCAGCCACCAGTCCCGCCCCCACCGCGTCCCCGACAGCCGGGCCGGGCTCATGGTGAGAGCGCTCTCGGCCGCCGCCCCGGCCGCCTGGCACGCCGACCCGTACACGGACGCGCTGCGCTCCGGGCGGGGGCCGTTGTTCCTGCGCAGACCCGACGGCTGGCTGCTGCCCCTTGAGGTGGAACGCTGGTGTGCGGAACCGGACTTGGCGGACCGCACGGTGCTGCGCCGCTGCCGGGGCACGGTCTTGGACATCGGCTGCGGGCCCGGCCGCCTGGTGGCCGCGCTCGCCGCCGAGGGGGTCGCCGCGCTCGGGGTCGACCTGAGCCCCGAGGCGGTGCGCCGCACGCGGGACTGGGGTGGCAGCGCCTTGTGCCGCTCGGTGTTCGACCGGCTTCCGGGCGAGGGACGCTGGGACACCGCACTGCTCGTCGACGGGAACGTGGGCATCGGAGGTGACCCGGCGGTGCTGCTCGGGCGGGTGGCCCAACTCGTCGTTCCGGGAGGCCTGTTGATCGCGGAGGCCGCGCCGTACGAGATCGACGAGCGGATGCGGGTGCGGGTCGCCGATGCGAGCGGCGCGGCGGGTGGCGACTTCCCCTGGGCCCGGCTCGGCACCAGCGCCCTGCTGTCCTGCGCCCGCCCGCTCGGCTGGCGTCCGGCGGGGCGCTGGACTGCGGCGGGCCGCCCCTTCGTGGCCCTTCGACGCGGCTAAAGAGCGCTCACCCGCCGGCGCACCAGCATCCGCGATCCGGCGGACCGCTGGACCGCGGCAGGCCGCCCCTCCGTACCCCTTCGACGCCACGGGAGAGAGCGCTCTCACCCGGCCGCAAACCGGCTCTCGCAAACCGGCTCCCGTAATCCGGCGGACCGCTGCACCCCGGCAGTCCGCCCCTCCGTAACCCTCCGACGCCGCTAGCGAGAGCGCTCTCACCCGGCGGCGTACCAGCCTCCGCCTCACCCTGAAAGGAACACGCGGCGCCCGTGGGCAAGGAGCCGCGAACCGCGCGGCGGCGGCCCGCCGGAGCGCCGGACGCCGGCCGAACGGACAGGCACAGGCGCAGGCGCAAGCGCAGGCGGGGCGGTCGCTCCCCCGGGGCGGCACAAAGGGCGGGGTGGGGGATGAACCCCGTCCCGCCCTTCGCGTGTTCCGACTGCCTCACGTGCGGTACGTGCGGTACGTGCGGTACGTGCGTCGCGTGCCTCCGCGCCTCACGTACCGCACACGTTCAGGTCAGCTCACGTTGAGCGCCGTGTCGTCGATGACGAACGACGTGGCCAGGCTGCTGTCCTCCGTGCCGTTGAACTTGAGGGTCACGGTCTGCCCCGCGAACGAGGAGAGGTCGAAGGACTTCTGCGAGTAGCCGGTGTTCTTGTTGAGGTTGGAGTAGGTCGCCAGGGTGGTCGAACCGGCGGTCACCGTCAGCTTGTCGTACGCGGTGGAGGTGGTCGTCTCCTGGGTGTCGATGTGCAGGTAGTAGGTGAGGGTGGCGTGGCAGCCGGCCGGGATCGACACGGTCTGCGAGAGCGAGTCGGTGTGGGTGGTGCCGTAGCCGTCGAGCCAGGCCTTCCACGAGCCGGAGTGCGCGGCCTCGCCGCTGGAGTTGTCGATGACGCCCGCGGTCGCCGACCAGGGTGCGGCGCTGCCGGTCTCGAAGCCGGGGTTGCCGAGCAGCTGGGTCGGGGTGCAGGTGCCGCCGGAGGTGCTGACGGTCCAGGTGAAGGACGTCGAACCGGTCGCGTTGGTGGAGTCCTTGGCGGTGACGGTGACGTTGGACGAGCCCGCGGCGGTCGGGGTGCCGGAGATCAGGCCGGTCGAGGAGTTGATGGACAGCCCGGCCGGGAGGCCCGTGGCGCTGTAGGTCAGCGTCTGGCCGCTGTCGGAGTCGGTGGCGTGGATCTGGAGCGAGACCGCGGTGTTGACCTGGGACGACTGGTTGCCGGGGTTGGTCACCGAGACCGTGTTGCCGGTGCTGGTGCCGCCGGAGAAGGCCGCGGTGCCGTTCGGGGTGCCGAGGCCGGTCGGGCCGTCGTAGCCGGAGCCCGCGGTGCACAGGTAGGAGGGGCTGCAGCTGCCGTTGGCGCCGGAGGTGACGTCGTTCAGCGAACCGGTGTGGGCGTACGGGTAGGACGCCGGGTAGCTGTTCGCGGTCGGGGTGCCGGCGAGGGCGTACACACCGGCGATGATGGGCGAGGAGGCGCTGGTGCCGCCGTACACGTTCCAGCCGGTGGCCTGGTAACTGTCGTACACCGCGAGGCCGGTGGCGGGGTCGGCGACCGCGGAGACGTCGGCGACGGTCCGCATGGAGCAGCCGGTGTCCTTCTGCCAGGACGGCTTCGGGTCGTAGGCGGAGCAGCCCGAGCCCGCGCCCTGGCCGCCGGAGCTGGTGCCCCAGACCGATTCGGACCAGCCGCGGGAGTTGCTCGCGCGGCTGAGCGAGGTGCCGCCGACGGCGGTCACGTACTGGGAGGCGGCGGGGTACTCGACGCCGTAGCCGCTGTCACCGGAGGAGACGGTGATGGCGACGCCCGGGTGGTTGAAGTAGGAGGCGTCGGAGGAGGGGTCGGTGGAGTCCTCGTTGCCGCCGTAGCTGTTGGAGACGTACTTGGCGCCCATGGTGACCGCGCGGTTCACCGCGGTGCCCAGGTCGGCCATGCTGGCGGTGTTGGCCTCGACGAGCAGGATGTGGCACTGGGGGCAGACGGCGCTGACCATGTCGACGTCGAGCGAGATCTCACCGGCCCAACCCGAGTCTGCGGTCGGGTAGTTGGTGCCGCCGTTCTGGTCGACCTTCTTGAAGCAGCCGTTGGCGGTGGTGCAGGCGGGCAGTCCGTACTGCGAGCGGTAGGTCGCGAGGTCGGACTCGGCGTTCGGGTCGTCCTGCGCGTCCACGATCGCCACCGTGGCACCGGAGCCCGCGCCGGACGGCAGGGCGTACGCGCTCTGCAGGTCGCTCGGGCCGTACCCGGAGGGCGCGGCGGCCGGGGATATGCCGAGGTGGTGCCGCACATCGGTGCGGGCCAGCGCCAGGCAGGACATCATGCCGGCCTTGGTCGGCTGCGCGCACAGCCGCTGGGTGTTGGCGGGCTGGGCACTGGAGCCCTGTGTGGCGGCGGCGACGGACGGGGCGACGGCGATGAGTCCACCGGTGACCAGGGCGGCCGCGGACAGCACGGCGGTGGCGACGCGGCCGGTCGGCCTGGGGAGGCCGAAGGGTCTCTTCGAGTACAAGGAACTGCCCTCCATGGGGGGTTGGTTCGCCGGACCGGGGCGAGCGGAGGTGTCGGGGGCGTTCAGGGTGTGCGGCGGGGCGGATCCGGCGCGTGCGGCATGACGTGTGACGATCGGCGGTACCCGTGCGGGGTGAGCGGCGGTACGGGTGCGGCACGTTCAGCGGTACGTATGCGGTGCGAACGGCGGTACGGGTGCTGGGCGGTCAGCGGTACGCGTGCCGTGTGCGATGTGATCGGCGGTGCGGGTGCTGGGCGCCCGGCGGTTCGGGTGCGCCGTGTTGTCGGTATGGGGATGCAGGTGATCAGCGCGTGCGGCTATTTCTGATCAGTGCATGACAGTGACACCTCGCGAAAACTGCCACCCGCTCAGGTGGTGGCACGGTTGAAGGTAGCGACGGCCACCGGGGTCGACAACAGCCTTTGGCAAGCCCCAGGCAAAGCCTTGCCCTCGAAATGGGATGGATCTCCGATCGCGGCGCCTGCGGAATTCCCAAAGGATCACAGGGCTGCTCAGAGCCGGGTGTACGTGTATACGGTGGCGTGCAGCAGAGCCGAGGAGGACGCACATGGAGCGGGACGGGGACACGCATGGAGCCGGATGAGGGGTCGGTCAACGACCTCGTCGAGCTCGGCCTCTCCCGCTACGAGGCACGGGTCTACCTCGCTCTCGTCCGGCGCGACTCCTACACGGCGGCGCAGGTGGCGCGGGAGGCCGAGGTACCGCGGCAGCGCATCTACGACGTCCTCGACGGGCTGGTCCGCGCGCAGCTCGCGGTGGCCCACCGGGGGCGTGTCGCCACGTTCACGGCGGTCGCCCCCGAACTCGCCGTCACGCGGCTGATGAACCGTCAGAGAGAGTCCCTCGAACGGCTGGAGAAGGTGTCGACGGGACTGACGTCGCTGCTGCTGCCGCTCTGGACGGACGGGCGGGCGCACACCGATCCGCTCGACTACATCGAGGTGCTGCGCGACCAGCGGCAGATCGCCGAGCGCTTCGCGGACATCCAGGAGCAGGCCGACACCGAGCTGCTCTCGTTCTGCATGCCCCCGTTCGTGGCCCCGGCAGCCAACACGAGCGGGATCAAGGCGACCCGGCGGCTGCGGCGGGCCAAGGGCACGGTGCGGGCGGTGTACACGCATGACGCGCTGGCCGACGCAGAGGTCCTGGAGAACGTGCGGCGCTTCACCGAGGCGGGCGAGGAGGCGCGCTTCACGCACCGGCTGCCGCTCAAACTAGTCATCGCGGACGCCTCGTTGGTGCTGTGCGACATGCCGGATCCGGTGGCCGGAACCGGCTCGACGACCGCCCTGTACATCGAGCACCCGGCGCTCGCGGCCTGCCTGCGGCTGGCGTTCCAGAGCGTGTGGGAGATGGCGGAACCGATGCGGGCGGCCGAGAGCACGGACTGACCCCGCCCTCGCGCGGCGCCCAGAACGGCCTGGCGCAGGACGCGGAATCCTCCGCGCTCGCGTCTTCAGCCGTCAGCTCTCCGGGGCGTCCGGTCCGCGCCTCCTTCCCCGGGCCCATCGCCCCACGCCGATCAGGCCCGAGAGCGCGGCCACCACCGCGAGGGAGACGAGCAGGCCCCGTACGTAGTCCAGCGGCAGCACGGACGGGTTGGCGGTCGGGAGGGGGCGCAGGAGCACCGGGAGCGCGATCAGGGTCAGGCAGCCCATGGTCATCAGGGTGGCGCGGAGCAGGCCGCGCATCTTCAGGCCGCCGAGGAGCAGGCCGGTGGCGAGGACCAGCGGGGCGATCACCGCGTCGTGCAGGACGATGGCTCCGGCCAGCCAGATCAGGACGTCCCAGTGGGTGGTCTGGTCCCAGACGAGCAGCGCGCCGAGGGCCATCAGGGCGAGCCCCGAGGCGCCGAGCAGGGTGCGCATCACAGCACCTCCAGGCGGGTGACCCACTTCGTCTGGAGCACGCCGGGGCGGTTCGGCGCGATGACGCGGGCGGGGTAGCCGTGGTCGGGGGTCAGGATCTGCCCGTTGAGCCGGAGGGCGAGCAGGGTCAGCGGGTCGTGGGCGTACGCGCGGCCCATCTCCATCACGCGGTACGAGCCGTACTTCTCCAGGGAGATCACCCGCACCCGCGCGTCCGGCGGGGCGCCGGCCCGGCGCAGCAGGTCGCTCATGCGCACCCCCGTCCAGTGCGCGGACTTGCTCCAGCCTTCGACGCAGGCGATGGGCAGCACGGACTCGTGCTGGGTGAGCGCGGCCAGTTCGTCGAGGGTGAGCGTGTAGGGGCGGGGGCCCGCGACCGTCAACCGGTAGGCGGAGGAGTCGACTTGGCCGACTCCCGCGGTCGCGGCGGTGCGGTTGACCGGGAGTCCCTGCGGGCCGTGGTCGGGGTGGCGGGGCGCGAGGACGTCGAAGGCCTTCAAGGGGGTGAAGGCCTGGCCGACGGTGGTCAGGGTGACCGCGCCGACGGCGGCGGTCACGCCGGTCAGCAGGGAGCGCCGGTCGGGCCCGTCGGCTGCGGGAAGCACGAGCGTGCCGGGCGATCGGCGGCCCCAATGGGCCTTGATCTCCGGGTATTTGACGGCCAGATGCAACAGCAGGGCACCTGCGAGCAGCCAGGCGACCGCGAAGTGGACCGGCACGAAGGAGAACGGCCATGGATACCACTGCACGGTGTTCAGGAGCCCGGTGAGCAGTTCGAACATCGCGCCCGCGACGAGGACCGCGACGGAGATCCTCTCCAGGGCGTGGCGTACGGAACGCAGCGGCGGCCAGGCGAACAGTTTCGGGTACACCGCCCACAACTTGGCGAGCAGCAGCGGGATCGCGGCGATGCCGGTGGCCACGTGCAGGCCTTGGGTGAGCCGATACCCCCAGACGGGCCTGCTGGGCAAGACGTCCACCAGCCATCCTGGCTGGTGCTGGAGGTAGTGGCTGATCAGTCCGGTGCCGAAGCAGACCGCGATCGCGACACCCAGCCAGCGGCCGATCGAGGTCGCCGTACGCGCGTCGTGCAGCCTGCCCCGGAAGGCAGGCGGGCGCACTGCGGGAAGTCGTGGCTTCATGGCTCCATCCCACACCGGCCGGACCCGTTTCCGGGCGGTCCGACACCTTACGGTTCGCGAACGCCCCGGCCCGGAGCGGGAATGCGATGACGCAATCAATACCGTGACAGGGACGCGGGCCTATGGTTACGATCTTCGGGCAGCATCGCGTGTCGGTCACCGGCCGGGTGAGACATGGAGGTGCTGTGAGATGCCTTTTGGAGGCATTCCACCGTGTCAGTGCAGTTGAATCACACGATCATTGGATCCCGTGACAACCGGGTCTCCGCCGAATTCCTGGGTCATGTGCTCGGCCTTGAGGTCGGCAAGGAATGGGGACCGTTCGTACCTGTGGTGACCAGCAACGGAGTCACTCTCGACTTCGCCACGGTCCCCGAGGGCACCGATATCGCACCGCAGCATTACGCGTTCCTGGTGTCCGAGGAAGAGTTCGACGCGGCTTTCCAGAAGATCACGGAACTGGAGCTTCCGTACTTCGCGGATCCGCACCGGAAACAGCCCAACGAGATCAATCACAACGACGGCGGCCGTGGGGTGTATTTCCCCGATCCGTCAGGTCACTGGCTGGAACTGCTGACCCACCCTACGGCGGCTGGCAGTAATCCGGTGACGCGGTAGCCCCGCGCCCGGTGCGCCCCCGCACGCCCGGCCGAACCTTACGGTTCGCGGACGGCGGGGGCGTCCTGCCGTCCGGAGCGGCCCGCGGCTGCGAGGCTCGCGGGGTGACCCATGGACCTGTCGTACGCACCGCCGCTCTGCTCACCGCGCTCACCGCCGTCCTCGCCCTGACCGTGCGCCGCGACGACTACGCCGGCGCCCCGGGCGCGCTCTCCTGGTGGTACGCGGCGGCCTGGCTGCTGTTCGCGGCGGCCGCCTGGTCGCTGCGCACGGTACCGGCCCGCCACCGGGCCGCCCTGATCGTCGCGGGCTCGGTCGCCGTCGCCGCGACCGGCCTCCTCGCTCCCCCGCGCACCAGCACGGACGCCTACCGCTACGCCTGGGACGGCCGGGTGCAGGCGGCCGGGATCTCCCCCTACGACCATGCGCCGGCCGACCGCGAGCTGGCGGGGCTGCGCGACCGCTGGCTGTTCCCGACGGACCCGGCCCAGTGCGCGCTGCCCGACCACGCCCCCGTCGACGGCGGCTGCACCCGCATCAACCGGCCGACCGTGCACACCATCTACCCGCCGGTCGCCGAGGCCTCCTACCTGCTGGTGCACGAGATCTCACCCGGCTCCGCGCGACTCGAGCCGCTGCAGATCGGGGGCGCGCTCTGTGCGGTGGGCACCACGCTCGCACTGCTGCGGATGCTGCGGCGGCGCGGCCCGGACGGGGCGCCGGGCTCCGTGTCGGGCGCCGCGTACTGGGCGTGGTGCCCGGCCGTTCCCCTGGAGGCGGTCAACAACGCCCATGTCGACGTCCTGGCCGTGCTGTTGACGGTCGCGGGGCTCGGCGCGCTGACCCTCGGGCACGGCCCGGGCCGTCACGCGATCGGGCGGCTGCGCGCCGCGGCGGGCGGGGCGCTGATCGGCGCGGGCATCGCGGTGAAACTGCTGCCCGCCGTCGTCCTGCCCGCCGCACTGCGACGGCGCCCGGTCACCGTCCTGCTCTCCACGACCGGGGTGATCGCGCTCTCCTATCTGCCGTACGCCCTCACCTCCCACTCCTCGGTCTTCGGCTACCTCAGCGGCTACACCCAGGAGGAGGGGTACGACGACCCGTCCACGCGGGGCCGGTTCGCGCTGCTTCGGCTGGTGCTGCCCGACAGCTGGTCCCTGCCGGTGACCGCCGCCGTCCTGCTCGCCGTCACCGGACACGTCCTGTGGCGCGGCAGGGCCGAACGGCCCTGGTCCGGCCCCCTGTTGCTGCTCGGCACGTCCTTCCTGCTGCTCACCCCCGGCTACTCCTGGTACGCCCTGCTCCTGGTCGCCCTGGTGGCGCTGGACGGGCGGTGGGAATGGCTCACCGTGGCCGCCGCGGGCGCCGCCTCCTATGTGACGGCCCCGGCGGCGCCCGACTTCCCCGTACCGACGACGGCGTACGCGGTCGCGGCGGGCGCGGTCCTCGCGGGCGCGCTGCTCCGGCGCCGGGCGGGGCGCGGGGCGGGACAGCCGCAGGCGTTGTCAGTGGAGCGGGTTAATGTCTGAGCTATGACAACTGCCGCACTCGACACGGGAGTAGGGCCGATGCTGCGCGGCTGGCGCGAGCAGCGCCGGATCAGCCAGCTGGAGCTCGCGCTGCGCGCCGACTCGTCGGCCCGGCACATCAGCTTCATCGAGACCGGCAGGTCCCGGCCGAGCGAGGAGATGATCCTGCGCCTCGCCGAGCACCTGGACGTGCCGGTGCGCGAACGCAACGCCCTGCTGCTGGCGGCCGGTTACGCCCCGCACTACGCGCAGACCCCGCTCGACGACCCGTCGATGAGCTCGCTGCGCGAGGGCATGGAGCGGCTGCTCCAGGCCTACGACCCCTATCCGGCGCTGATGGTGGACGCGACGTACACGGTGCTCGCCGCGAACCGCGGGATCGAGATGCTGCTCGAAGGCGTGGCGGGGCATCTGCTCACGCCGCCGGTCAACGCGATGCGGCTCACCCTCCACCCCGAGGGCCTCGCCCCGCGCATCCGCAACCTCCCCCAGTGGCGCGGTCACCTCCTCGAACAGATGGAACGGCAGATCGCCCTGCTGCGCAGCGACACCCTGCGCGAGCTGTACGACGAGGTCGCCGCCCACCCCGTGCCGTCCGGCCGGGAGGATCCGGGCGACGCGAAAGTCCACCGGGCCTTCCCCTTCGCGCTGCCGCTGCGCATCGAGCACGCGGGGACGGTCCTGTCCTTCATATCGACCATCGCCACGTTCAACACCCCGATGGACGTCACCGTCTCCGAGCTGGCCATCGAGACCTTCCTGCCGGCCGACCCGGAGACGGCGAAGTACCTTCAGTCGCTCATGCCGTAGGCGGGACGCGGTCCAGGAACCCGGCGACGGAGCGGATCCGGCCGTCCTCGGCGAGGGTGATCACATCGAACCCGGCGACGGGGGCGGACCCGTCGGCGACCGACACCAGCTCCCAGCCGAAGCGGGCGATGTCGTGGTTGCCGTCGACGGGGCCGAGCGGGCGGAACTCGAACCCCGGGAACTGGGCGTGCGCCCCGGCTATCACGGCGGCCACTCCTTCGTGTCCGGCGACCTGGGCGAGCGGGTCGGTGTAGGACCCGCCCTCGGTCCAGGCCGCCGCCACGGCCTTGGCGATATCCTCGGCCGAGTCGGCGTTCCAGGCGGCGAAGTAGCGGGCGACGGCGGTCTCGTAGCGGTTGTCGGACATGGGAATCAGCCTCCGTGAAGTACGTCCTGCCTGGTCAGAAACCCGGGTCCCGACCGGAGTGCGCCGCCCGGGTCCCGATGTCCTCCACTCTGCCGGGAGGGGGCGCAGGGGGCGATTACCGCGGAGGTAATGGGCGGGCGGGGGCGAAGGCGAGAGGTGAGAGCGTGGGGGCAGCGGGGCCCGGCGACGAGGGCGGGGACGGGATGATCTGGTATGCCTCGTACGGCTCCAACATGCATCTCGACCGGCTCGCCCACTACATCGAAGGCGGGCGGCCGCCCGGCGCGGCGAGGTCGTACCCGGGGTGCCGGGACCGGCGCCCGCCTGCCGTGTCCGTGCCCGTCGAACTGCGCGGGGCGCTCTACTTCGCGACCCGCTCCTCGGTGTGGGGAGGCGGCCGGGCCTTCTACGATCCCGGAGCGGACGGGCGCGTGTTCGCCCGGGCGCACCTGGTCTCGGCGGGCCAGTTCGCCGACATCGCGGCGCAGGAGATGTACCGGGAGCCCGGCACCGACCTCGACCTCGGCGAGGTGCTGAGCACGGGGAGGGCCGTCCTGGGCGAAGGCCGGTACGAAACCCTCGTCTGTGCGGGGCGGCGCGAGGGACGGCCCGTCCTCACCTTCACCGCACCCTGGCGCCTCCACGAGGTCACGGGTCTGGCACCCTCGGCCGCCTACCTCGGCCACCTGGCCAAGGGCCTGCTGGAGACGCGCCATTGGGGCCTGCGTGAGGTGGCGGCCTACCTGGCGGCCTGTCCGGGCGCGACAGACCGCTGGACCGAGCGGGCCATCACGGAGCTGCTGGCGGGCGGCTGAACGTCTTCCAACTACCGATCGCTGCTCCTCCCTTGGGCGACGCCGCACCGGCCGGGGAACCTTCACCATCACTTCCGTACTCTTGATCGGCGCCAAGGCAACGGCGGGACCAGGTGTGTTGAGGGGGCATTGATGACGGTGAATCTGCGGGTGGCGGCGACGGCGGAGTCCGGCGGGCTGGTGTTGCGTCCCTGGCGGGCGGACGACGTTGAGTGGGTCGTCGAGGCGTACGCCGACCCGGCGATAGCCCGCTGGACGAGCAGGCCGATCGACAGCCCGCAGGAGGCACGACGGTGGCTCGACGTGGAACGGCAGGGCCGGGAGAACGGCACGCGGATCGGCTTCGCGGTCTGCGAGGAACAACCCGGCCTCGCGGAGGGAAAGCTGATGGGGAACGTCGTGTTGAAGCGGAACGCCGGAGGCGGGCGGGAGGTCGCCGAGGTCGGCTACTGGACGATGCCCCGCGCCCGGGGCCGGGGCGTGGCCCCCCGCGCCCTGGAAGCGCTCTCAGCGTGGGCCTTCGACGCCTTCGCGACCGACGGGCTGAGCCGCCTGGAACTGATCCACCAGGTGGACAACCTCGCCTCATGCCGCGTCGCGGAGAAGACCGGCTACCGCTTCGACCGGATCCTTCCCGCCCAACCGCCCTACCCGAGGGACGGCCACCTCCATGTACGCGCGGCGGGCTGAGCCCGACCCAGCGGGCGAGCCCCGCACCGGCGCCGCTTCCACACGCAGAGCGGGCAGAGCGGGCAGAGCGGGCAGGCCGAGCGTGGCCCAGCGGGCGGGGCCCGCCGACGTCACGTCCAGGCGCGCGGGGTGGGGCGGTGCCAACCCGCTCCGGGAGGCGGCGGCCGACGTGCCCGGCCGTTCCTCCGTACGGCCCAGGATCTAGGGGCGGAGCGGGGTCGGGATGCCAAGATCTCCGCATGTGGTGGGTTCGGCATCCCTGGAGTCCCATGTCCCGCAGGTCACGCTCCCTTGTCCTCCGCGGCCTGGCGGCGCTCGTCGCCACGCTCTCGCTCGGATTCGCCGCCCCGCGGGCAACGCCCGACGATCCGTATCCCGGCCCCTACTGGGTGAACCCGGTGTCATCGGCCGCCACGCAGGCCGCCGAGTGGCGCCGCACCGGCCGGACCGCGGACGCCGCGCTGATCGAGCGGATCTCGCTGCGGCCGCAGGCGGAGTGGCCGCGGGCCGAGGGGGTCGAGCAGTCGGTGCGGAGCCTGACCGGCGCCGCCGCGCTCGCCGGGCGGGTCCCGGTCCTCGTGGCGTACAACATTCCCCACCGCGACTGCGACGGCGAATCGCAGGGGGGCGCCGAGGACGCGGACGCCTACCGCGTGTGGGTCGACGCCTTCGCACGCGGCATCGGCGAGCACCCGGCCGTCGTGATCGTCGAGCCGGACGCGGTCGCCCAGCTGGTGAGCGGGTGTGAGAGCGCTCCGACAGAAGAGCGGCTCTCACTTCTCGCCTACGCCGTGGGCCAGTTGAAGCGCGGGCCCGCGACGAAGGTGTACCTCGACGCCGGCCACTCCGGCTGGATCAGCGACCAGTCGACCCTGACGGGCCCACTGCGGGAGGCGCGGGTGGACCAGGCCGACGGGTTCTCGCTCAACGTCTCCGCGTTCCAGACGAACGCGGCCAGCGCCGAGTACGGACACCGGCTCTCGGCCGCGCTCGGCGGCAAGCACTTCGTCGTCGACACCAGCCGCAACGGCAACGGGCCCTACTCCGGCACCGACTCCTGGTGCAACCCGCCCGGCCGGGCCCTCGGCATCCCGCCCACGGCGACCACCGGGGACCCGCTGATCGACGCCTACCTGTGGATCAAGCGACCTGGAGAGTCGGACGGCGCCTGCCGCGGCGGTCCGGGAGCGGGACGCTGGTGGCCCGAGTACGCACTCGAACTCGCCCGCGGGGCGAGCGCATGAGGTGCGGCGGGAAGCAGGTGCGAGTTCGGAGTGAGGCCGCCGCGACGGGGTGAGGCGGGGCTCGCGGGGTGGGGTTGAGGCGGCCGCGGGGTACGGGGTGAGACGGTCCGTCGGACGGATGGGGTTGGAGTTGAGGTGGCTGCCCGGGTCCGCCGGGGTTGAGGCGCCCCGCAGGGCCGGGGGGGTGCCCGAGGTGGGCGCATGGCGGGATGGGTGCCTGAGAGCGCTCTCAGGCACCCATCCCGCTTCCTCCTTGCGCGCCCTCCTGGGGTGCGTTCGCACCAGCTCCGCGAGCGCCCCCTCCGGTCCCGTCCTCACCGGCCCATGGGGCCACTCTCAAGACCGATTCCTCAGCCTCGCGAGAGCGCTCTCACGCGCCGGCCCCGCTCGGCCCCCGGGACTAGCGGCGATCCCGCCTGCGGTCTTGGTGCCGACGCTCCTGCGGCGGGCGCCCGTCCTCGCCCTCGCTGCTCTCGCTCGGGTTCGTCGCTTGTTCGGGAGTGCCGGTTCCGGTGGGCCGGACGCGGGCGGCGTCGGCTCGGATCATCGCGTTGAGCGCCGCGAAGGGATCGATGGGCATGACTGAACCACCTTGCTGCGTAAGGGAGTTGGCTGACCGACCTGGTTCCTCGCGGAACGGTCAGCAGCGCAGCACCACGCAGCGCACCCCCGTCGCCCGGGTGGGCCGGCGGGCGTGGTCGTACGGAGCGGAAGGAGAGGGCGCCGATGCCGGTCGTGGCTCGCCGGAGATTGACGGGCGCAGGGGTCGTGCGCAGCGGTCCGACTGTACGGGGAGCACCGCTTCGGCCGCGTCCGGCGGGCTCTCGCTCGACGGCTCCGGCATGACCGACATCGCGGCCGTGTCCACCGTCCGCCCCTCGCAGGCCTGCGTCTCGGGCGCCGCCCCGAACAGCACACCGAGCACCAGCAGCACCATGAGGGTGCGGCGCAGGGCGGCGAGGGAGGCGGACGGCACGACGACAGCTCTGCCCCTCCGGCCCCGTGACGTGCCGCGATCTCCGGCAGATCCGCTCGACCGGGTGACTCCTCTTGGCAGTGCCGGTGCGTCATTGCAGTCCCAGTGCGTCCTGGCAGTCCCCCTGCGCCTTGGCAGTCCCAGTGCGTCCCGACTCGCCGGTCTCTTTGGCTGATCGGCTCACACCACGCGTCGAGCCTCGCGATTCCGGCTACGACGGCGGCGGGCCCTCGGCGGATGGCCTCACGCCGTGCCGCATGCCGAGGTACTGGCCCCGGTGCCCGAGGTACCAGCCCCGGGGAACGCAGGCGCTCGGAGCCTCAACGGTTCCGCCGCGCGGAAGATGGGCTCACGCTGTGTCCCACCCCTGAGGCACCAACCCCGGTGCCTGAGGTACTGGCCCCGACGACGCAGGCCCTCGGAGCCTCAACGGTTCAGTCGCCGTCGGATCCGGGGTCGTGGTGTGAGGCCCGGAGTCCGTCCCGTACACCACGGACCCGCCCTCGACGGCGGTCGCTGGGACCGGCGAGGGCGGAGTCGTGGTCACGCCCGTGCGGGGTCTAGCTCTGCGGCGGGGGGCCCTGCGGCTTGTCGGAGCCCAGCTGCTCGTTGAGCCGCTGCTGAGCCATGTCGACCTGGCTCTGGTACTTGTTCCCGGTCTTCGCGTCGAACGCGTCGCCGGCCTTCTCGACTCCCTGCCGTGCGGTGTCCTCGTGACCCTTGAGCATGCCCTTGAGCTTGTCGAGCATCGACATATCTGCCTCCTTGCGGATGCTGGCACACCCAGCATCCGCGCATTCGCGGAGGTTCGCACCCCCAGACGCGACCGGGCCCGGTCCGGCCCGCCTCCCAGCGGCTCAGGGCCGGGCCCCGGGGGCATTCGTCCCCGTGCGGCCCGGTCGGGCTAGTGGTCCTTGCCCACCGCGAGCTTCATGCCGGAGACGGTCGCCACGATGCCGTCCTTCTCGACGCGTACGCCGCGCAGGCGCAGGTCCTGTGCCTCCTTGGGCAGGGTGAACGAGAACGAGAGGCGGTCGGACAGCTCAGGGGGGCGCATCGCGAGCAGGTCGGTGATCAGTTTCGGATCGATGCCGACCTTCGACAGAAGCCAGGGGTGGTCCACCACCACGTCGACGAGGTTGACGTGCATCAGCTGGTCGAGGAACTGGGGCGTCCCCACCAGCGCGTGGAGTTTCGCCTCGTTGCGCAGCGCCAGGTCGACGTCCTGTTGCGGCACGCCGAGCCGCTCCACGACGGCCGGTACCGCGAGGAGGGCCTTGACCCGCGCCGTGTCCCGGCTGATGAGTTCGGCGGTCTCGCGGTGCAGCGTCAGGCCCCTGTCCCGGCCCGGGCGGTAGGTGGCGATGCCGGGCATGTCGAGGCTCATGCCGTCGATGTCGGTGGACAGGCCCTGGTCGCCGACGAGCCGCAGCTGGGCCTCCGCGCTGACGCGCAGTTCCTGACCCGCGATGGTCAACTTGCCGTCGGCGCCCACCGTGTTGTCGCCGCGACGGCTGAACTTGACCTGGGACGCGGCGAGTTCGCGGTTCATGTCGTCGAAGGAGAGCGTGATCTCGCCGTCGAGGTCGCCGATGACCGCGCCGCGGATGTCGCTCGGCAGATCGCCCGTCATCCGGATGTCGCGGGCACTGGCCCGTACCTGCGCGAGCGACACCCGGTCGGCGGGCACGTGCGGCACGGTGACGTCCACGCGCTCCAGGCGCTTGTCCAGGACCTGGGTGAGGAAGGGGAAGCCGTGGATGTCGACCTGGGGCGCGGCGGCGAGGTGGAGGTCGTTCTGGAGCGCTTTCTGCGCCTTCTTCTCCGCGTACATGGCCGCGCAGCGGTCCGCGAGGACGAGGAATCCGGCGCACAACGCGAGGGCGGACAGCAGCTTCGCCACGCGGGGCAGGGCGGCGAACGGGCTTCGGCGGCGCCTGCGGCCGCGGCGGCCGTTGCCCGGTCGGCGGTGGTCGGGCGGGGCCGAGAAGAAGTCGTCCTCGGGCTCGGTGCCCACGGCGCGGAGCGGGATGAGCGGGCCGGTCAGGGTGTCCGCCGCATCGTGTGGCGCGGTCCCTTCCGGTATCGCCCCCGGGGCGTGCGCGGGCCCGGTCCAGGGTTCGTCGCCCGGGTGGGGGTCGGGCTCGGGGTCGGCCAGAGCGGCGAGTTCGTCATAGGGGTTGCGGTAACGGGGGTGCATGCGTGTGGGGGTTCGCATCGGCTCATCCCACCACACATGATCCACTCGTACGCAACCCGCTCCTGGCGGTACGTCCGAAATGGCCCGGCCCGTGACGCCCGCGCACCGCTCGCACGGCACGCGGGCGTGGCGAACAACACGTCAGGCGGCGGTCCGCTCCTGGGCGTGCTGCTTGCGGGCCGCCATCCACGCGTACACGAGGACGCCCGCGAACAGGAACAGCACGCCCTGGTAGACGGCTTCGTACCCGGAGCCCGCCACCAGCCACATCGAGAAGCCGAAGGCGAGCACGGCCAGGACGCTGTCGCGGACCAGTCGCGAGCGGTGAACGCGCTCTCCCTGGCCGGAGGCGAGGAAGTAGATCTGGGCGGCGGTCGACAAAAGGTAGGGCACGGTGGCCGTGAAGGTGGTCACCAGGACCAGGATCTCGAAGACGCCCTTGGAGCCCGCCGTGTAGTTGTAGACCGTCAGGAGCGAGGCGAGGACGGCGGTGACCAGCACGCCCACGGTCGGGACGCCGCGCTTCCTCTTCCCGAACACCTGCGGGAAGAGGCCGTCCTTGGCGGCGGCGTACGGGGTCTGGGCGCTCAGCAGGGTCCAGCCGTTGAGGGCGCCGACCATGGAGACGAGGGCGGCGAGGGCCACCGCGGTGCCGCCCCAGGAGCCGCCGAACATGGAGTTCACGGCGTCGGTGAAGGGCGCGGTGGAGCCGACGAGCTTGTCGTGCGGGACCGTTCCGAAGACGGAGAGCGTGCCCAGGAGGTAGATGACGGCGGCGCCCAGGGTGCCGAGGATGGTGGCGCGGCCGACATTGCGGCGCGGGTCGCGGACCTCGCCCGCGCTGACGGCGGCGGACTCGACGCCGAGGTAGCTGAAGAGCAGGATCGCCGCGGAGGCGGATATCGCGCCGAGCCCGGACTGCCCGCCGCTCTGGAAGGGGCCGAGGTTGGCGGGGTCGAAG
The DNA here is from genome assembly GCF_056431605.1 of Streptomyces sp. NPDC045846. Lineage (NCBI taxonomy): Bacteria > Bacillati > Actinomycetota > Actinomycetes > Kitasatosporales > Streptomycetaceae > Streptomyces > Streptomyces sp. NPDC045846. The sequence goes on along the minus strand of NZ_JBWKKJ010000001.1, from coordinate 320,434 downwards.
AAGAAGAGGCCGCCCACGGCGACCAGGAGCAGCGGGGCGAACTTCAGGACCGTGGCGAGGAGTTGGACCGCTCCGACGTACCGGGTGCCCGCGAGGTTGGCGAGCGCCGGGAGCCACTGGAGCAGCAGGGCGGCCGTGATCGTCGCCGCCTTGGACTGGTGGACGGGTATGAGCACGTCGAGGTAGCCGACTGCGGCGACCGCGAGGGCGGCGTTCGAGACCCAGGTGGTGATCCAGTAGGACCAGGCAGCGAGGAACCCGGCGAAGTCGCCGAAGGCCTCGCGGGCATAGACGTATGGGCCGCCGGTCTGCGGGTGCCTCTCGGCGAGTCGGCCGAAGACCAGGGCGAGCGTGATCGCACCGGCCGTGAGGACGGCGAACGCGACCAGGCTGATCGTGCCGAAGGGCGCGACGGAGGCGGGCAGCAGGAAGATCCCGCCGCCGATGATGTTGCCCATGACCAGAGCGGTCGCGATCGGCAGGCCGAATTGCCGGGCGTGCTTGCTCTGGGTTTCGTGCGTGGTCATGGTGGGTGGGGGCGCCTCTCGTACGGGACAAACCTGACCATGGTCGGGTACGTGAGGCACCGCACCAAATCAGTTGGTTTTGTCCTGCGAGGCGAGGCCGACAACCGGAAAAGGTCCTTCCGGTCGGTGTGTTGACGGCGAATTCTCCACCCCGGCCGATGCCCCGGCACCCACTGTGACCTGCGGTCCCCGGGCTTCGCGCAGCCAGCGTCGCAGGACGTGGTGCACCTGCTCCGCGCCGACCAGTTCGCCGCCGTCCGGCACCGGTTCGCTCAGGTCGAGCGGGGAGAGCAGGAAGGGGTGGGACTGCTCGCCGCCGAGCCCGCCGTGCGAGCCGATCTGCTCCTCGAAGGCGTGCACCTGCCCGGTGGCGGGGTCGTACATCGAGTTGACCATGATGTCGGCGGTGTGCGGGAAGCTGTCCGTGCGCCGCACGGAGTCGGCCGCGCCGCGCCCGAACCCTTCCAACGGCCCCTGCCCGTCGGCGAGTTGGTGCAGCGGGACCTCGCTGCCGCCCCGGCCGAGGACCACCGCTCCGTGCTCCTGGCTGCGTACGAGGAGGAAACCGATGCCGGGATGGTTGGCGAGGGTGGCGAGCAGCGCCGGGTGGCGGCGGTCGATGTGCTCGCGGGTCAGGCGGCCCTCGGTGTCGGGGAAGGAGATCAGGCCGAGGTTGCCCGAGGCCAGCACGACCGGGTCCGACTGCGGCACGGGCGCGCGTTCCTCCCCCTCCTCGACCGGCCGGTGCAGCGCGACCCGTACCGCGTACCTGGCTTCCGCTCCGCTGCGGGTGCGGCGGGCCCGGCGCGGCACGGGCAATCCGCAGCCGGCCCGCACGAGGTCCTTGAGGGTGAGTCCGAAAGCGCTCTCAAAGGTCTCGCCGGGGCTCTGTCCGTGGTCGGAGAGGAGCACGATGCGGTAGGGGCGGGGGGCGTGCGAGGCGGCGCCGGCGATCAGGGCGAGGGAGCGGTCCAGGCGCCTGAGGACCTGGTCGGTGTCCCGGCCGCATGGCCCTGAGTGGTGGGCGACCTCGTCGTAGGCGACCAGGTCGGCGTAGACGGCGGTGCGTCCGGCGAGCATGTCGCCCATGACGGCGGCGACGACCACGTCCCGTTCGACGACCGTCGCGAAGGCGCGGATGAGCGGGTAGAGGCCGCCGCGTTTGATGCGCGGCGAGGCGCCGGCGAATCTGGCCCTGCTCGACTGGGCGATCTCCCGGGCGACCTCGGCGACGAACGAGCCCGCGGTGCGCACGGCGTTGGCGGGGTCGGAGAAGTAGGCGAAGTATCCGGCGCGAGAGCGGTTGCGGCGGCCGCGCCGGGCGGCCGCCGTCAGGACCAGCGCGACCTGGTCGGCGCCGCCGGAGAACAGGTTGCCCCGGCTGGCTCCGTCGACGGTGAGCAGTCCGCCGTCGCCGGTGCGCTCGACGGCCCGGCGCTGGAGTTCGACGGCGGAGGCGGGCCGGTTGGAGACCATCACCTCGCCGCGTTCCTTCTCGTACCAGCGGAAGGCGGGCACGTCGAAGGTGGAGCCGTGCAGGATGCCGAGCTGGCTCGCGCCGGTCTGGCTCGACCAGTCGGTGCGCCAGGGTGTGAGCCGGTGGGTGCCCTTGAGCCAGGTCGCGACGGTCGGCATGAGGCCCGCGTCGACGGCGCGGCGCAGGACCTGTTCGCCGACGCCGTCGAGCTGGATGAAGACGATGCCGGGCGGTCGCGGCACCGGGCCGTCGCCGTGTCTGCGTCTGCGGCGGTCGGCGAGGCGGGACAGCCGGCGCCGGTAGGCGTCGTCGTCGCGTACCGCGAGCGCGGCCGAGGTCGCCGACGCCACCGCCGACATCACGGCGGCGACGATCACCGCGGTCTCGGGCTCGGCGGCGCCCCGGCCGGTGGGGATCAGCCGGAGCGCGATCAGGAGCAGCGAGCCGTTGAGGAAGAACACGAGCAGGCCGAGCACGAGGGCGGGCACCAGCAGGAAAGCCCGCACCACGAGCGGCCAGACCAGCGCGCTGAGCAGGCCGAACGCGCCCGCGCCCCAGGCCGCGGTCAGCGCGACCCGGGTGATGCTGTCGCCGTTGTCGGAGGTGAGCTTGAAGTCGGGCAGGATCCCGGCGAGCACCATCATGGTGAGCGTCGAGACGACCCACACGACGATCACCCGCAGCAGGGCGCTGCCCGTCGTCCGCCATCGCCCCACGCCGCCCGCCTCTCACCTCGCCCGTTCCTTCCCACCCTGCCATAAGGGGGGAAAGCGGCCGCGGCGTGCCGTTCGGCGGGAGCTCGCGGGCTCCGACGCGGCGGGGGTCAGCAGCCGTCGTATCCGGCGGTGGGCATCGAGAGGCGGCGGTGGATGTGGGCCTTCTTGGTGGCGTCGTAGGCGGGCTCGTCGAGCCCGGCCGTCTCCAGGCGCACCCCGCGCCGTTCGCACTCGGCGGAGAACTCCGGCACCGACGTCAACGCCCGTGCCAGCACACGCTCGTTGGGGGCGACGAACACGTCGACGAGGCCCGCGTCGACGTCCGCCCAGAGGCCGACGTGGTCCGGACGCAGACCGTAGAAAAGCAACTGCCTGGTGACTACGTAGCCCCGGCCCGCCGCCCACTTCGCACACATCTCGTGCTGGCTGCGGGTGTCCACCAGAAAGGGATCGAGATCGAGTTCTTCCAGCGGGGTCAGACTGGCGATCGCCGCCACACGTACGCCGTCGTCCATCGCCGTCCCCCTGGGTGAGCTGTCGGGGCCGACCCTACTCCCCCATCACGGCGGCGAGGAGCAGCCGCAGGAGTGGCAGATCTTCCAGCCGTCCTGGCTCACCGCCAGGACCCCTCCGCAGCGCGGACACTGCTCGCGGTGCATGGTCACGGCACGCCTCCCCTCTGGTGCCGGGGTGACTACCCCTACTGCAGTGCTTTGCGCGCGCGGAGATTTAGGCTCGTCATCAACCGTCGTCGAGCGGAGGAGAGGATTTCGTGCCGGTGGAGGTCACCTGGTGGGGTCATGCCACCTGCACGATCGAGGAGTCCGGGACGCGTCTGGTGACCGATCCGCTCTTCGCGCGGCGCCTCGCGCATCTGCGGCGGCGCCAGGGCGACGTGCCGCCGCCGGAGGCCGCCGTGGCCGACGCGGCGCTCGTCTCCCATCTGCACGCCGACCATCTGCACCTGCCCTCGCTGGCGCGGCTCGCGCCCGGCACTCGGCTGATCGTTCCGGCCGGGGCGACGCGTTCGGTGCCGGGGCTCGCTCGGCTCGGCCTGCCGGTGACCGAGGTGCGGCCCGGCGACTCCGTCGGCATCGGCACGCTGCGGGTACGGGCCGTGCCCGCCCGGCACGACGGACGCAGGCTGCCGGTGGGACCGCACCGCTCCCCCGCGCTCGGCTACGTCGTCGAGGGCGGGGCGCGCACCTACTTCGCCGGGGACACCGGCTTGTTCGCGGGCATGGCGGAGGCCGTCGGACCGGTGGACGTGGCGCTGCTCCCGGTGGGCGGCTGGGGCCCCCGCCTGGGGCAGGGCCATCTCGACGCGGGACGCGCGGCCGAGGCGCTGGCCTCCTTGGGAGCGCTCTCGGCGGTGCCCGTGCACTACGGCACGTACTGGCCGGTCGGCATGGACGCGGTGCGGCCGCACGAGTTCCACGCGCCCGGCGACGAGTTCGTACGCCAGGCGGCGAGGCTCGCGCCGAAGGCGACGGTGCACCGGCTCGGCCACGGCGAGAGCGTACGTCTGGAGGCCACGCCATGAGCGCGGGAGGGATGCTCGCCCTGGCCGCCACGGTGACCCCGGAGTCGACCCAGCAGGCGGTCGGCTACCCGACGCTGTTCGTTCTGGTCGTGCTCGGGGCGCTGGTTCCGGTGGTGCCCACGGGGGCGCTGGTGTCGACGGCCGCGGTGGTGGCCTTCCACCAGACCGCCTGGTTCTCGCTGCTGCTGGTGTTCGGGGTGGGCGCGCTGGCCGCGTTCCTCGGCGACGTCGCGCTGTACTGGCTCGGGCAGCGCGGGGTGCGCTCCAGGAACGGCTCCCGCTGGCTGGCGGCGCTGCGGGGCCGGGCCGCGCCGGACCACCTGGACCAGGCCCGCCGCAAGCTGAACGACCACGGGGTGGTCGTCCTGGTCCTGTCCCGCCTGGTGCCGGCCGGGCGGATCCCGGTGATGCTGGCCTGCCTGCTCGGCGAGATGCCGCTGCGGACCTTCGTCCGCGGCGACATCCCCGCCTGCCTCGCGTGGGCGGGCGCGTACGGCCTGATCGGCATCCTCGGCGGCTCGCTCTTCGACGAGCCGTGGAAGGGCGTGGTGGCGGCCGTCGTCCTGACCCTCCTGATCAGCGGCGCCCCCGCGGGCTGGCGAAGGATGCGACGGGCACGGCGCGGACGGGTGGCCGCCGCGGGCGCGGGTGACGGGGCCGGGGGCGGGTGACGCTGTTGGCTCGCGGAGGGCGGGTGGGCTGAGGGCTCCGGGGCGACTGAGAGCGCTCTCGGCGTTCGGGGGCTCCGGGGGCTGCGATCCGAGCCAGCGTGCGAGAGCGCTCTCACACGTCCTCGGCCTCCCCCGCCCCGAGAACCCCACTCCCGGACCACGGCCCGGAGAGCGCTCTCGACCTCCGCCGACGCCACACCCGAACCCCAGTCCCGACGCGCGAGAGCGCTCTCTCACGCGCCCTCCCGCCCAGTGGGCCCCCGCGCCCAGCACCCCCCTCACCCCAACCCCCCAAGCACCTCCCCGAATCGGCTCAACGCCTCGCGTACGTGCGGGAGTTGCAGGGGGTCGGGGGCCGCCAGGGATTCTCTGCGCTGGTCTTCGGTCGAGCCGAGCAGGGGGGCGGTGGACAGGCGGGCACGCAGGGCGCCGAGGTCGTCGTCGAAGCGGTGGCCGCCGGGGGCGGGGGCGGCGAGGCGGGCCGTCAGGTAGTCCTCCAGTTCCATCGAGTCGGTGACGCCGCGTGCGGCGAGAGCGGTGCGGAACGGGCCGAGGTCGACGTAGAGATGGCGTCCGGCCTCGGGAGGCCTGGCCAGGGCGCCCGCGTCGAGTACGGCGTGGTGGGCCGCGGCCGCGACGCGGGCGTGCAGGGCCGCGGCCCGGCGCATGCGGTCGACGACGGGGACCGGTTCGGTGAGGGCGAGGGTGGCGGCCGTGGCGATGGGCGCGGCCACGACCGCGCCGAGCGCGGCGAGGAGGTCAAGGGTGCGGGCCCGGCGCGGGGCGGCGGCCTCGGTGTCGGGGAAGCGGGCGATGGCCGCGGGCCAGCCGGGCGGGGTGAACGCGCCGCCGAGGTCGCACAGGACGGTCACGTCCTCGGGGCACATCTCGGCGGGGCTGAGCGGCACCGTGTCGTGCGGGCGGTGGACGGTGTCGCGCCAGGTTTCGTCGCTGATGATGTGCAGCCCCTCGTCCACGGCCGCCTCGCAGGCCTCCCGTACCGTCTCGGGCGGCGCCACGGTGGCGGTCGGGTCGTCGGCGACACAGAGCAGCAGGAGTCGGGGTTCGCCGCCCTCGGCCCGTACCCGGCGAACCGTTTCGAGCAGGGCGTACGGATCGGGTACGCCGCCGCACTCGGCCGGGGTGGGCACGTGGTAGGCGGCCCGGCCGAGCAGCCTGGCCTGCGGGGTCCACCACGCCGGGCACGGTCGGGGCATGAGGACGTCACCGCCGTACGCGCCGAGCAGGGCGGTCAGGAGGGGCTGGGCGCCGGGGGCGGCGACGATCCGGTCCGGGGTGGTGGGCAGTCCGCGTCGGCGCCAGTGGTCGCGGGCCGCCCGGCGCAGTTCGGGACCGCCGCCGGGCGGCTCGGGTTCGGTGCGCTCGGCTCCGGCGGCGAGCGCGGCGGCGAGTTCCGGGAGTACGGGCAGCCCCGGGCCCGGGGCGGGTGGGCCGTAGCGCACCGGCCCGCGCCCTTCGGCGGCCGTCCCCTGCATGCCGTTCCCTCCTTGGCCCCGTCCGGCGCGAGCCATGCCTTTCGCGAGCCATGCCTTTCATGCCTTTATACGGAGGTTTGGCGCGGGGCGCCGCTTGTGCGGGTGGCGGGCGTCCGGCGGGGGTCAGTCGGCCGGTGCCGCCAGCGCCGAGAGTTCTGCTTCCAGGCCGCGGCCCTTGGTGCGGACGACGGCTTCGGCGACATCGGCGAGTTTGCGGTTGGTGCGCTGGGAGACGGTGCGCAGGATGGCGAAGGCCTGGTCGGCCTCGCAGGCCAGGACGTGCATGACGATGCCGCTGGCCTGGTCGATGACCGGGCGCGAGCGCAGCGCCGTCTCCAGTTGTTCGACTTCGGCGAGGGCCGCGCGGTAGCGGCGGTCGCGGATCAGGGCGGTGGTGGTCTCCTGGGCCAGGGCGCCCACCGGGCCGCGGACGAGGGGGGCCAGTGAGCCGGGGCGGAAGCTGTACAGGCTGACCGTGACCTCGATGCCGGACCGGCAGAAGGGGAGGGTGACGCAGGAGCGTACGCCCGATTCGAGGGCCAGGGCGCGGTAGCCGGGCCAGCGGTCCTCCGTCAACAGGTCCTCGCTGTCCACGGGTTCGCCCGCGCTGAGCGCGCTCGGTATCGGCCCGTCGCCGCAGGCGAGCTGGACGGAGGCGAGCGGCGCGAGGTCGGGGTGGGTGGCGGTGACCCGGGGTTCGGGCCCGCTGTCAGAGAGGGTGGCGACGGCCCCGCAGCAGGCTGGCGCGCAGCGCATGGACTGTTCGGCGAGCAGGGAGAGCCGTCGGGCGGTGCTGATGGTCTCGGGTTCCTGGTGTTCCGGCTCGGTCAGCATCGCGAAGACCTCCTCATGCTGCGGTTTCCCGGCCCGCGGGGCCCGAAACGGTGGGCCCCGGGCACCGGCGCGGGGGGTTAGCTTTCTCCCATGACGCAGACGGAGGACGACTTCGGCGAGGAACTGGCGGATTTCGTCAGACGGGTGGGCGAGCTGCGCACCGCGCGCGCTCGCCCGGCCGGGGAACGGTCGACGGTGCTGGACGCGGCGCTCTTCGAACTCCAGCATGTGGCCGAGCAGTTGTGGCCGCGCTACGAGCGGATCATGGCCGCAGCCGGGACCCCTTCAGCGGTGGAGCGGCAGGAGCGGCAGCTGTTGAAGGCTCTGTTCCAGCGGTTGCCGTTGCCGGTGGCGCTGGTGGACCGGGAGACGGTGGTACGCCGTCTGAACTTCGCGGCGACCGGCCTGACCGGCGTCCGTGCGGGGTATGCCACGGGGCGGCCGCTCGCCGCGCTGCTCACCCCGGGCGACCGGGCGGCGTTCCGCTCGCAGGCCGCGGCGGTGGCCCGCGGCGAGGGCGACCGGGGTCTCACCGTGCGGCTGCAACAGCGGCCCGAGGAGCCCCTGTTGGCGACGTTGACGGCGTTGCGGCCGCCGGACGAGCCGCAGTCGGCGGTGCTCGTGGTGTTCCAGGCGGGCAGTGCGCGCGGCTCGGCGGCCGCTCCCCCGCCGCTGGAGCTCCCTGATCTGGCCGAGTCGACCCGGCACGCCGAACTCGTGGACGTGATCGACCTCATGGCCTCCACACTGTTGCAACTTGCGCCTGGAGAACGGGGGTTGGTGCTTGGCGGGGCCGCGCGCGTGCTGTGCGGCCGGTTCGCGGACTGGATCGTGTGCGATCTGATCGAGGGCGGGCTGCGCCGTGCGGTGGTGCTTGGCCCTTCGGGTCCGGCGGCAGCTCCGCTGCTGCACGCGGTGGCCGGGCAGGACCCGGCAAGCTGTCCGTTGGTCGTGGAGGCGGCGCGGGCCGGGAACGGGGCTCTCCAGGTCCAGCCCGAGGACGCCGACGGCTTCGGGCACGATCCCTCGGGGACCCCGGTGCTCGCCCGTGCGGAGGTGTCGTCCCTGATGTGTGTGCCGCTGGGGGCGCCGGGGCCGGTGACGGGGGTGCTCACCCTGTTCCGCACGGGGTCGTCCCGCCCCTTCTCCATGGCGGAGGGGCGGGCGATGGACGTGATGGCCCGTCATATCGCACTCGCTATGCGGCGTCCGGCTCCCGATATTCCTGACGGGACGGCAAATTCCGGTCCGTGCACGTCAGTTGATCCGCCCGAGGAGTCCTGCGCGGCCGTGACGCCCCCTTCGCCGGGGGCGCCGCGGCCCTCAGCTTCGCCTTCGCCTTCCCCTCCGGACGCTCGCCCGCCTCGGCCCCGTCCCGCGCGGAGCGATGAGACGGGCGGACCGGCCGCCGCTGATCGTCGTGCGGGTCCCGCAGGGCCTGGTCCCGCAGACGGGTGCAGCAGCGCGTGAGGAGCCGGGACACGTGCATCTGTGAGATGCCGAGGTCCTCGGCTATCCGGCTCTGGGTCATGTCGCGGAAGAACCGCATGTAGAGGATCTTGCGTTCGCGCTCGGGCAGGCAGCGCAGCCCGCGCTTGACGGACTCGCGGTCGACGACGGTGTCGAGGGCCGGGTCGGCGCTTCCGAGCGAGTCGCTCAGGCTGTAACCGTCCTCGCCGCCGGGGAGTTCGGCGTCGAGGGACAGGGCGCTGAAGCTGTCGATGGCCTCGAGTCCGGCCCTGATCTCCTCTTCGGTCATCCCGGTGTGCGCGACGAGGTCCGCCACGCTCGGCCGCTGTCCGTCCGCGCTCGCGGCGAGCTCCTGCGTCGCCGCGCGCACCCGTCCCCTCAAGTCCTGTACGCGGCGCGGCACATGGAGCGTCCACATGTGGTCGCGGAAGTGCCGTTTGATCTCGCCGGTGATGGTGGGCACGGCGTAGCTCTCGAACGCGGCGCCGCGGCTGGGGTCGTAGCGGTCGACGGCCTTGACCAGGCCGAGGGCCGCGACCTGGCGGAGGTCCTCAAGGGCCTCGCCGCGGTTGCGGAAGCGTCCGGCGAGCCGCTCGGACATGGGCAGCCAGGCGCGGACGAGTTCCTGGCGCAGCGCGTCCCGTTCGGGGCCTTCGGGCAGTGCCGCGAGCCGTTCGAAGGCGGCGGCGGTCCTCGGTGCGTCGTCGTGCGGATGCCTGTGCTTCGCCGTGGTGTTGGTACGCATATGCGATCCAGCTCCCTGAAACGGTGCGGCGGATGGTTGTCACCGGGGAGCCTGCGGCCGGGCAGCGTGGCGGCACGCCCGGAGCGGACAGCCGCTCCCACGGACGTGCCTCCGGTCCGAAGCACGAGGTTCGCCTGCCCTGAGTCCGCAGGACCAAACGTGCTGTTGTGCGAAAGGCGCCGGGGGCGTGTTTCCCCCGGCGGGACCCCGGTACCCGGTCCCGCGCGTGGGGCCCGACGGGGCCGCGCCACGGCGGGATCGAGGAGGACGGGGCGTGAAGTCATGGCACGTTTCGTGCGGGATGTGATGACGGTGGGCGTCTGCGCGGTGCAGGGCGACGCCTCACTGGTGGAGGCGGCGCGGCTGATGCGGGCTCAGGGCATCGGGAACGTGCTGGTGACCCGGGCCGGGCGGGTCATCGGGGTGCTGACGGACCGGGACATCGCGCTGCGGGCGGTCGCCGAGGGCGTCGATCCGCTGGCGGTCAGCGCGCAGGCGGTGTGCACCCGGGCGCCGGTGTGCGTGGGCCCGGACGACGAGGTGGCCGAGGCGGTGTCGCTGATGCGCCGGCACGCGGTGCGCCGGCTGCCGGTGGTGGCGCAGGGGCGCCCGTTGGGCATGGTGAGCCTCGGTGATGTGGCCCGCCGTGCCGAGGGGCACCCGGTCTGAGGGGCGGGGCCGCGTCGCGCGGTCCGGCCGGACGGGAGCGCCCCGCCGGGCCGCGCCGTCCCTGGAGGGACGCTCTAGGCCTGCCGTCCCAGCAGGGCCAGCAGCTTGGTCTGGACGTCGGCGCCGGGTGGCGGCGTCACGGGCTCGGCGAAGAGTCCGCTCCTGGAGAGTGCGGCGGCGTGCGGGGCGACCTCGCGGGTCGCGAACTCGGCCAGCTGGTCCGGGAGTTGCTCGTCCGCGCCGATCGCGCGCGAGAGGTCCCAGGCGTGCACGACCGCGTCCGTGATCATCTGCGAGCAGTACGCGGACGCCGAGGTCGGGCCGTAGGACAGGTCCACCGTGCGGTCCAGGGCTCCGTCCGCGGCGAAGGCCTCGCGCGCCGTCTTCGCGGCCCGGTCCCACGCCGCGACGGGGTCGTCCCCGAGGACGTCGCCGTCGTAGGCCGACCCGACCTGGGCGATCGTGCGGCCTTCGGCCACCAGGGGCGCCACCCACAGCTGTTCCGCGACGAGGTGGTTGACGAGTTCCCGTACGTTCCAGTCCGTGCAGGGGGTCGGGGCGTCCCACTGCCCCTCCCGCACGGCGTGCACACGGGATCCGAAGAGGTCGAGGGCGGCGGCATGCTGGCGCAGTACTGATCGCTTGTCATCCATGCCCCCACCCTCCCCGTACCCGGCGCGGTCCTCAAGCGGACGGGGCTGCCGCCTAAGGACGGGAACGTCAGCGGTGACCGAGGACGTTGATCACGCGGCCGTTGGGGTCGCGGACGAAGAAGCGCCGTACTCCCCACTCCTCGTCCTGGAGCGGGTGGACGATCTCCGCCCCGCGCTCGCGCATGAGGGCGTGGGCCGCGTCCACGTCGTCCACCTCGACGCTCAGGTCGGGCGTGAGCGGGGCGGTCTTGTCGGCGGCCATGAAGCTCACCTGGGCTCCCGGGCTGGACGGTGAGGCGAGCGTCATGATCCATCCGTGGTTCATGACCTCCTCGAACCCCAGCAGTCCGTAGAACTCCCGGTTCTCCCGCACGGACTCCGACTGGATGTTGGGCACCACACGACGTACGGCCATCGACGACTCCAGGGAAGAGGAAGGAAAGGACAGGACAGCGGGCAGGGCTGTGGGACTCCTCAGGATTACTACGGCCCGCGTCCCGGCGCCCACGTTTTCCGCGACAAGGGGGACGGGAGGGGCGCATCGCGACGAGCCGCGCCGCAGGTGGGGCCGGTTGGGCGCGGGGCGCCCGGGTACCCGCGCGCCATGAAGCACTCGACTTGGCACAAGCGACTCGGCGCCCGCGACAAGGCGCTGTTCCACTTCGCCGCCACCCAGCACTGGCCGGCCGCTCAGGCCGTGCTGCCCCGGCTGAGCCGGGCCGCCAACCACGGTGCGCTGTGGTTCGCGACGGCCACCGCGATGGGCGCGACCCGCTCGCCCCGGGCCCGCCGGGCGGCACTGCGCGGTGTCGCCTCGCTGGCGCTGGCCTCGCTGACCGTGAACACCGTGGCCAAGCGCACGGTGCGCCGGACCCGCCCGCTGCTCGACGCGGTGCCGCTGGTGCGGCAGTTGAAGCGCAGTCCGATCACCACGTCGTTCCCCTCGGGCCACGCCGCCTCCGCCGCGGCCTTCGTTGCCGGAGTGGCCCTGGAGTCGCGGGCCTGGGGCGCGGCCCTGGCGCCGGTGGGCTTCTCGGTGGCGGCGTCGCGCGTGTACACCGGGGTGCACTATCCGGGTGACGTGGTGGCGGGCGCGGCGCTCGGGGTGGGCGCCGCGTTCGCGATCCGCGGGCTGGTGCCGACCCGCACCCAGCTCCCGCCGCCCGGCCGTCCGCACGCCGAGGCTCCGGCGCTGCCCGCGGGCCAGGACCTGGTGGTCGTGGCCAACCGCGGCTCCGGCACCGCGCTCGCGAAGGCGGCGCTGATACGCACCGCGCTCCCGCTCGCCGAGGTCGTCGAGTGCGACCCGGACGACCTGCCGGAGGCCCTTGAGAAGGCGGCGGGCCGCGGCCGGGTCCTCGGGGTGTGCGGCGGCGACGGCACCGTGAACCTGGCGGCGGCGGTCGCGGCCCGCGTCGGTGTGCCGCTCGCCGTGTTCCCCGGCGGCACCCTGAACCACTTCGCCCTGGACCTCGGCATCGAGGAGGTCCAGGACACCTGCCGGGCGCTGGCCTCGGGTGACGCGGTGCGGGTGGACCTCGGCCGCTTCCGGCCGGGCCCGGGGGGTGCGAAGGCGGGGTACTTCCTCAACACGTTCAGCCTCGGCGTGTATCCGGAGCTGGTGCGGGTGCGCGAACGCTGGTCGCCGCGGATCGGCAGCTGGGCGGCGGGCATTCTCGGCTCGTACGAGGTGCTGCGCGGGGAGCGGCCGTTGCCCAAGGATCCGGCCGGCAGCCGGCCCGAGCTGTGGCTGCTGTTCGCGGGGAACTGCGTCTACCAGCGTCTGGGACCGGCTCCCGCGCGCCGCTTCGATCTCGCGGACGGGCTGCTCGACGTGCGCGCGGTGCGCGGTGGCCGACTGCCCGGCGTCCGCCTCCTCGCGGCCGCTCTGGCCGGGCCCCTGAACCGGTCCCCCGTCCACGCCTCGCGCAGGATGTCCCGCCTCAAGGTGGCGGGTCTCGCGCCGGGCACGTCGCTGGCGTACGACGGTGAAGTGGCCGCGGCGCCCGAGGAGTTGGTCCTGGACAAGCTTCCGGAGGCCCTGACGGTCTACCGGCCGCCGGTGCGTCCCTGGGCCGCGTGAGCCCCCTGCGCGGGGAGGCGGGTCCGGTGGCGGAGGCGGCCGGGCCCGTTTCAACTTCCGGCTTTAGGGCGGGAATTCAGGGGAACTCGAACGCCAGGAGGTACACATCATGGTCCCGATTCTGCTGGTCCTGCTCCTCGCACTTCTTCTGTTCGGTCTCGGCTTCGCGGTCAAGGTTCTGTGGTGGATCGCGATCGTCGTGCTCGTCGTGTGGCTGCTCGGATTCCTGATGCGCAGCACGACGACGTCCGGCCGGTCGCGCTGGTACCGGTGGTAGTCGGCCGCTAGAGATCCACTGGTTGCCCCCACCGGCGTTCCCCTCTCTGGGACACCCGGGGGCTGCTGGATTCTAGGAACCTTCCCTCGGAAGCAGGGGGCCGAGCGGGCCGAGGTCGATGTTGAGATCTTCCGGGCGCAGCCCGAACTTCGACCTCAGCTCGCTCATCCTGCTTTCCAGAAGCATCAGCGTGAGCCCGATCCGCTCCTCCTGGTCCTCGGTGAGTTCGCCGGTCTCGACGCGGCGCAGCGCCTGGCGCTCCATGAGCTGGCGCAGCAGCTCGACGACGGTCAGGACGAGCCGGGCGAGGTCGCGCTCCACCGTGTCGGGGTCGAGTTCCACCCGCCGCCGCGGCGCTCCGCTTCCCTTCGCCTCGCTTGGGCGCTCCTCCGCCTGCGGGGGCGTGCCGTTCACCTGGTGGTGCCGGGTGGTGTGCTGGCTCATCGCGACGGCTCCTCCCGATCGTCCGTGTCGGACTCGTGCGTGGTGGCGCCGTTCGCGGTGTTCTCGTCCGCGTCGAACTCGGCGAAGGGTGAGGGGACTTGGGCGCTGACCGAGCTCACGAGCGCGTTCAGGTCGATGCGTACGAGATCCACGTCCGCGATGCGCAGCGTCAGGTCGCCCGTGATGACCACGCCGCCGGCGAGCAGCCGGTCGAGCAGGTCGACGAGGGCGACCTCCCGCTGCGCGAGGGCTTCGGCGCCGCCGCTCACAGCCTCTCCCCCCTTTCCTGGGCCTCCTGAGCCTTCGCGCCTTCCTGGTCCTGGGCGTCGTCGGCTTCCCCGGCGAAGGAGTACGGCGCCCACGGCCCGGTGAGGTCCACGCGGACGCCCGTGATGTGCGGTGCGAAGTCCCGCACGGCCGCGACGAACTCCTCGCTCCGCTCGCGCGGGACCAGGTAGGCGGCGTTGAGAACGTTCTCGCCGGGCTCGCCGGACAGCTGGGCGTTCTGGGGCCGGTGGAGCCGTGCGGCCTCGGCGCGGTCGCACAGCTCGGCGTGCAGGGCGCGGGCCAGCGATCCGGCCCGTCGCCAGGTCTCGTCGCGGGACTGCCGCTGGCCCAGACGCCGGCGCAGGTAGTCGCGCCCGGTGGCCGCCTTCACCTCCGGTGCCGGCGCCTGGCGTTCGGGCTGGGCGTAGACCTTGACGCCCCATTCGACGCGGCCGTCGAGGCGTTCGATGGCCGGTATAAAGCGGTCGCGTCCGTTGTCGAGCAGGCGCCGCACGCCGTTCTCGTCGTGGCACACCGTGGCGAGCCTGAGCGGCAGCGGGCAGGTGATCTCGGCGAGCGCGGCGATCACGGCCTGGTGGCCGCGGGCGGTGCGGCCGAGCCAGTCCAGGTCCTCCAGGTGGGCCTTGAGCGGGACGGCGCCGAAGTCGTCGGCGGGGACGCGGCTCACCGCGGCGCACAGACCGCGGTGCTCGATGAGGCCGGGCGGCCGCCCGTCGAGCCCGAGCGGTCCGTCGGGAAGCGCTCCCGTGAAGGGGCGCGTCACGGCGTAGACGTACAGCAGCTCGTCGTCGTTCATGTCATGCATCGGGGACCGCCCCTTGCTCCCTTTCGGTGCTCTGTGTCCCTGGCGTCCCGGCGTCGCGCGCCGATTCGAGGGCGGCTATGCGGGCCTTCAACTCCTCGTTCTCCCTTGCCATTTCGCGGCGGCGGGCGCCGGTGGAAAGGGCGGGGTCGTCCTCCCACCAGTCGATGCCCATTTCCTTCGCCTTGTCGATGGAGGCGACGATGAGCCGCAGTTTGATGGTGAGGAGTTCGATGTCGAGGAGGTTGATGCGGATGTCCCCGGCGATGACGATTCCCTTGTCGAGGACACGTTCGAGAATGTCGGCGAGGTTGGCGCCACTGCCGTCGGGCGGGTAGGCGTCGGGGAATCGTGCCGGGGTCGCCATCAGTTCCTCCGTGGTTCGGATGCGGCGCGGGTCGGGTGTTCCAGGCGGTCGAGGAGTTCGTCCTCTCGGCGGTCGAACTCGGCCTCGTCGATCTCGCCGTCGGTCAACCGCTGTTCCAGCTGGGCGAGTTCGCGTCGCACGGTCGCGGGGTCGTAGTACTGCCGCTCCGCCTCCGCGGCCACCTGCCCGAGCACCCAGAAGGTGCCACGGACGGGGGCCGCGGGAAGCAGCAGCAACTCCTTGAGGAGACCCACGTCTCACTCCGTGAAGCTGTAGGGCGGCAGCGGTCCGTGGACCTGGATGACGAGGTGGGGGGCGCGCTCGCGCAGGGTGTCCACGGCGGCGACGAACTCGGCCGTGGAATCGCGCGGGACGAGGAAGGAGATGTTGGCCAGCCAGCCGGTGGACTGGGGGCCGGGGCTCCGTTCCTCGGCCGCGCCCTCCAGGGCGCGCTCCACCAGGACGGCGTCGGTCGCCTCGCGCTGCTGCACGGCGGCCGCGATGCGCTCGCCGAGCCGCAGCTTCTGTTCGTACGTGCCGCCGCCGGCCTTGCGGTTGGCCTCGCTCATGGCCCGCAACTCGGCGTTCTCGGCGAGGACTTGGTGGAGGACGGCCTCCTCGTCGTGGGTGGCCTTCACGTTGTACTCGACCTTGCCGTCGAGGGCTTCGAGGCGCTCCAGGTAGCGCTTCTCGTGTTCGGCGAGCACGGCCCGTACGGCGTCGTCGTCGGGCGAGACGCCGCCGAACCGCATCGGCAGGACCGGCCCGCCGGCCCCGGCCTCGGCGAGTACGTTCTGGTGCGCGAGCAGGTCGCGGCGCTTGGGCCTGAGCTCCTCGGGGGCGTCGCTGACGAGCGCCACCAGGTCTCCCTGGGCGACCGTGCGGACCGGGCACGGCGGGTCGCCGATCCCGCCCATCCGCTCCGGCAGCCGTCCGTGGGTGCGGCGGGCGATGCCGTAGACGTACGTGGTCATTCCTGCTCCTCCTTCCGGCGCGACGCGGTGCGCCGGGCTCGCGGCCTCGGCTCCGGTTCGCTCTCCTCACGGGCTTCCTTGAACGCGTCGGAGATGGTCTGTGCGGCGCCTGAGAGCGCTCCCTTGGACTTGCCGCGGGCGCCGGACTCGGTGATCTCGCCGACCAGGTCGGGCAGTCCGGGGCTGCGGTGCGGGCCCGCTTCCAGGTCGAGGCGGTTGCACGCCTCGGCGAAGCGCAGATAGGTGTCGACGCTGGCGACCACGACGCGTATGTCGATCTTCAGGATCTCGATGCCGACGAGGGAGACACGCACGAACGCGTCGATCACGAGTCCGCGGTCGAGAACGAGTTCCAGGACGTCGTACAAACCGCTGGTGCCGCCGCTGCCGCCTTGCTGTGCCGGGACAACCGTCATGTCGTCCGGCCCTCCTTGTCTGTGGTCCTGGGTCGTCGGCCAGCGGACGGTTGGCACCTGTCGGCTGACACGTGACCTCTGATGGGTTGGTCGGTGTTTCGCTGTGGTGCTGTGTCGGGTGGGTGCGCCACGCCGGTCCGACGGGCGGGCTCAGGTGTTGCGGTCCGCCCGGCCGCGCTCGTACCTGCGCAGGCGCCGGTAGCCGGTGAGTTCACCGCCCGGGGCGAGTTCGACCTCGTAGGAGGCGAGCAGACTCATCGTGTCCGGGACTCGGGAGAGTTCGAGGACCTCGATCTTCAACTGCCATCCCTGGTCGGTGCGTTCGAAGGACGAGACGGACTCGGCGGGCATGCCGATGAGTTCGGACAGCTGGGCGCGGGCGCCCCGCAGGACGTCCACCGCGCTCGGGAGGCCGTCGTCGTCACGGGATGCCGAGGCGGACTTCTTCGCCACCGTCCCAGGTGATGTCTTGGGTGGGTTCTCCGGTTTGCTGGCCATGTCACCTCGCGTGGTAGGTCTTTCGGGTAGCCGCCCCGCGGCGGATCAAACCCGCGGGGGCGCACAGTGCGTCACATGCGGCCAGGCGCGGGGCACGGCAGCGCCCGCCGGGCCGCACGGTCGTTCCGGTGCCGTCCGGCGGGCGCGGGGTGATGCGGGGGCGGGGCGTTCGACGGGCGCGGTCGGCGCCCGGGCCCCGCTGCCCGGGTGCCGCGGTCACTCACTTCCCGGGGTCAGCGCGTGCGGTCGTGGGGTGCGCCCAGCGGGCCGCGCGGCGGTTCGGGGGCGCCCGGCGGCACCATCGGCGGGATGACGGGGGCGCCGGGCGGCACGCCGGGTTCCAGGGGTTCGGATCCGGGGTGCGCGGACACGCCGCCACCGCTGTCGCGGGCGCTGCGGCTCAGCAGGACGGCGGCTCCCACCAGCAGGAGGCCGACGATCAGCGCGGCCGCCCAGTAGGGCAGCGCCATCGCGAGGACGAGCAGCAGGAACGCGGTGAGCGCGGCGCCTCCGTAGAGCCCGGCCGCTCCGGCTCCCGCGTACATCCGCGCGGCTCGGCGCTGTTTCCTGGTCTGTTCGCGCAGCTCGTCCTTGATGGCGTCCCGGACGACCTGGGAGAGCTGCTCCGGCAGGTTCGGCAGGTTCGTTTCCATGCGGGCCGAGTACCCGGACCGTCCGTCCGCAGTCATCGGGAGCCGACATCGCTTGTCCATATCGCAAGACGGCCATCTCATACTCTGGGAGACCGCTTTAAAGTGGGCTCACCAGCAGGGCAGTTCACCGTTCTGTCGGACGCGCCGCGCCTCGGCCACCGCGCCTCGGGCCGGTCGACCGCGTGGTGCGCGGTAGCCGTCAGTTCTCGGAAAGGGAGTCCGCTCATGTCGCAGGAGACGCCCCGGGTCGCACCGGGCGAGACCGCCGTCTACACGCACGGCCACCACGAGTCCGTGCTGCGCTCGCACACCTGGCGGACCGCCGCCAACTCGGCCGCGTACCTCATCGGCGAGCTGAAGCCGCACATGAGGGTGCTGGACATCGGCTGCGGGCCGGGCACCATCTCCGCCGATCTCGCCGCGCTGGTACCGGACGGGCAGGTGACGGCGGTCGACCGCGCGCCGGGCATCGTCGAGCAGGCCCGCGCCCACGCGGCGGAGCGCGGTCTGGACAACATGTCCTTCGCGGTCGCGGACGTCCACGCGCTGGACTTCCCGGACGACACGTTCTGCGTCGTGCACGCCCACCAGGTGCTCCAGCACGTCGGCGACCCGGTGCGGGCGCTGCGTGAGATGCGCCGGGTCACCAGGCCCGGCGGGATCGTCGCGGTGCGCGACAGCGACTACGGGGCCTTCACCTGGTTCCCCGAGGTGCCCGCGCTGGACGGCTGGCTGGAGCTGTACCACCGCGTGGCCCGCGCCAACGGGGGCGAGCCGGACGCCGGTCGGCGCCTCAAGTCCTGGGCCCTGCAAGCCGGTTACCACGACATCAGGGCCTCGGCGAGCACCTGGTGCTTCGCCACCGAGGACGAGCGCGCCTGGTGGAGCGGTCTGTGGGCGGACCGTACGGTCGCCTCCTCGTACGCGGGCCTGGCGGTCGACGGCGGCCACGCCACGGCGGACGAACTGGCCGCCGTCTGTGAAGCGTGGCGGACGTGGGGCGCGCGGGACGACGCCTGGTTCATGGTGCCGCACGGCGAGATCCTCTGCCGCGTCTGACCGGCGGCCGCCCTCGCCCACCTCCTGCGGGGCCGGGGCCGGCGGGCGCCCGGATCCGCTGCCGTGGACGATCTCCCCCAACTAGGCTTCGGGCCATGGAGATTCTAGGCACCACGCTGCGCATCTGCGTCGACGACCTGGAGAGCGCGATCGTCTTCTACGAGCGCGTGACCGGTGGTCGTGCGCTCCGGTTCGACCGCGGCGGTGTGTCCGTCGCCGCCGTCGGCGCCTTCCTGCTGATGAGCGGGCCCGAGGCGGAGCTCGACGTGCTGCGCAAGGTGACGGCGACGGTGGCGGTCGACGACGTCGACGACGCGCACACCACGCTCACCGAGGCCGGGGCCCGCGTCATCGCAGGCCCCGTCGCGACACCGGCGGGCCGCAACCTGATCGCGGTGCACCCGGACGGCTCGGTCTTCGAGTACGTCGACCGCAAACCGGCGTACTGAACCGGCTCGCTGAAGGGCCGCGTTCAGCCCGCCAGGTCCCGGATGACCGTGCGGGCGACGGTCGCGCGGGCCGGGGCCAGTTCGGCGGCGATCGCCGCGTCCGTGCAGGGCTCGATGACGACGGCCGCCGCCGCGGGTTCCCCCGCCGCGACGAGGTCCCGGCGCAGATGGGTCGGCGGATGCGTGGAGTCGACGCTGTGGCCCCGCAGCGCGGCGACGCGGCGCAGCCGCTCGTACTCGCGCTCGGGCACCGTGGCGGCACGCCGCGCGATCCGCTCCCACAGGCCGTCGGCCGCCGCCCGCGGTTCGGCGCCGCCGATGCGGGTCTGCGCGCGGACGGACTCGGTGCGCAGCGCGGACTCGATCGCGTCGCCGATCAGCATCCGGTCCATCAGGGCGGTCGCCGCCGGGGCGGATCCGACGCGGACCGCGGCCCGGTCGGCGAGGTATTCGGCGCGCTGCTTGGCCCGCAGGGTGAGCCGTTCCAGGAGCAGGGTGACCCCGTGCACGGCCCAGCGCGGCACGTCCATCACCAGGTCGGTCAGCATTTCCGGCACGGTCCGGCGCCGGTGCGGGGTGCGGACCGGGGTCAGGAAGTACAGCCAGGTGTACAGCGAGGTCAGTGCGGTGCCGACGAGGCGGCCGCGGCGGGGGTCGCCGTTGGCGTAGTGGCCGAGTTCGTGGCCGAGGAGGGCGACGCGCTCCTGCGGGTCCAGGACCTCCCACAGCGCGAGGCCGATGCGCAGCACCCGCTGTCCCCGGACGCCGACGGTGGCGACGGCGGCGTTGAAGCGCGCGTCGACGACGATCGTGTCGACGCCTTCGGTGCCGACCACGGCGGCGACCTCGTCGACCAGCGCGTAGAGCCGGGGCGCGTCGGCCCTGCTCAGTACCGGTCCGTCGGGGCGCAGCCTGCCGAACCTCGGCCGCAGCGCGACGGCGGCCACCAGCAGGATCACCCCGACCACGGGCTGGACGACGGTGTTCCAGCCGAGCACGACGAGCAGGATGGCGCCGACCAGCAGAGCGGCCGTGACCGCGTGGACCGCCAGCGCGACGGCCCGGGCGATCACCCCGGAGCGGTCCGCCCCCGCCACCGTGCCGGGATCGGAACGCAGTTCGGCGTGCAGTTGCTCGCCGTAGCGGTGCGCCAGGCGGCGCTGCACCGTCTCGAAGCGGCCGCGGGCCGGTTCCGCGCCGCCCGGGTCGACGTTCCAGTCACATGCGGCGCACCACAGGACGAAGCGCTCGTCGTGCGGAATGTCCGCTCCGCACCGCGGGCACGACTGTGCCGTCAACTGCCCCGCGGCAGCCTTGAGTTGATCTCCCACGAATCCGTGTCCCTCCCCTGCGGCCCCTCCCCAGGAGCCGCTCCCAAAGGCGCACTGTAACCCGCGCGACCGGCCCGGCCGCACCCGTGCCGGGTGACGATGGGGCCTGCCGCTACGCGTCGAGCACGAGGTCGGACGTCGGTATGGACTGGCAGGTCAGCACCGAGGTGTCCGGCAGGGACGCGTCGGGCGTCACCAGGTGGGCCGCCGTGCCGGACAGCACGGAACAGGCGCAGCTCTCGCACTGTCCTACGCGGCAGCCGCTGGGCAGGGCGAGTCCCGCGGCTTCGGCGGTGGTGAGCAGGGTGCCGGCCGGTTTGGTCCAGCGCACCGTGCGGCCGGAGCGGGCGAAGGTGACGGTGAAGGCCGCGTCGTCCGGCACGGCGACCTCGCTCGGCGTGGCGCGGAAGCGTTCGCTGAAGATCTCGAAGGCGGGGACGCCGCGGGCACCGAGCCCGGCCGTCAGGGAGTCGAGCATCAGGGCGGGGCCGCACAGGTAGAACCGGGCCCGCCTCTCGATCAGGTCCCTGCTCACGGAGCGGGCGGTGATGATGCCCTCCCGGTCGTGGTCACGGCCGAGGACGTCGTCCGGCCCGGGAGCGGTGTAGTGGTCGATGACGCTCAACTGGGGCAGCTGGGAAGCCAGTTGGCGGATTCTGCTGCGGAAGGGGTGGTCCGCGGAATTGGCGTTGCCGTAGTGCAGGACGACCTCGGGGACGGTGCCGCCGGTCGCGGCGAGGGTCTCCAGGTAGCCGAGGAAGGGCGTGATGCCGATGCCGCCCGCGATCAGGACCACGGGGGCGTCGGTGTGCGTGGGGATCACGAACGTGCCGCCCGGCCGGGTGAGGTGCAGCCGGTCGCCGACGCGCAGCGTCCGGTGGACGTACCCGGAGAAGGCGCCGTCGGGGAGGTGGCGCACGGCGAGCTCGTAGGCGGTGCGGACGGGGGCGAGGGCCGGTCCGGTGAGCGAGTAACTCCGGCCCTGCGCAAGGGGGTTGATGGCGCCGCTCATGGTCTCCGTGGTCTCGGCGCGTACCGTCACGTGCTGACCGGGGCGGAAGTCGGGCAGCGGGCCGCCGTCCGCCGCCTCCAGGAGCACCGTGCGCACACCCGGCCCCTCGGAGGCGAGCGCGGTCACCACGAAGGGCCGGGTGCCCGTCCAGTGGGCGTCGTCGGCTGCCGGGGCGATGCGGCAGGCGGCGGAGCGCAGCGGGACCGAACCGCTGAGGGGGTCGGTGTCCGTGTGGTCGATCAGGCGGTTGAAGTTGTGGCCGTGCTCGTGCAGCGGGTCGGCGCCGGGCAGCCCGAGGTCCGGTGCGCCCTGCCACCAGCCGTACTCGCCGACCACCACCGAGGGATGCAGCGAGTCGTCGAAGCGGGCCCGCAGCCGGATCGAGCCGAGCCGGGTGGACACCTCGGCCCACTGGCCCTCGGCGATGCCGTACGCGGACGCCGTCGCGGGGTGCAGATCCACCGCCGGATCGGTGGCGCGGCGGCGCAGGGAGGTGAGGGAGCGGTGCTGGCTGTGCACGAAGGAGCCGTGCTTGGCGCAGGTCAGCACGAGCGGGAAGGCCGAGGTGGTGGGTGCGGGGTCGCGGTGTTCGGGCACCGGCGGGTAGCCGTGGTCGCGCAGGCGCTGGGAGTAGAGCTCGACGCGCCGGGTGGGGGTGGTGAAGCCCGCGACGCCCGCTCCGTCCCCGGCGGCGTACTTGCGGTGGGCGAGGGGGCGCGGCACCCGTACGCCGCCGGGCCGGGCGCGGAGTTCGTCGACGGTCAGGCCGAGCGGTTCCAGCTGCCAGTTCCAGGCGGCCTCGATGTCCCCGTCGAAGAACAGATCGCCCATGCCGAGCCGGCGGGCCAGTTCGCAGACGACCTCGGTGTCCGACCGGGACTCGCCCTGCGGCTCGATCATCCTGGGCCGCAGCTGCACGTGCTCCTGGGCCCGGTGGCCGGTCTCGAAGCCGAAGCGCAGGGCCTCGCGTTCGTAGGCGCTGTTGACCGGCAGGACGATGTCGGCGGTGGCGCTGGTCGGGTTGGCGAACAGGTCGAGGTGCACCTGGAATTCGAGCTGCCGCAGGGCGTGGGCGACGCGGTCGGAGTCCGGCTGGGCGACCACGAGGTTGGAGCCGAACCCGACCAATGCCCGCACCGCGTACGGCTGTTGGTCCTCGATGGCACGGCACAGGTCACCGGCGTTGATGTAGCCGGAGGCGGGCGGGCCCAGCGGATGCCGGTCCAGGCCGAGCGCCTTGGCCCGCTGCCCGGGCGCGCACTGGCCGGGGTGCGTGGCGGCGTTGTACGGCGGCGGGGGCACGACGTGGTTGCCGCCCTCCGCGTCGAAGGATCCGGTCAGCGCGTACAGCGTGGCGATGGCCCGCTCGGTCTGGGAGGCGTTCGCGCTCTGCCCGACGCCCGTCCAGCCGTAGTACGTCACCGACCGCGCGGCGCCGATCCCGGCGGCCAGTTCGCGGATCTCGCGCTCCGGGATCCAGGTGGTGCGGGCCACCTTCTCCACCGGCCACCGCGCGCAGGCGTCCGCGTACTCCTGGAACGCCGGGACGCAGGTCACCATGCGCCCGTCCGCCATCCGCACCGGGAACTCGCCGAACAGCGCGAAGCGCTCCGGGCGGACGGCCGCCGCGCGGGTGTCGTACGGCTCGGCCCGCCCGGTGTCCAGGTCGTGCACCGCGAACCCCTCGGCGTCGGCCGCCCCGGCCAGCTCCCCCGCGCGCAGGAACCGGCCGGTGTCGCGGCGTACGAGGAGCGGCCCGTTGGTCCAGGAGCGGACGAACTCCTCGTCGTACGTGCCCTGTTGGATCAGCAGGTGGGCCAGGCCCAGGGCGAGCGCGGCATCCGTGCCGGGGCGCACCCGCAGCCAGTGGTCGGCGCGCAGCGCGCTGGTGGAGCGGCGCGGGTCGACGACCGCCAGCTTCATCCCGCGGGCCTGTGCGGCGGAGACGGCGGCGGACTGGGCGAGCCATGTCCTGGCCGGGTTGAAGCCCCACAGCAGGGCCAGGTCGGCGTGGGCGTAGTCCGGCGGCGGGATCGGTGCGCCGAACGTGAACGCGTGGGCGAAGTCCTTGTGCCAGTTGCAGATCTCGGCGCTGTAGACGGTGTTGGGGCTCCCGAAGTGGCGTATGAAACGCTCGATCCACTCGGTCGCGTCCGACACGGCGGTGCCGCTCGGTGTGGCGACGGCGAACGCGACCGCCTCCGGGCCGCTCTCGGCGGCGATGGCGGCGAGCTTCTCGGCGATCTCGGCCAGGGCCTCGTCCCAGGAGATCTCCACCCAGCCGGGGTCGGGATCGGTCTTGGGGTTGGTGCGCCGCAGCGGGGTGGTCAGGCGGCGGGTGCTGTGCGCGATCTCCGGCGCGGACCGCCCCTTGGGGCACATGGCCGCGCCGGTCGGATGGGCCGGGTCCGGCCGGACGTCGGTCAGTCGGCCGTCCTCGACGGTGAAGACCGCGCCGCAGCGGGACTTGCACAGCGTGCAGTAGCCGTGCTTCTCGACGACCGCCATGACAGGACCTCCGTACGCCCGGCCTCGTTGCCCCCCTGTCATTGAAGCCCCGCCGGTCCGGTCCTCGCGGCGGTCCGAGGGCCCTTGTGCGGGGGCCCAAGGGCCTGGCGGGCGGAAGGCGGACGGCCGCGCCTGCTGCCGAAGGACCGCCCCGCTAGTCCCCCGGGCGCATGCGGTAGTCGTAGGCGTCCGGGAGCGGGGCGTCCGTGAGGCGGGACCACACCTCGTTCAACGTCTCCGCGCCCTCGCGCAGGTCGGCGACCTCGAAGCCCGTGTCGAAGAGGGCGCGGGCCGCCTCCCGGTCGCCCTCGGCGAGGAGGAGCTGGGCCTCGACCAGCCGGAAGCGGCCGCGCTCACGCACCGCCGGGCGCAGGCGCTCCCACACCCCGCGGGCGTCCGCCGGGCGCTCGGCGGCGAGCAGCGCCTCGATGGCCTCGCGGCCGAGCGCGGCGTCGGCGGCGGTCCACTGCTCGCCGTCCCTGCGCTCCTCGCAGAAGTCGTCGTACGCCTCCAGATAGCGGTCGGCGGCGCGGCTGGGGTGGCCGGAGAGCTGGTCGGCGACGGCGAGGCAGCGCAGCAGCGGCCAGCGGGACGGGGCGAGCGGCAGGCCCCGCTCCCAGCTGCGGACGGCCTGGGCCCGGTCGCCCGCGTGCCACTGGGCGACGCCGAGGTGGTACTCGGTGAGCGGGTCGGCGGGCGCCGTCTCCAGCATGTCGCGCCAGTGCGGGGCGACCAGGGTCGGGCCCGGCGGGGCCACCTTGCGCGGCTCCGGAAAGACGCCGGTGTGCAGCAACTCCAGCCAGGGCCGCTGCTCCTGACCGAGCGTCAGCTCGGGGAAGGGGGTGCCGGGCAGCTTGGCTCCCGTACGCAGGACTTCGAGGGCGCCCCAGCCCGAGCCGGTGGCGAGGCTCTCGCCCGGCTCGGCGTCGGCGAACGGGCGCCAGGCCGCGTACGCCTCGTCCACCGTCGCGCGCGGCAGGGCCCGCTCCAGGCGGCCGGCGGTCTCCGCGCGGGCCGCCGCCCAGTCGGCGCCGTGCACGAGGGCGTGGTCGGCGGCCAGCGGCCCGTACGCCTCCAGCCACGCGAACTCGCCGCCCGCGTCGAGCGGCACGTGTTCCAGCTGGGTGCGGGCCAGGCCCGCCTGGATCTCGGCGTACCGGGCGGTGCCCGGTTCGGTCAGCCACTCCTGCCAGCGACGGCCGCCGCGCCCCGAGCCCCACAGGAACAGCTTGCGGCCGCGCAGCGTGTCCGTGGAGGTCTGGACGAGCCCCTGGCCGCTCTCGTCGAGGGAGGCGATCCAGCGGCGCTCGCCGTCGGGCACCTCGTAGAAGTAGTCGGCGGGGTACTCGCTGCGCGGCGGGTAGGTGCGGTCGACGCCGTCCCACTCGGGCACCGGGACCCGGCGCAGGGTGCGTTCGTATCCGAAGTGCCAGGCCTCGTCGGCCGGGGCGAGGACGCGGGTGCGCGGGCCCTCCTCGACGGCGATGTTGGACCACCAGTAGACGGGCGCCGTCCTCTCGTGCGGATTGCGGATGCGCACGCCCACATACAGGAATTCGGAGCCGTCGGGAAGCCAGAGGTCCACCTGGAACGGCAGGTCGCGCAGCCGCTCCCACTCCCACAGGCGGACCATCTCGCCGCCGTCGGGCGCCGGGACGCGAGCCGCGTGGACGGGCGCGCAGGACAGGGTGGTGTGGCCGGTGGCGCCTATGTTCCACTCGATGCCGCCGGAGAACCAGGCGCCGTTGAGGGCGAAGTCGGCGGGCTGGAACACCGGGTTGGTGTAGAGCAGTTCGCGGCCGGTGGGCTTGTGGAACAGGGAGTGGACGCGGCCGCCGAGGCCCGGCAGGACGGTGGCGCGCAGCCGGTCGTTCTCGATGACGATCGTGTCGAGGTCGACCGGGCCGCGCCGGCGCCCGTAGCCGTCGAGGATCCGCACCGGCAGCAGGGTCTCCAGCGGCTCGTAGCCGATCTGGCGGGCCATGTCGCGCGGGAGGCCTTCGCGCGCCCGGTCGTCGAGCCGGTGCAGTTCGTCGCGCGGGCGCAGCGCGGGCAGGGGGTTCGGTTCGCCCAACGGGGCGCCGGGCAGGGTCAGTACGGCACGTCGCACGGTCGTGGCCAAGGCAACCTCACTCCCTCGTACGGGGCCCCGGCAGCCCTTTCGGCCGATCCCCCGATGACCATGGAACACCGAGGCACTGACAACGGCCAGGGGCCCCCCGGGTCAGGATTGCGCAAAGGCGGCGGCGACGAGGTCGGCGAGCCCGCGCGGGTACGGGGCGATGGCCCGCGCGTTGAAGGCCCCGTGGCCGTCCGGCCGCACTCCCGGCCGTGGCGGGGCGGCACGGGGCACCCGCCGTCGTGCGCGCCGAGGCGGCGCACGGTGCCAGGACGAGGCGGGCTGTCGCGGCCGGTCCGCGGTATATCGATCGACACCTCCCGATCCGTGGGCGACGATCGACCCGCAAGGGACGTGCGGTACGGAAGGACAGCGGGACATGAGCGAGCGGCACACCTACCGGGTCATCGTGCGCGGTGTGTGGGACGGGCTGAGCGAGCGGTCGCGCACACGGCTGCTCGCCGAGGTCGAGGACCACGGCCTGACCGCGATGACGTTCACCGAGGAGGGCTCGCTCACCTACGACCGGGCGCTGAAGCACTTCTCGTGGCGCTTCACCGTCGTCTCGGACGCCGCCGACGGCGAGGAGATGGCCGCGGCGATCGCCGAGGACAGGGCGCAGATCGCGCTCTCGGCGCTGGGGCACGGCTTCCGCGATCTGCGCTCGACGGTGACGGACCTCGACACCATGAAGATCAACTACAAGGGTGGCCGGCGCTAGGCGGTGGCGCCCCGCTCCGTCATCTCCCGGGTGATCGCCCACCGTTCGTGGTCGCGCCACGCGCCGTCGATGTGGAGGAAGTCCGGCGAGTAGCCCTCCAGGCGGAAGCCCGCGCGGCGGACCAGTCTGATGGAGGCCTCGTTGGCGGGCTGGATGTTGGCCTCCAGGCGGTGCAGGCCGAGCGTGGTGAAGGCGTATCGCAAAACGAGGCCGAGTCCCTCGCTCATCAGACCGCGCCCGGCGGCCGGGGCGAAGGCGCCGTAGCCGATCGCCCCGCTCTGGAAGGCGCCCTCCACCACGTTGTTGATGTTGATGAACCCGGCGATGCGGCCGTCGCCCCGCTCGCACACCAGGAAGCCGTGCCGGGTGGGGTCGGTGATGAGGCGGTCCGCGTAGGTCGCGTACGCCTCGGGGTCGGCGGGCGGGAAGAGCCAGGGCGCGTGCAGCGGGCGGCTCGCCGCGGCGAGCGCGGTGAACTCCTCGGCGTCCTGGTGGGTGAAGTTCCGTATGCCCACGCGGGGGCCCTCGGCAAGGAAGGTGGCCTCAGTTCGCATCGCCACAGGCTACTGATCTTCGACGGTTCAGTCCGCCGGGCACCGCTCGGTCTTCTTCACCACGTCGATGCTGACGCGGGTGTGCCCGGCGAGGGCGGCGCCCGCGGCCGGACGCTGCGTGCACACCTTCCAGTTGAACGGCCACAGCACGGTGCGGTGCTCGCCTCCGACGTCCTCCACGTCGAGCTTCGTCCGGGCGTCGAGCTGGTGGAAGACCTGGATCAGGCCCTTGCCCACGAACGCGGGCATGGACGGGGGCGCCACGGCCTCCTCCGCGAGGGCGATGCCCGTCGAGGCAGCGGTCACCAGGGCCAGAGCGGCCGTCGCCGTCGCGGCGCGGGCCCGCACGCGCGTCACCTGCTCCGCCTCTTCATGAAGTAGCCGCCGCAGCAGAGCCCCACCACGAACACCGCGAGCAGCGCGAGGTAGAGGGGCATGGAGACCTCGGGGATCAGCAGCCGGATCTTGACCTGTCGGGTGTTCTCGAAGATGAAGACGAGCGCCAGGACGGCGAGGACGAGGATCCCGATCCTGGCCGGGGTGAAGCCGCCGCCCGCCCTGCCCGTACTGCTCGACTCGTCCCTGGGGCTCATGACCCGGCCCTTCCGCTCGTGGTGCCGCCGCTCCCTTGCGCCCAGCGTGACCGATCCGGCCCGGCCCGGGGCACCTGAGCGGGCCGTACGGGTGAGCGGGCAGCCCCGGGCGCCTCCTTGTCAGACAAGTGGGGGCGGGGCATGCTGGCCTTCCGGTACGTGGAGGGGCAGGTTCATGGCAGTGAGCGGGCAGCAGCGCAGGCCGGTCGTCGCGCTGTACGAGCGGATCGCGGACGCGATCCACGACGGCACCTATCCCCCGGGCTCCACGCTGCCCTCCGAGCCGAAGCTCGCGGGCGAGCTCGGGGTGAGCCGTCCCGCCCTGCGCGAGGCGCTGCTCCTGCTCCAGGAGGACGGGCTGCTCTCGGTCCGGCGCGGGGTGGGCAGGACCGTCAACGACCGCCCGCCCCGGCGCGGCTTCGAACAGCTCCAGCCCCTCGACGACCTGCTGGGCCCGGTCCGGGTGCGGGCCCTGCTGCGCAGCCGGGAGGAGCCCACCGACTTCACCGCCCAGCACCTGCTCGCGCCCGCCGGGTCCGAGCTGCGGTTCTGGGAGTCCGTCCTGGTCGGGGAGGCGCTCGCGGTCGCCCTCAGCCACGAGTGGGCGGCCCCCGAGGACGTCCTGGACCGGCTGCACCCCGCATTCGGCGCGGCCCTGTCCGCCGAGCCCGCCGTCTCGATGCTCACCGTCCTCGCCCAGTCCTCGCGGGGCGTCGCGCTGAGCGCGCACAGCGCGGTGAGCGCGACCCTGCTCGGCCGGCGCAGGGGCGAGCAGCTGGAGCGCCCGGCGGACACCCCGGCGGTGCTGATCACCCAGGTCGTCCGGGTCGGGGGCACTCCGGTGATGGCCGCCAAGCACATGCTGCCGACGGGAGCCCCGGCGCTGTTGGTCCTCCAGTCCTGACGGCGCCCGGAGGGAGCGGGATGCGGCACGCTGTACACTCCCGCCTCATGCACTTGTCAGACAACCCTTCCGCCGCCGCTTCGGTCAGCCCCGCCGAGTGGATCCGCCGCGCCCCCAAGGCCGTCCTCCACGACCACCTCGACGGCGGCCTGCGCCCCGCCACCATCGTCGAGCTGGCCCGCGCCTGCGGATACGCCGCGCTGCCGACCGAGGACCCGGCCGAGCTCGCGCTCTGGTTCCGCGACGCCGCGGACTCCGGCTCCCTGGAGCGCTACCTGGAGACCTTCGCCCACACCTGCGCGGTGATGCAGACCCGCGAGGCGCTGCACCGCGTCGCGGCCGAGTGCGCCGAGGACCTGGCGGCCGACGGGGTCGTCTACGCGGAGGTGCGCTACGCCCCCGAGCAGCACCTGGAGGGCGGTCTGACCCTCGACGAGGTCGTGGACGCCGTCAACGAGGGGCTGCGCGAGGGCGAGCGCCGCACCGGCGGGGCGATCACCGTCCGCGCCCTGCTGACCGGCATGCGGCACACCCGGCGTTCGCTGGAGATAGCCGAGCTCACCGTCGCCCACCGCGACCGCGGGGTGGCGGGCTTCGACATCGCGGGCGGCGAGATCGGCAACCCGCCGGCCGCGCACCTGCCTGCCTTCCAGCACCTCAAGCGCGCCAACTGCCACTTCACCATCCACGCGGGCGAGGCCGTGGGCGCCGAGTCGGTGCACGAGGCGGTCCAGGTGTGCGGGGCCGAGCGGATCGGGCACGGCGTGCGGATCACCGACGACATCGCCGCCGACGGCACCCTGGGCCACCTGGCCGCGTACGTCCGGGACAACCGGATCGCCCTGGAGGTCTGCCCGACCTCCAACCTCCAGACCGGCGCCGCCCTCTCCTACGAGAAGCACCCGATCGACGAGCTGCGCAGGCTCGGCTTCACCGTCACGCTCAACACCGACAACCGCCTGGTGTCCGGTACGACGATGAGCGAGGAGTTCCAGCACATGGCGGACGCCTTCGGCTACGGCCCGGAGGTCTTCGAGGAGTTCACCGTCGCCGCGGTCGAGGCGGCGTTCCTCTCGTTGCCGGAGCGCCGTCGCATCATCGACGAGATCGTGCGCCCCGGTTACGCGGCGATCAGTTCAACGTCCCGCTGACGACCGGGAGTTGGAGCGTCCCCGTCTCACCGGGGGCGCTGACCACCGTCACCGGTTTGACGCCCTTGTTGCCGAGGTAGGCGTCGTCGCTCGCGGCGATGGCGAACTCGATGCGGTGCCCGGCCTCGTAGCGGTGCGCGATGCCGGGCAGGGCGACGGTGAACGGCTTGGTCACGTCCGGCACCCGCACCGGCGCGACCAGGCGGCGCACCAGCGTCTTGGTGCCGTCGGGCGCCACGTCGTACAGCTTGGCGAAGAGGACCAGCTTGTCGGCGGCGTCGCCGGAGTTCTGCGTGCGGCGCGCGGCGGGCGAGGACACCTTGAGGGTGGCCCTCGCCGAGCCGACCACGTCGACGGGCGCCTTCAGGGCGTCGGTGTCCCAGCCGAGGTAGGTCCCCGGGGTGTCGTAGGGTGCCGGGTCGGGCAGGCCGATCATGCCCGCGAGCGAGCTCTCCGAATGGCTCGTCGGGACCGCCCAGTTGGTGTACGTGCGGCTGCCGCGTGCCACCTTCGCCCGGTTGTCGACGAGCTTGCCGTCGCCGGAGAGGTACAGCTGGCGCGAGAGCGGCGGGACCTTGGACGCCTCGCCGTAGCCGCTCCGCCAGTCGCGGTAGTAGGCGAAGGCCGGGCCGGTGTCGGTGTGCTTGTGCTGGCGCAGGTAGCGGTCGAACCAGGCCAGGATGCGCTTGCCGGTGTAGCTGGTCTCCAGGTTGCCCTGGGCCAGGTTGAGTTCACCGGGCGCCTGTCCTCCGCTGTGGCCCCAGGACTGCCAGATCATCCTGGTGGTGGTGCCGTTCTCCTTCAGCGCGTGGTACGTCGCCGTCGCCTCGTTGAGGTTGAAGAGGCTGTCGGTCTGGCCCTGGATGAGCAGGGTGGGCGCCTCGACCCGGTCCAGGTAGCTGACCGGGGAGACGCCGCGGGCGTAGCGCAGCATCGCGGCGGTGGGGGCGGCCGGGTAGCTGCCTGAGTTGAGCAGCCCGATGGTCCGGCACGCGTCCGGCACGAAGTGCGCGCAGCCGAGCGTGCCCCAGCGGGACGGGTCCAGGTTCGGCAGCGTGATGGGCTGGCTCTCGCCTATGAGGTAGAACCCGTTGGTCCACTGCCACTTGAAGGCGCCGGGCACCTTGCGGTCGGCCGCGTTGTTCGGGTCGAGCGCGTACGACAGGTCGTTCCAGGTGATCATCGGGACGAGGGCGTCGACGCGGTGGTCGACGGCGGCGGTGGCCATCTGGATGGCGCCTCTGTAGGAGCCGCCGATCATGCCGACGCGGGGGTCGCCCGGGCGGTCCTGGGTGACGTAGTCGATGCGGGTGCCGTCGTCCGCGGCCCGGGTCCCGGCCAGGAAGTCGACGAGCCGGGACGCCGCGTGGGCGTCGATCGCCGGGTCGTCGAGGGAGATGAGGCAGCCCGACTTGCCGAAGCCGAGCCCCGAGTAGGCGAGGGCGACATAGCCCCGGGTGGCGAACGCCTTCGCGGTGGCGTTGGTCGAGCCGTCCGACTTGCTGCCGCCGAAGCCGTTGGTGGTGAGCACCGCGGGCGCCGGGTGGGCCTTGTCGACTCCGGCGGGGCGGTAGAGATCGGCGTCGATGGCGCAGGTCCGTCCGCCGGCTCTGACCGTGAACTTCAGTGCGGTGACGGCGACTTGACCGCCGGGCGCGCTCTGGCCCGGTGACGCGGCGGCCGGTGCGGCCGCGAGCAGCGGTACGGCGAGCGCCGCGCCGAGTGCGCCGGCCAGCGGCTTGCGGATCCTGGACACGGTACGGCGACGGGTCACGGCGTCCTCCACGGCGAGGCGGGCCTACCTGTCGGTAGGCCCGGGTGCGACCTCATGCTGTGACACGTGAAACTTCCGCGTCAACGCCTGTGACACGGATGGTTCGGCGCTTTCGGCGGGCTCGCGAGGTGTGAATGGCGGGCCGCCCGTGAGGGTCTGCCTCTTTTCACACCCCGTCAGGTGCGTTCCACCGCAGGGGATTTCACGCCAGTGCGGGCTTCTCCAGGGTGAGCGTGCCGCGCTCGGCGTCCAGGACCGCGGGGACCCCCAGCGGCATGGTGAGCGCGGCGTCGCAGTGGCCGAAGCCGAGGTTCTCCACGACGGGCACGCCGAGCCGGCCCAGGCGTTCGTACAGCACGGGACGCACCCGTTCCTCGTACGGGCCGCACTCCTGCCAGGAGCCGAGGGCGACGCCGGTGACACCCTCCAGCCAGCCCGCGCGCAGGAGTTGGGTCAGAACGCGGTCGATGCGGTAGTCCTCCTCGCCCCGGTCCTCGAGCAGGAGCAGCCCGCCCGCGGCGCCCGGCCGGGCGTGCGGGGTGGCGAGATCGGCCGCGAGCAGGGACAGGCAGCCCCCGAGAGTGACGCCCCGGGCGCGGCCGGGCACCATGGCGCGGGCACCGGGCAGGCCGAGGGTCATCGCGGCCTCGGGCTCGAAGAGCGTGGTGCGCAGGGACTCCTGGGTGGTGGTGTCCTTGAGGAAGGCGAGCGCGGAGGTCATCGGGCCGTGCAGGGTGACGAGGCCCAAGCGGACGGCGAACGCCTCGTGCAGGGCGGTCACATCGCTGTAGCCGACGAGCACCTTGGGTCCGGCCGTACGCAGCGCGTTCCAGTCGAGGAGGTCGACCATGCGCTGGACACCGTAGCCGCCGCGGGCGCACATCACGGCGTCCACAACGGGATCGCACCAGGCCTGCTGGAAGGCGCGCGCCCGCGCCTCGTCCTCGCCCGCCAGATACCTGAACTCCCCATGCCTGGCGGTGACTTGTGGCGCGGCCACCGCGTCGAGGTCCCAGCCACGCAGGATGTCGAGCCCGGCCTGGAGCCGCTCTTCCACGACGGGGCCGCTGGGGGCGACCACGGCGATCCTGGCGCCGGGCCGCAACCGGGGCGGCCGGGTCAGTTCGACGGCGCTCACCTGCCGAGCTCCAGGAGCGGGATGTCGGTCCGGTCGATCGCGAACACCTGTGCGTACAGGGAGAGTTCGGCCTCCAGCGCGCGGACCATCGTGTCGGCGCGGCGGAAGCCGTGCCCTTCGCCCTCGAAGGTGAGGTAGGCGTGCGGGATGCCGCGCCCGGCCATCTTCTCCAGGAAGTCCTCGCACTGCGCGGGCGGGCAGATCGCGTCGTCGAGCCCCTGGAGCAGCAGGAACGGCGCGGTGATGCGGTCGGCGTGCCGGCCCGGGGAGCGTTCGAGGTAGCGGCCGGGCAATTCTGCGTGCGGCCCGACGAGGCTCTCCAGATAGTGCGACTCGAAGTCGTGGGTGGTGTCGAGCCAGCTCGTGAGGTCGAGGACGGGGTAGCTGATGGTGCCGCAGGCGTACACGTCGGTGGTGGCGAGGGAGGCGGCGGTGGTCCAGCCTCCGGCGCTGCCGCCGCGGATCGCGAGGCGGCGCGCATCGGCGGTGCCCTCGTCGGCCAGGGCGCGGGCGACGGCCGCGCAGTCCTCCACGTCGACGACGCCCCACTGCTCGCGCAGCCGGTTGCGGTAGGCGCGGCCGTAGCCGGTGGAGCCGCCGTAGTCGACCTTGACGACGCCGATGCCGCGTGAGGTGAAGTAGGCGGTCTCCAGGTCGAGTACGAGGGAGACGTTACTGGTCGGGCCGCCGTGCACCCAGATCACATAGGGCGGCAGCTCGTCGGCGGGGGCGATCCGGTCGGGGTTGTGCGGCGGGTAGACGTGGGCGTGGATGTCCCGGCCGCCGGGGCCGGTGTAGGTGCGGATCAGCGGCTCGGGGTAGTACGCCGGGTCCACCGCGTCGGCGTGTCCGCAGCCGATCACGCGGGCGCGGCCGGTGGCGGTGTCCAGCTCGACGAGTTCGTAGGCGGTGCGCGGGCTCGCGGCCACGCCCACGACGCGGCTGCCGTGCGCGGCGAGGGTCGCGCTCCACTGCGTCCAGGGCCCGGCGGTGTCGACGAGTTCGCCGCTCTCGGGGTCGAGTATGCCGAGCGTGGTGGCGCCCTTGCCGTGCACGACGGCGACCAGGCCGCTCTCCAGCGGCTGGAACCACCGCCGCCCGACCAGCCAGAGGGGCCCGGCGAACTCCTCCTCGCGCGGGCACAGCGCGACGGCCTCGCCCCCGGCGGGGTCCGCGCGGTACAGGTTCCACCAGCCGCTGCGGTCGGAGGCGAACAGGAGCTGTCCGTCGGCGGACCAGTCGGCCTGCGCGATGGACTCCTCGGGTCCGCCCGCCACCGTCCGGGCCCGGCTGAGGTCGCCGTCCTCGCCGACGTCGGCGACGATCAGCTCGGTGCCGTCCCACGGCATCCTCGGGTGGTCCCAGCCGATCCAGGCGGCTCGGCCGCCGTCGGGCGAGAGCCGCGGGCCGGTGACGAAGCGGTGCCGGCCGTCGCTCAACTCCCGGACGGCGCCCCGGTCTTCGGCGGCCGATCCGTCCAGCGGCACGGCCGCGACGACGCGGCGCACGTCGGTGGGGCCCTCGCCGGTGAACTCCTCCAGGACGCACCACACTTCGCCCCGCTCCAGGTCGATGCGGGGGTCGACCCAGCGCAGTCCCCCGCCGACGGCGGACAGCGGGGTGAGCGGCCGCGGCGCCGCGGTCGCGTTCGGCTCGTAGGCGTAGAGCCGCTGGTCGGGGAAGTGGACGAAGACGACGAGGGGGCCCTCGGCGCCCCGGTCGGCGCCGTCCCAGGGGCGCCCGCCGTACTCCATCACCCGGCTGCGCACGTTCCACGGCTCGGGCAGGACCGGCTGCGCCTCGCCCTCGGGCCGGCGGCACACCAGGACCCGCCTGCCGCCCTCGGTGGGGCGCGCCTCCGTCCACCACAGGTCGTCGCCGACGGCGGCGACGTGGTCGGCGTAGCCGTCGTGGGAGGCGGCCAGGGCCGCGTCGATCGGTGACGGCCAGCTTCCGTAAGGCCCCGTGGGCACCATCTTCCAACTCTCCCTATGCGGACCGCAGATAGTGGTCGAGGACCCTGACGCCGAAGTGCAGCGCGTCCACGGGCACCCGTTCGTCGACGCCGTGGAACAGCGCCTGGTAGTCGAGACCGGCCGGCATCCGCAGCGGCGCGAAGCCGTAGCCGGTGATGCCGAGCCGCGAGAACTGCTTGGCGTCGGTGCCGCCCGACATGCAGTACGGCACCACGTGCCCCTCCGGCGCGAACCGCTCGATGGCGGCCTTCAGCCGCAGGTACGTGGGTGAGTCGACCGGCGCCTGGAGCGCGACCTCGCCGTGGTGGAAGTCCCAGTCGACGTCGGGCCCGGTCAACTGGTCCATCGTGGTGCGGAACTCGGCCTCGCCGCCGGGCACGATCCGCCCGTCCACGTACGCGGTCGCGTGGCCCGGGATGACGTTGACCTTGTAACCGGCCTCCAGCATCGTCGGGTTGGCGCTGTTGCGGATCACCGGCTCGACCAGTGCCGCGGCGGGGCCGAGCTTGCCGAGCAGTTCGTCGGCGTCGAACCCCTCGGCGTCGGGGTCGGCGTCGATGCCGTGCAGGGCCGCGAGTTCCCTCAGGCAGGCGCGGACGGTGGGGGTGATCCTGACCGGCCACTCGTGCTCGCCGATGCGGACGATGGCGGCGGCGAGCCGGCTGACCGCGTTGGCGCGGTTCACCTTGGAGCCGTGGCCCGCGCGGCCGTGCGCGGTGAGCCGGAGCCAGGCGGTGCCGCGCTCCCCCGCGCCGATCGGGTAGATCTCCATGCCCGGTCCGGCGTGGAAGGTGACCCCGCCCGACTCGCTGATCCCCTCGGTGCACCCCTCGAACAGCTCGGGATGGTGGTCGGCGAGGAAGCCGGAGCCGTCGATCGCGCTGGCCTCCTCGTCGGCGGTGTACGCGAGGACGATGTCCCGCCGGGGGCGCACCCCGTGCCGGGCCCAGGCCCGTACGACCGCCAGGACCATCGCGTCCATGTTCTTCATGTCGACCGCGCCCCGGCCCCACACCACTCCGTCGGCGACTTCGCCGGAGAAGGGGTGCACGCTCCAGTCGGCGGCCTCGGCGGGCACCACGTCCAGGTGCCCGTGCACCAGGAGGGCATCCGCCGCCGGGTCGGTGCCCGCGATCCGGGCGACCACGTTGGTGCGTCCCTCGGTGCGCTCGAGGAGGTGGGGTTCGAGGCCCGCGGCGGCGAGCCGCTCGGCCACGTACTCGGCGGCCGGTCGCTCCCGGCAGTCGCCGCCGCCCCGGTTGCTGGTGTCGATCCGGATCAGCTCGGAGGTGAAGGCCACCACCTCGTCGAGCGCCACCTGATCGGCCGTCTCCACCTCAGCCATACTGCTCCTCCACCGCGGACGAGACGATCGTCGTGACCGCCTTGAAGGAGCGAATGCCCTCATACATCGTCAAACTGGTGTAAGAGACGCGCCGTTCACCCGTACGCGCCACGCCGGGCACCACCGTGGCCGCGTCGGCCAGGTGCTCCGCGTCGAACTCGATCTCCACGGTGAACGGCCCGCCGTCCACGGGCTCGGTCCGGCGCGCGAGGGCGGCCGCCTCCTTCGCCGCCGCCCGGATGTCACCGGCGGTACGCGCCGGGGTGCGGCACACCGCCGCGTACCGCGAGACGTGGTCCTTGACGGCCACCTTGCGGGCGTCCGGCGCGTACCCCTCGGCGTCGGCACAGGTGAGGTCGTCGCCGGTCACCAGGACCACGGGCACCCCGTACTCGGCGACGACGTGCGCGTTGAGCAGCCCCTCGCTCGCGCGGACGCCGTTGAGCCACACCCCGGTGATGGAGTTGGCGAGGTAGGTGTGGGCGAGCACGCCCGCCGTGCCGGCGCCCGTGTGGTAGCCGACGAAGGCGATGCCGTCCACGTCGCCGTGCTGGATCCCCTCGACCATGGAGAGCGACTTGTGCTTGCCGGTGAGCATCTGGGCCCGCTCGTCGAGCCGTTCGAGCAGCAGATTGCGCATGGACCAGTGCGCCTCGTTGATGAGCACCTCGTCGGCGCCCCCGTCGAGGAAACCGAGCACGGCCGCGTTCACGTCGGACGTGAACATCGCCCGGCAGCGCTCCCACTGCGGCGTACCCGGCAGCACGTCGGCCGGCCAGGTGACTCCGGTGGCGCCTTCCATGTCCGCACTGATGAGGATCTTCATGGCGCCCCACGGTACCCGCCGCCCCCGGCCCGGGCCAGGCACCGGGCGGCCACCAGAGGTCCATACCTGTGACGCCCGTTGCCCGCGTCGGGCCGCCGCGCGGACCGGGCGCAGGTCCGGCCCGGGGCGGCCCTCCTGTGCGACTCGGCCGAGGGTGTGCGTTTCCCCCAACTACGTTGGAGATCAACAGAGTTGAGGGAGGGCGTGCGGCTTCCGCTCCACGCCGCCGTTTGTGCGCGGACCACGTTCGCGCATGCGGGACGGTCGCGACCGGCATCGGGGGCGGAAGAGCCGTCCGAGGGCGCGAAGGGGCCGATGGATACTGGCGGGATGCGCATCGACTTCGACCCCGCCGCCGTGTCCCGCACCGACTTCTACCGACTGCTCACCGCGACCGTGGTGCCGCGGCCCATCGCCTGGGTGTCGACGGTGACCGCGGACGGGACGCCCAATCTCGCGCCGCACTCCTTCTTCACGATCTCCTCTGTGTCGCCGCCCGTCGTCCAGTTCACCTCGGTGGGGCGCAAGGACTCGCTCCGCAACGTCGAGGCGACCGGGCAGTTCGTGGTCAACTTCGCGCCCGAGCCACTCCACGCGGAGATCAACGACACGGCGACCGACTTCCCGCGCGGGGTCAGCGAGTTCGCGGAGGTGGGGCTCGCCACCGAGCCGAGCCTGCGGGTGAAGCCGCCCCGGGTGGCCCTGTCGCCGGTGGCCCTGGAGTGCGAACTGCACAGCACGCTCGGGATCGGCGACTCGACGGTCGTGTTCGGCCGCGTGGTGCACGCGGTCGTCTCCGAGGAGGTCATGGTCGACGGCCACCCCGAGATCACCCTGCTGCGGCCGCTGTCCCGGCTCGGCAGGGACGAGTGGGGCACCCTCGCCCCGCCGCGCGAGCTCAGCCGCGTGCCGTACACCGGGCGGGCACAAGCCTGAGCGCCGCGCTCGGCATGCGGGAGCCGCGCGGGCGGACCACCCTGGACGCATGGGCAGTCGGAGCACACACAGCATCCGCGTCTCCGCACGGCGCGGCGCGGTCCGCGCACGGGCCCGCAGGGCTGGGTGGGCGGCCCGGCTGGCGGCCCGGATCTGGGCGGCCGGACGGGTGACGGGCCGCTGGGAGGAACGCCTGCGGCGGCTGCGACGCCGCCGGTAGCTGCGCCTCGCGAAGGAGCCGGGCCGAGCGGGTGACGCGCCGCTGGGGCGAACAACGGCGGCGGTTCGGCGCCGCCAGTAGCTGCGCCGCGCGAAGAGCCGGGCGGACTAGCGACGGGACGATGGGACGAACGGCTGTGGCGGTTCGACGCCGCCGATGGCTGCGCCTCGCTAAGGAGCCGGGCGGACAGGCGACGGGCCGCTGGAACGAACGCCTGCGGCGGCTGCGACGCCGCCGATAGCTGCGCCTTCTGAAGTGCCGCCGCGCTAGCGCCCGGCGGCTGGTACGGCGTGCAGGTGTTCCAGGCGCCGCCGTACCGCGTCCAGCGCGCCGCGCTGTCGTCCGGGGACCTGTCGGCGCAGCGCGACCAGGGCCGGGGCGAGCGACCGGGCGCGTTCCGGGTCGCGCAGCTGCTCCCACTGGTGGTGGGCGCGGTCGACGGCCGCCTGGACGTCGGCGTCGTCCGTGGTCTGCCCGCGGGCGAGCCGGGCCTGGGCGGAGGCCATCCACCCCTCGCAGGAGCGGGCCGGTTCTCCGGCGAGCCGGGCCAGATCGGCGCGGACCTCCAGCCAGTGGATGGCTTCGAGGGAACCCGGCCCGTGCGCCCGCAGCGCCTCGCTCTCCCACATCGCGGCCATCGAGGCGGCCTCGCCGTGGCGCCCCGCGGCGGCGGCGGCCAGGATCGCCGGATGCGGATCGGCGCCGGGCCCGGCCGCGACGGGCGGCGCGGAGTGCCGCGGATGAGGGGCGGTCTCGGGGGCCGACCCGTCCGCGGCCAGGAAGAGCGCGTCGCCCGGGCCCACCTGGTCCGCGGCGTAGGCGTGGAGCTGTGCGAGGGTCGGCCGGGCGCCGCCGCGCCACACCTCGGCGTACACCTTCAGGTAGTCGGGCGCGGCCACCCCCCGGCGCGGCGCGGGCCCGGTCACCCGGCCGTACAGGCGGACGCCCGGCCCGAGGCCGAGGCCCTCCTGCCGCAGCCGCTGCCAGGCCGCCGCGTCCGCGACCAGGTCGACCACCACCGTGGTGGTGCCGGGCCGCCGCACCTGGAACTGGTGCGCCAGCCACGCCCACGGCAGAGCCGTGTAGCGCAGGGCCGCCGGTGTGGTGCGGGCGAGCGCGACATGCGGCAGGCCCTGCTTGGCATCCAGGTGCACCTGGCCCGCCAGGTACACCGAGACCGGCCCCGGCGTGGCGGCCACGGCCCGGATCCGGGTCAGCACGGTCTGCGGGTCGACCGGATCGGCGAGTTCGACGACGGTGGCCGCCGCGGTACCGGCGAGCACGCCCGGGTCGACCGCGGCGAGGCCCGGCAGGACGGACGCGGCGTCGACGAGACGGCCCTTGTTCGCCGGAGCGGCCGCCAGCAGCAACGCCGTCCCCGGTCCCTCGCCCTTGATCAGCACACCAGCACCGTATCCGGTCGGCCGCGTCCGTCGCCCCACCCGGGGGCCAACTCCCGGACAAGCGAAGGTAGTTATGGGAACAATCGGTGATCCATGGCATTCAGGTGCATTTCCCCCTTCGTCCCTTCCGGGCATCCGCGGTCCCGGCACACGGACGGGGCCCGCGGCCCGGGCGCCCCGCCTCCGGCGTCGAGGGAGCCGGTTACGGTGAGGGCCACTTCAGCACCGTGACCCGAGGACCGCCATGCCGATCAGCACCGTCCCCTACACCGCACCGGATGGATCCGCGCCCCGACTCCTGGACGTGTACCGGCCCGAGGGCGCCCCGGCGACCGTCCCGGCCGTGCTGCTCTGGCACGGCATGGGTCCCGACACCCGGTTCGAGGTCGGCCCCCTGGCCGAGGAGACGGCCGCGCACGGGCCGGCCGTGTTCGTGCCAGACTGGCGCTCGGACGCCCCCGACGGCGGCCGCGCCCACCTCACGGCCTCGCTGCGGTACGTACGGGAGAACGCGGCCGCGTTCGGCGCCGACCCGGAGCGTCTCGTCGTGGCCGGCTGGTCGGCGGGGGCGGGCGCCGCCGTCGGCACGGCGCTGCGCCCGGACCTCGTGGGCGGACCGCCCCCGCGAGCGGTCGTCGGCATCGCCGGCCTGTACGGGCGCCCCGCCCGCAGCACGGGCACCGTCCCGCTGGAGGACCTGGCCGAGGCGCCCGCCTGCGCGGTGCCCGTCGTCCTCGTCCATGGCACGGCGGACACGGCCGTCGCCAGCCACCACTCCCGCGACTTCCACGCCGCGCTCGTCGAGCGGCAGCGGGCCGCGCACCTGCACGAGGCGGAGACCGATCACGCGGGCATCATCATGACCACGTACGACCCGGAGCTCGGCCACTGCGTGCCCGCCACCGACCCCGCCGCGCTGCGGGCCGGGCGGGAGACCGCCCGGATCCTCGCGCGGGCCGCGCTCGGCTGACGCCGGGGCGGAACCGGTCCTCGCGTGGCTGCTCCGGGCAGGTGCGGCCATGCTGGAAGCGTGATGACCGTCCTGCTCGTAGCCACCGACGAGGAAGCCTCCGCGCTGCGCGAACTCATCCATCGCAACCCGCACTTCCGCGTCGTCTCGCACACCCCGAGCCCCCGGCACGCCCTGGCCCAGGCCCGGGTTCTGCTGCCGGACCTCACCGTCCTCGACCCGAGCATGAACGGCGACGGCGATCCGGTCGCCCTGTTCACGGGCCTGCGCACGCTGACTCCCCCCAGCGGTGTCATCCTGCGGACCACCCCGGCCACGGCCGGACTGCCCGAGCTGGACGCGGTCCTCGAAGAGGGCGCCGTGCACGTGGCGGCGCGGGACGACGACGAGGCCCTCATGGCCGCCCTGATCACGATCGGGCGGCGCCGGGAGAGCTGCGATCCCGACCGCTGACCCGCGCTCCGGACGGCTCCCGGATGGCGGGCGCGAGTGGAGGGCGGGACAATGGCGGGGTCTATGTGCCGGTATGCCGAATTCCTGAGAGCGAGGGTTTTCGTGACGCCGTCACCGAGTGATCCCGACACCACGGCGGAGCGACGCGGCGCCGCCGCTGCGAGCGCCGCCGTGTGCGGCGCGCCGTGCTGGGTGAGCCTGATGGCCCGCGACCTGCACGCCGCGCTCGACTTCTACGGCGCGGTGATGGGCTGGACTTTCCGCGCCGGGTCCCTGGGCGAGGAGTTCCGCGTCGCCCTCGCGGACGGAGTCCCCGTCGCCGGAATCGGAGCGCTCGCCCCGGCCCTCCAGGTGGCCGTGGCGTGGACGCCGTACTTCGCGGTGGAGGATGCCGACCTCACCGCCGCCCGGATCCGCGAGCGCGGCGCCACGGTCGCCGTCGGACCGGTCGCCCTGCACACGGGACGCGGAGCGCTCGCCGCCGACCGGGACGGCGCCGTCTTCGGGATCTGGCAGGGCCACCTCGTGTCCAACTGGGAATCCTGGCGCGACACCGCGCCCGCCTGGACCCGGCTGCACACCCGCGACGCCTTCGACGCGGCGATCTTCTACGGCGAGGTCCTCGACTGGGCCTGCGACCGCCCCGGCTGCTGCGACGTCCAGTACGAACACGACGAGGTCGTGCTGCGCCACGCCGGGCACATCGTGGCCCGCCTCACCTCCGGCGCCGTCGAGGCCGCCCCCGACCCCAGTCTGCGGCCCCACTGGCACACCCACTTCGCCGTCAAGGACCCGCACCACCACGCCGACCAGGCCCGCGCGCACGGCGCGACCGTGCTCGCCGACGGGACCTCGCCCACCGGCCCCTGGGTCCGCCTCAGCGACCCCGACGGCGCCACCTTCACCCTCAGCGGCATCCCGCACTGACGCCGACGCGCTGTCAGCGCCGCCGACGGCGCAGACGGTGGCGCAGGCCCAGCGCGAGGACGCCGGTCAGCGCCAGCGCCGCGGCCCCCGCGGTCAGCCAACTCCCGTGGTGCGCGAGAGGTTTGCCGCCGACCCGCAGGCGCGCGGTACTGGTGTGGTTCCCCTCGTGGCTGACGACCGTGATCGGATAGGACCCCGCCGGGAGGTCGCCGCGCACCGTGGTGTGCCCCGTGTACACGGTGGCTCCGTCGTCGCACTTGCAGCCGGGGTCGTCGTCCTCGTCGTCGGTGCTGATGGTCATGGGCGCCTCGAACGCCCTGGACCGGACGGTGAGGGTGTCCTCGTCGGGGACGGGGCTGTGGTCGGCGAGCAGCACGACGATCTCGCTGCCCGGCCGTACGGTCACGCGGGGTGTGGAGTCGGCGCCGCCCAGGTTGCCCCCCTTGGGACCGGCCACGAAACGGCTGATGAGCGCGGGTGCCTGCGGCGTGACCGTCAGCCGGGCGCTCGCCACGGTGCGGCCGTCACGGGTGGCGGTCACCGGGTAGCTGCCGGGCGCGATGTCGCCGCGCACGTCCTCGCCGTCCGATTCGGGGAACCGGCGCGACTCGCGGGCGCCCGCCTTCTTGGGGGTGAGGCGGACCGGAGCGGTCAGGGCGGGCGAGGTGACGGTCACCGCGTCCCAGCCCGGGGGCATGCCGGTGATGGCGACCCCGGCCCAGCCGCCCACCTCGACCTTGTCCCAGTCGAACGTCAGGTGCGGCCCGGCGGGGCTCGCGCCGGGCGCGGGCGCGCCCCCGTCCGCGACGGCCGCGCCGGGTCCGGCCGCCAGGAGCGGCAGGGCCAGACCGGCGACGGCCACGGCGCGGGCTGCTGTGCGGAACACGGTGCTCCTTCTCGCGGGGGCCGGCCCGGCTCCCTCTCGGGGTTGCTCGTCCGGGAAGAGGGAGGCCGGGCGCATTGCGTTGCTCCGCACGCAGGTGAAGTTGGGCCGCCCCC
This sequence comes from Streptomyces sp. NPDC045846, assembly GCF_056431605.1. Lineage (NCBI taxonomy): Bacteria > Bacillati > Actinomycetota > Actinomycetes > Kitasatosporales > Streptomycetaceae > Streptomyces > Streptomyces sp. NPDC045846. The sequence continues at coordinate 277,463 of NZ_JBWKKJ010000001.1, read as the reverse complement.
GGGTGGACGCGCGCGGCGTCACCGCGCCGGGGCGCCGTCGCTTCCCCGCGGGCCCAGGACCAGCCATCTGGACGGCAGCTCGATGCGGCGTCCGTCGGGGTCGTACTCCGTGGTGGTGAGCGGGAGTTCGCCGTCGGCGAGCACGGTCAGACCGGCGGTCGTGAGCAGGTCCACGAGCGCGCTGTCGGACACCTCGCCCGGTGCGATGCCGTGCGCGAAGACCGGGCGGAGCTTGGGCGGCGGGCCCTCGGGGCTCTGCGCGAGCCCCATCAGGACCGGCTTCGCCGCCTCGGCGAGCTCGACCACGCAGGCCCGGCCGTGCGCGCCGAGCAGGGTGGCGATGGCGTCGGCCACGGGCTGGCGGTCGTCGGCCTCGCACTGGTGCAGGACGCCCCGCACGTACACGTTGGCGTCGCCGAGGCGGGCGTGCAGCTCGTGTACGGCCTTCGTGTCGGTGGCGTCGAGCTGCTCGAACTCGGCCTCGTCCGACGGCACTTGGCGCCGGGCGTGCTCGACGGCGGCCAGGGACAGGTCGGTTCCGATCACCTTCGGGAAGCGGCCCGCCAGATAGCGGGTCTGGGTGCCGTTGCCGCAGCCGAGGTCCACCAGCGGCAGCTCGGGCCGGTCGACGCGGGCGCCGAAGTGCGCCAGGTGGCGGGCGGCCGTCAGGGCCGGTTCGGCGTCCCAGAAGACCGCGCCCGGTTCGTCGGGCGCCTCGCGCCAGAAACCCTCCCAGGCGTCCTTGTACCTACTCGTCACGCTCATGACCGACTCCCCAGGCTGCCCGCACAGTGTCAAGATCGGTCTACCGCCTGAGCGCACGCCGGACAAGCACCCCCGCACATACCTTCACCTGCCGTTCGACCGGCGGAAGTTGGGGATGCCCTACGGGCGAACGTGCCGGGCCCCCGGCCCGCGGCCTCAGCGCGTGCGGCGCTCCGGGCGCGGCAGTGCCACGTCGAACCAGACGGTCTTGCCGTCGCCGGTGCGGCTGGTGCCCCATTCCCGGGCGAGCGCGCTGACCACGCGAAGGCCCCGGCCCGCCTCGTCGTCCGGGCCCGCGCTCAGCAGCGACGGCAGGGTGTGGTCGTCGTCGACCACCTCGCACAGGAGCGCCTCGGCCCGCACCAGACGCAGCTCGACGCGGCGGCCGTGCGCATGGCGGATGCCGTTGGTGACGACCTCGCTGACCAGGAGTTCGACGGTCTCCGCGACGCCGGACAGGCCCCAGCGCGCGAGCTGGTCGCGGACCAGGCGGCGGGCCCGGCCCACCTCGGCGGGGTCGGCGGCGAGCCGCCACTCGGCCACGTCCTCGCGGGCGATGCCGTTGAGCCGCGCCATGAGCAGGGCCACGTCGTCCTTGCGCCCGCCCCGGGTGTTGAGGGAGCGGATGATCGTGTCGCAGGCGTCGTCCATGGAGGCGGCGGGGTGCGCCGCCGACTCGCAGAGCGTGGCGAGGCCGACGCCTATGTCCTCGCCGCGCACCTCGACGAGCCCGTCCGTGCACATGACGAGGCGGTCGCCGGGCGCGACCCGGATGCGGGCCGTCTCGAACGGCACCCCGCCGACGCCGATCGGGGCGCCGGTGGGCAGTTCGAGGAGTTCGCTGCGGCCGTCCGCGGACCGCACGATCACCGGCGGCACATGGCCCGCGTTGGCCATGAGGAGCTCGCCCCTGATGGGGTCGTAGACGGCGTACAGGCAGGTGGCGAGGTAGTGCTCGCCCAGGCGCTGCGCCAGGTCGTCGAGGTTGCGCAGGAGCTGGTCGGGCGGCAGGTCGAGCGCGGCCATGGTCTGCACGGCGGTACGCAACTGGCCCATCATGGCGGCCGAGTTGAGGCCGTGGCCCATGACGTCGCCGACTACGAGCGCGGTGCGCGAGCCGGGCAGTTTGATCGAGTCGAACCAGTCGCCGCCGACCCGGCCGAGCAACGTGCCGGGCAGGTAGCGGGTCGCCGTGTCGCAGCCCGCCATGCGCGGGGTGACCTGCGGCAGCATCGAGTCCTGAAGCGTCTCCGCGACGCTTTCCTGGTAGGTGTACATGCGCGCGTTGTCGAGCACGAGCCCGGCGCGCGCGGCCAGTTCGGCCCCGGTGACGCGGTCCATGTCGTTGAACTCGGCCCGCTCGGCGTGCCGCAGCAGGATCATGAAGCCGAGCACCACGTTGCGCGCCTTGAGCGGAACCACCAGCATCGAGCGGCCGTTGATGAGCGGCCGGATGTCGCGCTTCTCGAACTGCGAGGCGATGGCGGTGCCCATCTGCTCGCTGATCCTGGGCACGAGCACGGGCTCGCCGGAGGTCATGCACTGGAAGAAGGGAGTGTGCGCGGGGAACGGCATGGACTCGCCGACCGGCACCACGTCGTCCCAGCGGCCCGGCTCGTCGACGTGCTCGACGGCGACCCGGTGCCACAGGGTCCGCTCGTCGGGCGGCCCGTCGGGGAAGCCCTCGCCCGCGATGACCTGCTCGCGCAGATAGGTGCCCGCGACGTCGGTGAAGCGCGGCACGACGGCGGCGCTGACCTCCTGGATGGTGCGGGAGAGGTCGAGGGAGGAGCCGATGCGGCCGCTGACCTCGTTGAGGAATTCGAGCCGCTCGCGCACCGCGGCGTATTCGAGGTCGGCCGCGAACTCGGGCGAGGGCGGGCTGGTCCGCGTCACCGGTTCCATGGGGTGGCGGCGCCCGCGGGGCCGGTGTTCGGCCCGCCGGGGCACACCCCAGTCGGGCGTCACCGGCACCCGGTCGTGCTGGCTGAACTCCAGGACGGGATAGCCAAGTTCGAGGACCTGGGAGACGATGCGGGAGCTCTCGCCGACGCTCATGCTGGGCAGGATCTCGGGCAGCCGCCCGGCCAGTTCGTCGGCTCCGGGGAAGTCGGTGTGCAGGGCGAAGCCCGGTGCTATCCGCTCGATGGGACCGCCGTCGTCGGCCTCGTGGTGCAGCTGCGCCGCGTCGGCGGCGAGCACCAGGAGCCGCTCGGGCCCGGGTCCGACCAGCGGATAGGCCCACCACAGCACGTCGGTCCGCTCGCGGCCGGGCTCGCAGAGCGCGGCCCGGCCCGCCGTGGGGTAGGCGGTGCGCCCGGTCAGCGGGCCGTCGAGCCCGGGCCCGAAGGCGTCGAACAGCTCGTAGTCGTCGTAGCTCTGCTCCAGCGCGCCGGAGACCGGGAGCAGATCGGCGGCGGCCCTGCCGACCGCCTCCTCCTTGCCGGGACCGAACAGCCTGCGCGCACCGGACGACCAGTGCGACACCAGGCCGTCGCCGTCCACGACGATCACGGCAAGCGGGATCCGGCCGGCCACGGCGAACTGGTGCGGCAGCTTCGGCGGAGTACCACTGTCCATGGGTGGGAGGCTCCTTCCCCGCCGCGAGAATCGGCGGCTGTACCACCACCGTACGGCCATCGGGACACCGCGCGCGGGCCAACTCCACAATAGGCGTACGCCCGCGCGCACATGCCGCACGCATTGACCAAAGGTCAGTCCTCGTGGCCCAGTTGGAGATCCCTTTCGGTCCGGCCGCCGCCCGCGACCTGCAGCACCGTGGCCACCGGCGGGTAGCCCGCCGCGATCACCGTGTACTCGCCGGAGGACAGGTCGACGAAGCGGAAGGTGCCGTCGGGGCCGGTGGTGAGGGTGTCCACGACATTGCCCGCGGCGTCGAGCAGCGTCACCCGCGCGTCCTCGACCGGCCGCCCGCCGCCGGCCCGCACGGTGCCGCGCAGGACGGCCCCGCCGGCCAGCTCGATGTCCTGCCGGGTCTCGCGCGAGGCCTGCACGCTCACGGGGAGGGCCGCGGGGCGGAAGGCGGGTGCGCTGGCGGCCAGGGTGTACTCCCCCGCCACCAGCTCCGTGATCACATAGCCGCCCTCGCGCCCGCTGCGGGTGGCGGCCACGACCTCGCCGCGCACGTCGGTGAGGGTGACCGCGGCGTCCCGCACCGGGGTGCCGTCGGCGGTGACGACGCTGCCCGCGAGGCGCCCGGCGCCGCCGAGCACGACGTCGAGGTCGACGGGCCGTTCGCCGACGGTCACGGCGACGGCCTGGGGCTGGTGCCCGCCGGCCGCCGCGATCAGGACGTAGGAACCGGCGCCGGGCACGCTGAGCGCGTACCGCCCGTCCGCGCCGCTGGCCCCGCGTCCGACCTGCTGGCCGCGTACGTCGACGAGGGTGAGGGCGGCGCGCGGCACGGTGGTCCCGTCGTGGTGCTGGACGGTGCCGCAGACCGGAACGCCGCCGGTGTGGGCGGGGGCGGCGGTGCGGGCGTGGGGCAGGGGCGCGGTCTCGGCGGCGGGGGCGTTGTGGGACACCAGCGGTTGCTCCTTGAGGAAGAAGGCGAGGACGAAGCCGAGCACGAGCACCGGCACGAGGTAGAGGAAGATCCGCGGCATGGCGTCGGCGTACGCCCGGATGTATCCGTCGCGCAGCGCGGGCGGCATGGCGTGGACCAGCTGCGGGGTGATCGACTCGGGATCGGGCAGGCGGGCCCCGGCGGGGAGCCGTTCGGTGAGCGCGTGGGCGAGGCGGTTGGTGAACAGGGTGCCGAAGACGGCGGCGCCGACGCTGCCGCCGATCTGCCGGAAGTAGTTGTTGGCGCTGGTGGCGGTGCCGAGGTCGGCGGGGTCGACGGAGTTCTGCACGGCGAGCACCAGGACGGGCATGACCAGGCCGATGCCGATGCCGAGCACGGCCATCCAGATGCTGTAGTGCAGCCGTGGCGTGTCGGTGCCGAGCCGGGACAGGAGCCACATGCCGACGGCGGAGACCGCGCCGCCGAGGATCGGGTAGATCTTGTAGCGGCCGGTGCGGCTGATGAGCTGGCCGGAGACGATCGAGGCGCCGACGATGCCGCCCATCATGGGCAGCACGAGCAGTCCGGACCCGATGGCGCTGGCCCCGTCGACCATCTGCAGGAAGGTCGGCAGATAGCTGGCGGCGCCGAAGAGGGCGACGCCGACGACCGCGCCCACGAGCCCGGAGACGTTGAAGATCGAGCCGCGGAACAGCCGCAGCGGGATGACGGGTTCGGCCGCGTAGTTCTCGACGACCAGGAACAGCAGGGTCGTTCCGGCAGCGCCCGCGGCGAGCCCCAGGATCGGTCGCGAGTCCCAGGCGTACCGCGTGCCGCCCCAACTGGTCAGGAGGACCACGCAGGTCGAGGCGGCGGCGAGGAGCAGCATGCCGAGCACGTCGAGACGGGGCCGCACGCGCGGGCGGGGCAGTTTCAGGACGACGGTGATGACGGCGAGGGTGACCAGGCCGAACGGCACGTTGATGTAGAAGCACCAGCGCCAGGAGGCGTGGTCGGTGAAGAAACCGCCGAGCAGGGGCCCGGCCACCGAGGCGAGTCCGAAGACGGCGCCGATCAGGCCCATGAATCGGCCGCGCTGCCGGGGCGGCACGATGTCCGCAATGATCGCCTGCACGCCGATCATGAGTCCGCCGCCGCCGATGCCCTGGACCGCGCGGAAGGCGATCAGTTCGTCCATCGTGCGCGACCAGCCGGCCAGGGCCGAGCCGATGACGAACACGACGATCGCGAACTGGAAGACCGGTTTGCGGCCGAAGAGGTCGCCGAGCTTGCCGTAGATCGGCAGCCCCACCGTGGAGGCGAGGAGGTAGGCGGTGACGGCCCAGGAGACCTTGTCGAGGCCGTGCAGATCGCCGACGATCTTCGGCAGCGCGGTGGCGACGATCATCTGGTCGAGCGCCGCGAGGAGCAGGGTGAGCATCAGTCCGAGGAAGACGGTGCGCACCCGGCGGGGGGTCAACGGCTCCCGGGGAGGCGGGAGTTCGCCCGTCGGTTCGGCCGCCGGGGCCGGAGCGGGCTCGGCGGCCCGCTCGTCCTTCACCAGAGTGATCCCGCCCACGAAACTGCTCCCCTCGTCGCGCTTGCGCCGACCATTTCTCGCATTACGCGACAACCGGGGCAAGCGAGACGAGCGGTGCGGGAGGCGTGCGCCGGGGGCTTAAGCGCTGGCGGGAGCACCTACGGCGCACAACGGGCCGGAACGGAAATCCACCCGAACCGGTGACCGCGGGGAGGGGACGCGGGCTACTTCTCGACCTCGGTGGCCAGCTTGTCGAGCATCGCGTCGTAGATGCGGCCAAGTCCCTTGGGCGCAAAGGTCCTTTCGAAGAATCCGCCGATGCCTCCGGCGCCGTTCCACACGGTGCTGACGACGACCTTGGAGCGGCCCTCGCCCGCGGGCGTGACGGTCCAGGTGGTGACCATGGAGGAGTTGCGGTCCTTCTCGACCAGCTGTCCGTCGGTCGGCTCCGTGACCTCCAGGAGGCAGTCGCGGACGCGCTTGCTGGTGGCCTGGAGCTTCCAGTGGACGAGGGTGCCCTCGCCGTCTCCGCCCTCGCGGACCTGGTACTCGCTGAAGTGCTCCGGCAGGAGCTTGGGGCGGCCGTCCTTGTAGTCGGCCAGCGTGTCGAACACGGTCTCGGGATCCGCCGCGACGATCCGCTCCGTCGTGGCCTCGACCTGCGCCATGGCACTTCCTCCAGCAGTTGTGTTTCCGGGGTTTCGGGGGTGGGCCAAGCCAACCACCTCACGCTCCGTCGTCACAATCCGGGTTGCGATCAAGAAGGGAACATGTGTTCTATTCAGGGGTGGGAGTGATCGACCAGGTCCCACGGAAGCAAAGGAGGCGTGCATGCGCTGGGAGAATCTCGCCGACGACGACGCCCCGGCGGGCCGGGCCGGCGCGGCCGCGCTCTTCGCCGCGGACGCGGTGACGACCCGCACCTTCGACACCCCCGAGTTCCGCGGGATCACCTTCCACGAGATCCGGGCGCGCTCGATCGTCAACCGGGTGCCGGGCGCCTCCCGCATGCCGTTCGAGTGGACCGTCAACCCCTACCGCGGCTGCTCGCACGCCTGCGTTTACTGCTTCGCCCGCAAGACGCACAGCTATCTGGACCTCGACACCGGGCTCGGTTTCGACTCGCAGATCGTGGTGAAGGTCAACGCCCCGGAACTGCTCAGGGCGCACCTCGCCTCGCGCCGCTGGCAGGGCGCGCACATCGCGATGGGCACGAACGTCGACTGCTACCAGCGCGCGGAGGGCCGCTACCGGCTGATGCCGGGCATCATCGCGGCGCTGCGCGACCGGGCGAACCCGTTCTCCATCCTGACCAAGGGCACACTCATCCTGCGCGACCTGGAGCTGCTCAAGGAGGCGGCCGCGGTGACCGAGGTGGGCATCTCGGTCTCGGTCGGCTTCCTCGACCAGGAGCTGTGGCGCACCGTGGAGCCGGGCACCCCCGCGCCCAGCCGCCGCCTGGACGTCGTGCGCACCCTGACCGAGCACGGCATCGGCTGCAGCGTCCTGATGGCCCCGGTGATCCCGTTCCTCGGCGACCACCCCGACCAGCTGCGCGCCACCGTCCGCGCGATCGCCGCCTCGGGCGCCACCTCGGTGACCCCGCTCGTCCTGCACCTGCGGCCGGGCGCGCGCGAGTGGTTCATGGCGTGGCTCGGCCAGCACCACCCCCACCTGGTGCGCCGGTACGAGCGGCTGTACGCGGAGGGCGCTTATGCGCCGAAGTGGTACCAGCGCCGGATCACCGGGCAGGTGCACGAGCTGGCCACCGAGTTCGGCATCGGCCCGGCCCGTCGCGGCGCGGCCCGCCGCATCCCCGCCCCGCCCGAGCCCGTCCGCCCGCAGCCGACGCAGCTGACCCTGCTCTGAGCCGCACCTGCCTCAAGTGCCGGGGGCCGGGGCCCGGTTGTCAGTGGCGTGCGCGAGGATGGTCCGCATGACTTCACTGACTCGCATCCCCGCCCCCGACGGCATCGCCCCCGGCCGCGGCTACAACCACGTCGTCTGGGGCACCGGCCGGTTCGTCGCGATATCGGGCCAGTGCGCGCTGGACGAGAAGGGGGACGTGGTCGGCGAGGGCGACGCGCGGGCCCAGGCGGACCGGGTCTTCGAGAACCTGCGCCGCTGCCTGGCCGCCGCCGGAGCCACCTTCGAGGACGTGGTGAAGCTGACCTACTTCGTGACGGACGTGGCCCACCTGCCCGCGGTCCGCGCGGCGCGCGACGCGGTCATCGGCCCCGACCAGCTGCCGGCCAGCTCGGCCGTCCAGGTCAGCGCCCTGTTCCGGCCCGAACTCCTGGTGGAGATAGAGGCCTTCGCCGTGACCGGCTAGGCGTTCCGGACCGGGCGCGGCGCGGCCACCGCAAGGAACCGCGCGCCCGCGGGAGCAGCGCGCCGATTCCGGGCTCGCGGACACCTGGCGGCCCGGGCGGCGGTCCACCGGGACCCGGGTGCCCCGCTACCCCCGGCCCCGGCCCGCCTCGATGCGCCGCAGCGCCCAGGCCGCCGACCGCGCCAGGCGGGGATGGGCCAGGGCCTCGGTCAGGACGTCGACGGCCCGCTTGTCGCCCAGTTCGCCGAGCCCCTCGATGCAGGCCAGAGCCACCCGCCAGTACGGGCTGTGCGGCGACAGGAGCGGCCGCAGGGTCTTGATCAGGGCCGGTACGGATTCGGGGGCCCGCAGGGCGGTGAGCAGCCGCACCGGATGCAGGGCGTAGGCGGTGCGCAGCTCGTTGGTCGCGAGGGCGGCCGCCGCGCGCGCGGTGCGCGGGTCCGCGAGCCTGGCCAGCGCGTACGCGGCGCTGACACAGCGCTCCGGGTCCCGGTGGTTGAGCAGCAGGATCAGGGCTTCGAAGGCCCGGCGGTCCCCGGCGACACCGAGCCGGAACGCCGCGATCTCCCGCGCCCAGAGCGGGCGTTCGGGCTCGGTGAGCACCGCCGCGAGCTCGTCCTGGTCGACCGTGGCGATCAGCCGCTCGTACGCCGCCGACCCGCCGGTCTCGGCCCGCACCCGGTCCGCGAGCGACCGAAACTCCTCATCCATGCCGGAAGCCTATTGACCTCCGCCTCCCCGCGCTGAGGCACCGGGAATTCTCCGTCCGCGTGCGGCCCGGCCCGCCCGGCCCGAAGGCGAGCCAGATCACACGGGTTCGCCACGACGGAGGGCTGGCGCGCTCGTTACTCGCCGGTTAACCTCAAGTGAGCGGGTAACCCCCGCGGCTCCGGTGGCCTGGTGACGCAGCCACCGCGAGTGATCGTCGGTTCGGCAGTTCTGTACGACGCGCCCCGGGACAGGGCCGTCGGCCCTTGGCACCACGACACAACTCCCGCACGCCGTGCGCCCGTTGGCGTATCCGAGCGCCCCTCGATGCCGGTCGCGTGCGCCCTCTCTCAGTCGTCACTCATCCCTGGAGTCCCGTGATGGACATCCCCCTGAACACTGTCGCCGTGGTCGGCCTCGGCACGATGGGCACCGGCATCGCCGAGGTCCTGGCCCGGGCGGGCCGCGAGGTCATCGGCATCGACATCAGCGAGCGGGCCGGGCGCCAGGCCGTGGCGGCCCTGGAGGCCTCCACCGCCCGCGCGGTGGACCGCGAGCGGATCACCCCGCAGGAGCGGGGCGACATCCTCGCCCGGTTCCGCACCTTCACCGACCTCCAGGCAGCGGCCGAGGCCGAGCTCGTCATCGAGGTCGTGCCCGAGTCCTACGAGCTCAAGCAGCAGGTCTTCCACGCGCTCGACGCCATCGTCGCGCCCACCGCGATCCTGGCGACCGGCACCAACGCCCTCTCGGTGACCCGGCTCGCCGCCGACTCCGCGCACCCCGAGCGCGTGCTCGGCCTGCACTTCTTCAACCCGGCGCCCGCGATGAAGCTCGTCGAGATCGTCTCCTCCGTGCTCACCGCTCCCCCGGCCGTCGACGCCGTCACCGCGCTCGCCCTCGACCTCGGCAAGGAGCCCGTCGCGGTCGGCGACCGGCCCGGCTTCGTCGCCGACGGGCTGCTCTTCGGCTACCTCAACCAGGCCGCCGCGATGTACGAGTCCAAGTACGCCTCGCGCGAGGACATCGACGCCGCGATGAAGCTGGGCTGCGGCCTGCCGATGGGCCCGCTCGAACTGCTCGACCTGATCGGCATCGACACCGCCCGCACCGTCCTGGAGGCGATGTACGCCTCCTCCCAGGACCGCCTCCACGCACCCGCCCCCATCCTCGGCCAGCTCGCCGAGGCCGGGCTCACCGGCCGCAAGAAGGGCCGCGGCTTCTACACGTACGAGGGCGAGGGCAGCCCGGTCGTGGTGGCCGACGCCCAGACCCCGGACGCGATCGCGGGGGCCGGGGGCGGCCGCGAGATCCGCTCGGTCGGCGTGGCCGGGTCGGGCACCATGGCCTCCGGCATCGCGGAGGTCTTCGCCAAGGCCGGGTACCAGGTCGTGCTCGCGGCCCGCAGCCTGGAGAAGGCGGAGACCGCCAAGTCCCGTATCGCCAAGTCGCTTTCGCGCTCCGTCGACAAGGGTCGGCTCACCGCCGAGGCGCGCGAGGAGACCCTCAACCGCATCACGGCCGCGGGCGCCCTGGAGGCCTTCGCCGAGGTCGACCTCGCCGTCGAGGCGGTCGCCGAGGACCTGGAGGTCAAGCAGCAGCTCTTCGCCTCCCTCGACAAGATCTGCAAGCCGGGCGCGGTGCTCGCCACCACCACGTCCTCGCTGCCCGTCGTCGCCTGCGCCCGCGCCACCTCGCGCCCGCAGGACGTCATCGGCATGCACTTCTTCAACCCGGCCCCCGCGATGAAGCTCGTCGAGGTGGTCCGCACCGTGCTCACCTCCGACGAGGTGCACGCCACGGTCCGCGAGGTCACGGCGAAGATCCGCAAGCACCCGGTGGACTGCGGCGACCGCGCCGGGTTCATCGTCAACGCGCTGCTCTTCCCGTACCTCAACAACGCGATCAAGATGGTGCAGGAGCACTACGCGACGCTCGACGACATCGACGCCGCGATGAAGCTGGGCGGCGGCTACCCGATGGGCCCGTTCGAACTGCTCGACGTGGTGGGCCTGGACGTCTCGCTCGCCATCGAGAAGGTGCTGCACGCCGAGTTCCGCGACCCGGGCCTGGCGCCCGCGCCGCTGCTCGAACACCTCGTCGCGGCCGGCTGCCTGGGCCGCAAGACGGGCCGCGGATTCCGCGAGTATGCCCGGCGGTGATCCGGACGCCGGGTGGGGCGGGCTGCTGCAACCTCCGGGCAGCTCGCCCCCGTGGGCGCGACTTCCTGCATCTATGCAGTACGTTCGGTCCATGCCCCAGCCAGCCAGGTCCTCCCGTACGAACGCCGTGCCCGACGCCCCGGAGACCGCCGCGGGCAGCCGGGCGGCCGCCCAGCGGCTCAAGATGCGCCGAGAACTGGCGGCCGCGGCGATGGACCTGTTCTCCGCGAAGGGGTACGAGGCCACCACCGTCGACGAGATCGCGGCCCGGGCCGGGGTCGCCCGGCGCACCTTCTTCCGCCACTTCCGCTCCAAGGAAGAGGCGATCTTCCCCGACCACGACGACACCCTCGTGCGGGCCGAGGCGGTCCTCAACGCCGCGCCCCCGCACGAGCACCCGCTCGACACGGTGTGCCGGGGCATCAAAGAGGTCATGAAGATGTACGCGGGCTCCCCCGCGGTCTCCGTGGCGCGCTACAAGCTGACCCGCGAGGTGCCGACCCTGCGCGAGGCCGAGATCGCCTCGGTCGCCCGCTACGAGCGCCTCTTCACCCGCTATCTGCTGGGCCACTTCGACGAGCACGACCACCAGCCGGGCAACGACGACCCGCTGCTCGCGGAGGTCGCCGCCTCCGCCGTCGTCACCGCCCACAACCACGTGCTGCGCCGCTGGCTGCGGGCCGGCGGCCAGGGCGACGTGGAGACCCAGCTCGACCACGCCTTCGCGATCGTCCGGGAGACCTTCGGCTCGGGCATCGGAGCGGGCCGCACGGCCAGGCCGAAGGCGGCCGCGGCCTCCGTCTCGGCCGGTGACGAGGTCCTGGTGGCGGTGGCCCGCACGGACGCGCCGCTCGACGAGATCATGCAGACCATCAAGCAGGCCCTGAAGACCAGATAGCCCGCTCGTCCTTTCCTTCCCGCCCGGTGGCCGCATCCCTCTCGCTCAGGGATGCGGCCACCGGCGTATGCGCTGACCTGCAACGATCGATCATCGCTCATCTGTGCGGGTCAATCCGCAATTGAGAGAAACTCTTGGCACGCAGTGTCTTGTCACTTGGCACCCGGTGCCATACGTTGATGTTGTCCGGGTGGCCGGCGTGCAGAGCAACCTCGTACGCCGGCTGTCCCCACAAGCCGCCACTGGCGCGTGCACCCGGACGCCTGCGTCACAGGCAACCCTCCCGCGCCCACCAGGCGCTGCCGCACTTGAACCACACCGCCGAACCGACGGCACACCTCCACAGCACCACCCCCGAAGACCCTCAACGCCCCTCAGGGGCGCTTCGCCGGAGGCAACACCGTGAAGGAAATCCTGGACGCGATCCAGTCGCCGGAGTCCACCTCCGCCGACTTCGCCGCTCTGCCGCTCCCCGACTCGTACCGCGCGATCACCGTGCACAAGGACGAGGCGGAGATGTTCGCCGGGCTCAGCACCCGCGACAAGGACCCCCGCAAGTCGATCCACCTGGACGAGGTCCCGGTGCCCGAACTCGGCCCGGGCGAGGCCCTGGTGGCCGTCATGGCCTCCTCGGTCAACTACAACTCGGTCTGGACGTCGATCTTCGAGCCGGTCTCGACCTTCAGCTTCCTGGAGCGCTACGGCAGGCTCAGCGAGCTCACCAAGCGCCACGACCTGCCGTACCACGTCATCGGCTCGGACCTCGCGGGCGTCGTGCTGCGCACCGGCCCCGGCGTCAACGCCTGGCAGCCGGGCGACGAGGTCGTGGCGCACTGCCTCTCGGTCGAGCTGGAGAGCTCCGACGGGCACAACGACACGATGCTCGACCCCGAGCAGCGCATCTGGGGCTTCGAGACCAACTTCGGCGGCCTCGCCGAGATCGCGCTCGTCAAGTCCAACCAGCTGATGCCCAAGCCCAAGCACCTGAGCTGGGAGGAGGCGGCGGCGCCCGGCCTGGTCAACTCGACCGCGTACCGCCAGCTGGTCTCCCGCAACGGCGCCGGGATGAAGCAGGGCGACAACGTCCTGATCTGGGGCGCCAGCGGCGGACTCGGCTCCTACGCCACGCAGTTCGCGCTCGCGGGCGGCGCCAACCCGATCTGCGTGGTCTCCAGCCCCGAGAAGGCGGACATCTGCCGCGCCATGGGCGCGGAGGCGGTCATCGACCGCAACGCCGAGGGGTACAGGTTCTGGAAGGACGAGCGGACCCAGGACCCCAAGGAGTGGAAGCGCTTCGGCAAGCGCATCCGCGAGTTCACCGGCGGCGAGGACATCGACATCGTCTTCGAGCACCCCGGCCGCGAGACCTTCGGCGCGAGCGTCTACGTCACCCGCAAGGGCGGCACCATCACCACCTGCGCCTCCACCTCGGGCTACATGCACGAGTACGACAACCGCTACCTGTGGATGTCCCTCAAGCGCATCATCGGCTCGCACTTCGCCAACTACCGCGAAGCCTGGGAGGCCAACCGCCTCATCGCCAAGGGCAAGATCCACCCGACGCTCTCCAAGGTGTACTCCCTGGAGGACACCGGGCAGGCCGCCTACGACGTGCACCGCAACCTGCACCAGGGCAAGGTCGGCGTGCTCGCGCTCGCACCCCGCGAGGGCCTCGGCGTCAGCGACCCCGAGCTGCGCGAGAAGCACCTCGACGCCATCAACCGCTTCCGCAACATCTGAGGCTGGGAAGGTTCATGACTGAGCGTCAGAAGGATCGGCCGTGGCTGATGCGGACGTATGCCGGGCACTCGACCGCCGAGGCGTCCAACGAGCTCTACCGCAACAACCTCGCCAAGGGTCAGACGGGTCTGTCGGTCGCGTTCGACCTTCCGACGCAGACCGGATACGACCCCGACCACATCCTCGCCCGCGGCGAGGTGGGCCGGGTCGGGGTCCCGGTGTCCCATCTGGGTGACATGCGGCGGCTGTTCCAGGACATCCCGCTCGAGCAGATGAACACCTCGATGACGATCAACGCCACCGCGATGTGGCTGCTCGCCATGTACCAGGTGGTCGCCGAGGAGCAGGGCGCGGACATCACCAAGCTCCAGGGCACCACCCAGAACGACATCGTGAAGGAGTACCTCTCACGCGGGACGCACGTCTTCCCGCCGGGCCCTTCGCTGCGGCTGACAACAGACATGATCTGTTACACCGTGAACAACATCCCCAAGTGGAACCCCATCAACATCTGCAGCTACCACCTGCAGGAGGCGGGAGCCACCCCGGTCCAGGAGATCGCGTACGCGATGTCCACCGCGATCGCCGTGCTCGACTCGGTGTTCGCGTCGGGCCAGATCCCCGAGGAGCGCAAGGGCGACGTCGTGGCCCGCATCTCCTTCTTCGTGAACGCGGGCGTCCGCTTCATCGAGGAGATGTGCAAGATGCGCGCCTTCGGCCGCATCTGGGACAAGATCACGCGGGAGCGGTACGGGATCGAGGACGCCAAGCAGCGCCGCTTCCGCTACGGCGTCCAGGTCAACTCCCTCGGCCTGACCGAGGCGCAGCCCGAGAACAACGTCCAGCGGATCGTCCTGGAGATGCTGGCCGTGACCCTCTCCAAGGACGCCCGCGCCCGCGCGGTCCAACTCCCGGCCTGGAACGAGGCGTTGGGGCTCCCCCGCCCCTGGGACCAGCAGTGGTCGCTGCGCATCCAGCAGGTCCTGGCGCACGAGAGCGACCTCCTCGAGTACGAGGACATCTTCGCGGGCTCGCACGTCATCGAGGCCAAGGTGGACGCCCTGGTCGACGAGTGCCTCGCCGAGATCGACCGGATCCAGGAGATGGGCGGGGCGCTGGCCGCCGTCGAGTCGGGCTACCTCAAGTCGCAGCTCGTCTCCTCGCACGCCGAGCGCCGGGCCCGCATCGAGGCCGGCGAGGAGAAGATCGTCGGCGTCAACTGCTACGAGTCGACCGAGCCGAGCCCGCTCACCGCGGACCTGGACGGCGCGATCATGACGGTCGACCCCGCCGTCGAGGCCCGCGTGGTCGCCTCCCTCAAGAACTGGCGCGACACCCGCTACCAGCCGCCCTTCAACCACCCCCGCCCCTGCAAGGCGCTGGAGAAGCTGAAGGAGGCGGCTCAGGGCACCGGCAACCTCATGGAGGCGACGCTGGAGTGCGTGCGTTCCGGGGTCACCACCGGTGAGTGGTCCCAGGCGCTGCGCGAGGTGTTCGGCGAGTTCCGGGCGCCCACGGGCGTCTCCTCCGCCCCGGTCGCGGTCACCGCCGAGGAGGGCACGCCGCTCGCCCTGGTCCGCGAGAAGGTGGCGCGGACGGCCTCGGACCTCGGTGCCGGGCGGCTGCGCCTGCTGGTCGGCAAGCCTGGCCTGGACGGACACTCCAACGGCGCCGAGCAGATCGCGGTGCGCGCGCGGGACGCCGGCTTCGAGGTGGTCTACCAGGGCATCCGGCTGACCCCGGAGCAGATCGTGAGCGCCGCCCTCGCCGAGGACGTGCACTGCGTCGGCCTGTCCATCCTGTCCGGCTCGCACGCCGAGCTCGTCCCCGACGTCCTGGTGCGGCTGCGGGAGGCGGGCGCGCCCGACATACCGGTGATCGCGGGCGGGATCATCCCGCCGGCGGACGCCGAGGAGTTGCGCAAGGCGGGCGTCGCCGCCGTTTTCACCCCGAAGGACTTCGGCATCACGGAGATCATCGGCCGTATCGTCGACGAGATCCGGAAAGCGAACAAGCTCGACCCGTTGGAGGTCCCCGCATGAGCACCCCTGTCACCCCGGTCAACCGGCTCCGCCCGCGCCGCTCCTGCCTCGCGGTTCCCGGGTCGAACCCCCGCTTCCTGGAGAAGGCCCAGGGCCTCCCGGCCGACCAGGTCTTCCTCGACCTGGAGGACGCCTGCGCACCGCTGGCCAAGCCGGAGGCGCGGCACACCATCGTCAAGTTCCTCAACGAGGGCGACTGGACGGGCAAGACGCGGGTCGTGCGGGTGAACGACTGGACGACCGAGTGGACGTACCGCGACGTCGTCACCGTGGTCGAGGGCGCCGGCCAGAACCTCGACTGCATCATGCTGCCGAAGGTGCAGAGCGCCGACCAGGTCGTGGCCCTGGACCTGCTGCTCACCCAGATCGAGAAGACGATGGGCCTGGAGGTCGGCAAGATCGGCATCGAGGCGCAGATCGAGAACGCGCGCGGCCTGAACAACGTCAACGCGATCGCGGAGGCCTCGCCGCGCACCGAGACCATCATCTTCGGCCCGGCCGACTTCATGGCGTCGATCAACATGAAGACGCTGGTCGTGGGCGAGCAGCCGCCCGGGTACGGCGCGGACGCCTACCACTACATCCTGATGAAGATCCTGATGGCGGCGCGCGCCAACGACCTCCAGGCGATCGACGGCCCCTACCTCCAGATCCGCAACGTGGACGGCTACCGCGAGGTGGCCAAGCGGGCCGCCGCGCTCGGCTTCGACGGCAAGTGGGTGCTGCACCCGGGCCAGGTCGAGGCGTCGAACGAGATCTTCTCGCCGTCGCAGGAGGACTTCGACCACGCCGAGCTGATCCTGGACGCGTACGACTACTGCACGTCCGAGGCGGGCGGCAAGAAGGGCTCCGCGATGCTCGGCGACGAGATGATCGACGAGGCCAGCCGCAAGATGGCGCTGGTCATCTCCGGCAAGGGGCGCGCGGCCGGTATGCAGCGCACGTCCAAGTTCGAGATCCCGGAGGCGTGAGCGACATGCAGTTCGGCCGCACCTATGAAGAGTTCGAAGTCGGCGCCGTCTACAAGCACTGGCCCGGAAAGACGGTCACCGAGTACGACGACCACCTCTTCTGTCTGCTCACGATGAACCACCACCCGCTCCACATGGACGTCAACTACGCCGAGAACACGACCGACTTCGGCAAGAACGTCGTCGTGGGCAACTACATCTACTCGCTGCTGCTCGGCATGAGCGTGCCGGACGTGTCCGGCAAGGCGATCGCCAACCTGGAGATCGAATCGCTCAAGCACGTGGCGCCGACCTTCCACGGCGACACGATCTACGGCGAGACGACGGTTCTCGACAAGACCCCGTCCAAGTCGAAGAACGACCGCGGGATCGTCTACGTCGAGACCAAGGGCTACAAGCAGGACGGCACCCTGGTCTGCGTCTTCCGCCGCAAGGTGATGGTGCCGACCGAGACGTACATCAAGGAGCGCGGCGGCGAACAGCCCGGCCGCCCCGAGCTCAAGTCGCAGGAGAAGTAGCCATGGCCCGTCTCGCGCAGACCGCCGGTCTGACCGACGTCCAGCAGGAAATCCTGGCCACCGTGCGGGACTTCGTCGACAAGGAGATCATTCCGGTCGCGACCCAGCTGGAGCACAAGGACGAGTACCCGACGCGGATCGTCGAGGGGCTCAAGGAGTTGGGCCTGTTCGGCCTGATGATCCCGGAGGAGTACGGCGGCCTCGGGGAGTCGCTGCTCACCTACGCGCTGTGCGTGGAGGAGATAGCGCGTGGCTGGATGTCGGTCTCCGGCATCATCAACACGCACTTCATCGTGGCGTACATGCTCAAGCAGCACGGCACGCAGGAGCAGAAGGACACCTTCCTGCCGCGGATGGCGCTCGGCGAGGTGCGCGGCGCGTTCTCGATGTCCGAGCCGGCGCTCGGCTCCGATGTGTCGGCGATCACGTCGAAGGGCGTGAAGGACGGCGACGAGTACGTCCTGAACGGCCAGAAGATGTGGCTGACCAATGGCGGAACGTCGTCGCTCGTGGCCGTTCTGTGCCGGAGTGACGAAGGACACCCCGAGGGGACCGCCCCC
Organism: Streptomyces sp. NPDC045846; assembly: GCF_056431605.1. Lineage (NCBI taxonomy): Bacteria > Bacillati > Actinomycetota > Actinomycetes > Kitasatosporales > Streptomycetaceae > Streptomyces > Streptomyces sp. NPDC045846. The sequence continues at coordinate 259,701 of NZ_JBWKKJ010000001.1, read as the reverse complement.
CACAAGTCCATGACGACCTTCCTGGTGGAGAAGGAGCCGGGCTTCGGTGAGGTCCGCCCGGGCCTGACCATTCCCGGCAAGATCGACAAGATGGGCTACAAGGGCGTCGACACGACCGAACTGGTCATGGACGGACTGCGCATTCCGGCCAATCGGGTCCTCGGCGGGGAGACCGGCCGAGGCTTTTACCAAATGATGGACGGCGTCGAGGTCGGCCGCGTCAACGTCGCGGCCCGTGGCTGCGGAGTCGCTCAGCGTGCATTTGAGTTGGGTGTCTCGTATGCCCAGCAAAGGCACACTTTCGGCAAGCCGATCGCCCAGCACCAGGCGATCCAGTTCAAGCTCGCCGAGATGGCTACCAAGGTCGAAGCGGCGCATGCGATGATGGTGAACGCAGCACGCAAAAAGGACTCCGGGGAACGAAACGACCTCGAAGCAGGGATGGCGAAGTACCTCGCCTCCGAGTACTGCAAGGAGGTGGTGGAAGACGCCTTCCGCATCCACGGCGGCTACGGCTTCTCCAAGGAGTACGAGATCGAGCGCCTGTACCGCGAGGCGCCGATGCTGCTCATCGGTGAAGGTACCGCCGAGATCCAGAAAATGATCATTGGGCGCCGACTTCTTGAGGAGTACCGGTTCCAGGGTTGATTGTCGCTTTTGAGTCGGTTTGGCCGCGAAGAACATCACACCCTGTAAGCGTCTTCCGGCCGCCGACTCGGCTTCTGGCTTGCCCAGTTGCGGCTCGCAACCGATACCATCGCCGGTAAACCTGCCGCCGTCCCCCGTTGCCAGCGCGGCATCATCCGCTACGAAGGTCATCCATGCCCCACAGCCAAACCTCTGCACCACGCGACGGCTTCCCCAAGGGACGCCTTGCTCGCGGAGCATCGCCGTGGCTTCTGCCGACCGTCGCCACCGCTGCCATCAGCCTGGCCCGATCCCGCCGCTCCAAGGGCGCCGCGATCGTGGCCGTGCCCACCACCGTCCTCGCGGCGGGCATGCTGTGGTTCTTCCGCGACCCCGAGCGTGAGATCACGCAGGGGCGGGTCATCTCCCCCGCCGACGGTGTGGTGCAGAGCATCATGCCGTGGAAGGACGGACGGACCCGCGTCGCGATCTTCATGAGCCCGTTGAACGTCCACGTCAACCGCGCGCCCCTCGCGGGCACGGTGACGTCGGTGGAGCACATCCCCGGTGGGTTCGTCCCGGCGTTCAACAAGGAGAGCGAGAACAACGAGCGCGTTGTCTGGCACTTCGACACCGAGCTCGGCGACATCGAGATGGTGCAGATCGCCGGCGCGGTCGCGCGGCGCATCGTGCCGTACGTCCCCCAGGGCACCAAGGTGGAGCAGGGCGAGCGCATCGGCCTCATCCGCTTCGGCTCGCGGGTCGACATCTACCTCCCCGAGGGTGTCGAGGTCGCGGTCGAGGTCGGGCAGGCGACCACGGCGGGGGTGACTCGAATTGACCGTGATTGATCCCGAGACGCAGGCCGGCTGGGTCCCCGAGGCGGAGTCCGAGGACGACGTCGAGGAGATGCCGCTGTCGCTGAGGCTGTCGATAGCGGACACCCTCACGCTGGGCAACGCCACGTGCGGCTTCATGGCGGTGTACTTCACCACCACCGGCATCCTCATCCCGCACCTCTCCGGCAGCCAGGAGACGGGCATGGCGCGGCACTCCGCCGCGACCGCCGTGATCCTGATGCTGCTCGCGGCGATCTTCGACCTCTGCGACGGTCTGGTCGCCCGGAAGCTGCGCAGCTCCCCCATGGGCGCCGAGCTGGACAACCTGTCCGACCTGATCAGCTTCGGGCTCGCCCCGGCCTACTTCGTGCTCGTGTACGGCATGGTCGCCGACGACGCCCACCAGCGGGTCGCCGCGGTCGCCGCGATCACGGTGCTGCTGGCCGTGGTGCTGAGACTCGCGCGGTTCTCGTGCGTGACGATGAAGGACGGCATGTTCCAGGGCATGCCGAGCCCCTTCGGCGCCCTCACGGTCGTCTCGATCGTCCTGCTCGAGCTGCCGTTCGTCCCGACGCTGCTCGCCGTCATAGGAGTCGCCTGGCTGATGGTGAGCCGGGTCGAGTACCCCAAGCCGCGGGGCATCCTCGCGGTGGCGATGCTCAGCTGGATCATCGGCGCGATGGGGCTGCTCGCCGCCTGGGCGTTCGACGCCCCCGGTGGTCAGATGCTCCTTCAGACCGGCTGCGCCCTGCAGATCGTCCTGGCCGCCACGATCCCCCTCTTCGCGACGGCCCGGCGGGTCAACACGTTCCGCGACAATCGGCGTGAGGCTCGGGCGGCTCAGCTGCCGTAGTTGCTCTCGCCGCTGGAAAAGGGGCCCAGGGTTCTTGAACCCGGGGCCCCTTTTCGTGTGCCCGCTCCGTCGGGACGGCCTAGCGGCTGCGCCGCTGGGGCTTCCCGCGCCGTTCCCCGGCGCCCCTGGGGTGCCCGGTCGGCTGCGGACCGTGGACGCTCCTCGCGCAGTTCCTCGCGCCCCTGACACCTCCGGTCATCCGCGGACCGTGGACGCTCCTCGCGCCGTTCCTCGCGCCCCTTGGCGGCATGGTGCTGGCCCGCGTGATCAACCTCAGCCCGTCCGGCGTTTGAGGACGAGCGCCGTTCAGGCGCGAACGGGGTCTGGGGCGGAGCCCCAGGGCCCCTGCGGACCGTGCTGGGTCGCTCGCGCCGTTCCCCGCGCCCCTTGGCGGCACGGTGCTGGGCCGCGTGGGCAACCTCAGCCCGTCCGGCGCTTGAGGACGAGCGCCCTCAAGGCGCGAACCGGGGTCTGGGGCGGAGCCCCAGGATCAGCAAGTCGCCGAGGGCGGGGGCGGCGGTCAGTGGGAGGTTTCCGTGGGGCGGAGGTCGGACGGAATCCTCGCCCAGGCCAGAACCGCCGCGGCCAGCGGCAGCGCCGCGGCGAGCAGGAACGTCGGGGTCATGCCCGCGGTGAAGGCCGTCGAGGCCTTCTCCAGGAGCAGCGCACCGGCCGGGCCGCCGATCGAGGCCGCCACGTGGGCCGCCTCGCCCACCGAGTCCCGTACGGAGGCGGCCGCGGCCACGTCCAGGGCGAGCTCGGGCAGCTGCGCGCGGTACAGCGCCCCTGCCACACTGCCCAGGATGGCGACGCCCATGGCCGCGCCCAGTTCGTAGCAGGTCTCCTCGACGGCCGCGGCCCCGCTGACGTGTTCCTTCGGCGTGGAGGCCATCAGGGTCACCGACGCGGCCGTGGTCGCGACGCCGACCCCACAGCCGAGCACGCCGAGCGCCACGGCGACGCCTGAGTAGGCCAGGGGCCCGGACTGCTGGAACAGCCAGGGCAGCGCGAGGCCCGCCGTCATCAGGAGCAGCCCGCCACCGATGACGTGCCGGATCGGCAGCCGGTGCATCAGGACCGGGGTCACCAAGGAGGTGACCACCAGACCGAGCGGCGCCGGCAGCAGCCGGATGCCCGCCTCCAGCGGGGTGTAGCCCTGCCCGTACTGGAACCACTGGGTGACCAGGAACAGCGCCGAGCCGAGCGCGATCATCCCGAGGAAGATCGAGGCGGCGGCGATGCTGAACGAGCGGTTGGTGAACAGCCGCACGTGCAGCAGCGGTTGGGCCAGTCGCAGCTGACGGCGGACAAAGACTGTCAGTGCGACAGCCGCCACCACGAGCAGCACCCAGGCCACCGGATCCGCGGGGCCGCCCTTGCCGAGCTGCTTGATGCCGCCGGCCAGGGCGAGCATGCCGACGACGGACTGTCCGACGCCCCACCAGTCCCAGCGGCCCTCGCGGGGTTGGTGGGACTCGGGCAGCAGCCAGGCGCCCAGCGCGATGATGACCAGGGCGACCGGAACGTTGATCAGGAACGCGGACTGCCAGCCGTTCCGCTCGACGAGCAGACCGCCGACCACCGGCCCGAGCGCCATGCCGCCGCCGAAGACCGCGGCCCACACCGCGTAGGCGAGGGCGCGTTCGCGGGCGTCGGTGAAGACGTCGCGCAGGATCGACAGGGTCGACGGCATGATGGCGGCACCGCCGACGCCGAGCAGCGCCCGGGCGGCGATGACCTGCCAGGCCGCGGTCGCGAAGACCGCCATCAGCGAGGCGAGCGCGAAGATCGCGAAGCCCGCGAGCAGCAGCCGCTTGCGCCCCCAGCGGTCGCCGAGCGCGCCCGCCGTCACGAGCAGGCCGGAGAGGGCGAGCGCGTAGACGTCGATGATCCACAGCTGCTGTACGGAGCTGGGCTGAAGGTCGCTGACCAGCGAGGGGAAGGCGACGTTGAGGATGGTCGTGTCCATCGCGATCAGCAGCAGGCTGCCGGAAAGGATCGCGAGGACGACCCAGCGCCGGGGGTCGAGGGGCGGCGTCATGAAACACTCCAGTATCGAATGAGACATTATTGTCTCATGGCTGGAAGAGGCGCGCCTGCGGGAGGCCCACGGCCTGGGCCGCCCGGGACTGTGCGGCGGCTCGCGCTCGGGGCGTACTGCTTCAGGGAACGACACAACGGCCCCCGTCGCGACTTGCGACGGGGGCCGTTGTGCACGCCCGGGCCCGGTACGGCGTCGAGGCCCTTGGGGCGGGAGCTAGCGCAGGAAGTCGCCCGCGATGTTCTGGGCCACCCGCTCCAGGAGCGGGCCCGCGTTGGCGATGCACTGGGCCGTGTCCGGCTCCAGGTCGGTCAGCGGGTAGGCGCGGCGGATGCCCGCCTCGCCGAGCTGGCCCGGCTGGAGCAGGAGGCGGCCGCACACCGCGACGACCTCGATGCCGGCCGCGCGGGCCGCCGCCGCGACGCCCGCCGGGGCCTTGCCGTGCAGCGTCTGCTCGTCGAGGGAGCCCTCGCCGGTGATGACCAGGGTGGCCCCGGCCAGCGCGGGCGCGAAGCCGAGCACGTCGAGCATCACCTCGATGCCGGGCCGGAACGCGGCGTCCAGCGCGACCAGCGCGCCGTAGCCGATGCCGCCGGCCGCACCCGCGCCCGGAGCGAGCGCCGCCTCGGCGGCCTTCGCGCCGAGGGCGCCTTCGAGGACCTTGGCGTAGTGGGCCAGGGCCGCGTCCAGGGTCGCCACGTCCTCGGGCGAGGCGCCCTTCTGCGGACCGTAGACCGCGGGGGCGCCCTTCGGGCCGGTGAGCGGGTTGTCGACATCGCTGGCGAGGACGAGTTCCACGTCCTTGAAACGGGCGTCGAGACCCGAGAAGTCGGCCGTCGCGAGGTCGGCGAGCGCGCCACCGCCGGGGCCGACGGGCTCGCCCGCCGCGTCCAGGAAGCGCGCGCCGAGCGCAGCCAGCATGCCGGCGCCGCCGTCGGTCGTCGCGCTGCCGCCGACGCCGAACACGATGGTGCGGGCGCCCGCGTCGAGCGCGGCGAGCAGCAGCTCGCCGGAGCCGTACGTGGTGGCGGTCAGCGCCGCGAAGACGCCCTCGGGGAGGTGCTGGAGCCCGGAGGCCTCCGCCATCTCGACCACGGCCACGCCGTCGCGTACCGCGTACGCGGCGGTCACCGGGGTGCCGACCGGTCCGGTGACGCGCGCCTCGCGCCGCTCGAACCCGGCCGCCACCGCGGCCGCCACCGTGCCGTCGCCGCCGTCGGCGACCGGCAGGGTCTCGACCCGCAGATCCGGGACGACCCGCCGCAGCCCGGCCGTCACCCGCTCCGCGACCTCCACGGCCGTGAGCGAGCCCTTGAACTTGTCCGCCGCCACGAGTACGCGGGCGGTCTCCAAAACTGCGCCGTCCGTCACCTTGCTATCCCTTGCTTTCGAACAGGCAGTCGCGCCGCTTCAGACCCTATCCGCCCGGCGCGCGCCTGCCCATAGCCGCCAGGCTCCACGGACGGCGCGCCACCCTGAAAAATAGGCTCATTCCCCACCATAGTGGGGCGCCATGAGTATGGATTCGATCGATCGTTCCGGCTCCGGGCCCCCGCCCGGCGACGCGCCCGCCGCGCCCGACCCCTCCCCCGACCACACCGTGATCACCATCGGTGTGCTCGCCGTGGTGGCCGTGGTCGCCTGGGCGGCACTCGGCAAGAGCTCCTTCGACAGCGCCTCCTCGACCGCGCTCGGCTGGGTCCTGAACAACTTCGCCTGGCTCTTCGTGGTCGCCGCGGACACCTTCCTGGTGCTGTGCGTGGTGCTCGCGATCAGCCGGTACGGGCGGATCAGGCTGGGCGCCGACGACTCCGAGCCGGAGTTCACCAACCTGGCCTGGATCGCGATGATGTTCAGCGCCGGCATGGGCATCGGCCTCATGTTCTACGGGGTCGGCGAGCCGCTCACCCACTTCCTGAGCCCGCCCCCCGCGACCGGCGCCCAGCCCGGCTCGGGCGACGCGGCGCGCACCGCCCTGGAGTACTCCTTCTTCCACTGGACGCTCACCCCCTGGGCGATCTACGGCATCGCCGGTCTCGCGCTCGCGTACGCCGGGTTCCGCAAGGCGCGCGGCAACCGGCTCTCGTCCGCGTTCGTGCCGCTCATCGGGGAGCGGCGGGCGGCCGGGTGGCCCGGCCGCTGCATCGACCTGCTCGCCGTGTTCGCGACCGTCTTCGGCACCGCGACGAGCCTGGGCCTGGGCGCGCTCCAGGTCGCCGAGGGCCTCAACATCACCTCGGACGTCGCCAATTCGCGGACGACCCAGCTCGTCATCATCGCCGCGCTCTCGGCGGCCTTCGTGCTCTCCGCCTTCTCCGGCCTGCACAAGGGAGTGAAGTGGCTGTCCACCATCAACATCGTGCTCGCCGCCGTGCTGATGGTCTTCGTGTTCCTGCTGGGCCCCACCGTGTACGTCCTCGACACCATCCCGGCCTCGATCGGCGGCTATCTGCACGACCTGCTCCCGATGGCCAGCCGCACCGGCGCCTTCACCGACCGCGACTGGCTGGGCGCCTGGACGATCTTCTACTGGGCCTGGTGGCTGTCCTGGGCGCCGTTCGTCGGCACCTTCATCGCCCGGATCTCGCGCGGCCGCACGATCCGCGAGTTCCTCATCGGGGTGCTGCTCGTGCCCAGCGGGGCGACGGTGATCTGGTTCTGCGTCATGGGCGGCACCGCGATCCGGCTCGCCTCCACCGGCGCGGCGGACCTCGCCGGCGCGGTCAAGGACGGCGCCGAGGCCTCGCTCTTCGCGATGCTGGACGCGCTGCCGATCGGCACGGTCACCTCGTACATCGCGATGGCCCTGGTGATGACGTACTTCATCACCAGCGCGGACTCTGCCTCGCTGGTGATGGGCTCGCTCACCAGCCGCGGCTCGCTGCATCCGCCGACGTGGCTGGTGGTGATGTGGGGCGTCCTGATGGCGGCGGTCGCGGCGGTGCTGCTCGTCGCGGGGGGCCTCAAGTCCCTCCAGACGGCGACGATCCTGGTCGCGCTCCCCTTCGTCCTGGTGATGCTGGGCCTGTGCTGGTCGCTGGTCAAGGAGCTGCGCGAGGACCCAGGTGCGGGACCCTCGCGTCACGGGGCCCTGCACGGTCTGCGCGACGCGGTACGGGCCATGGTCGGCGACGCGATCACCGAGCAGGGCGCGGCGCGCCACCACCGGCTGCGCCGGGCCGCCAAGTCCCGTACGGGTGACGACGGTTCGGGCCCCCCGCTGCCCTGACGCCGCGCCCCCTAGGCTGGCGACCATGACGACCGACAACGACTACGCCGCCTACATCGCCGGACTCCCCCGCGTGCTCGCCGGGGCCGCCGCCCTGTTCCGGGACGCCGGGGGCCGGGTGCTGCTGGTCGAGCCCAACTACCGCGAGGGCTGGGTGCTGCCGGGCGGAACCGTCGAGTCCGACACCGACGAGACCCCGCGGGGGGCGGCCCGCCGCGAGACCCTGGAGGAGATCGGCCTGGACGTGGAGCTCGGCCGCCTGCTCGCGGTGGACTGGGTGCACGGCGCGGCCCGCCCGCCGATCGTGGCCTACGTCTACGACGGCGGGGTGCTCGACGAGGGCGCCCTGAAGTCGATCCGCCTCCAGGAGGAGGAGCTCCTGTCCTGGCGCCTGGTCCCCCGCGAGGAACTCCCCACCCATCTCCAGGGCGCCCTGGGCCACCGCGTCATGGCCGCCCTCGACGCGTTGGCGGAGGGCCGCGGGACGGTGGAGCTGGAGAATGGACACCGGGTGGGCTGAGTCGCCGAGGGACCAGCGCGCGCCGGGTGCCGCCCGGAAATCCGTTCGCCCCGCCTCCCGGCGCCCCCTACGCTCCCCGCATGAGCAAGCCACTCGTCGCGATTCTCTCCGGTGCCGGGATCTCCACCGACTCGGGGATCCCCGACTACCGCGGTCCCAACGGCCTGTGGCGACGCGATCCCGAGGCCGAGAAGCTCGTGACGTACTCGTCCTACATGGCCGATCCGGAGATCCGGCGCAGGTCCTGGCTGATGCGCCGCGACAGCCCCGCGCGCGCCGCCGAGCCGAATGCCGCGCACCGCGCGGTCGCCGCGCTCGAACGGTCCGGCGTGCCGGTGCGGGTGCTCACGCAGAACGTCGACGGACTGCACCAGCGCGCGGGTTTCCCGGAGCGCAAGGTGCTCGAACTCCACGGCACCGCACGGGCGGTGACCTGCACCCGCTGCCACGCTCGGTCCTCGATGGACGAGGCCCTCGGCCGGGTGTCGGCGGGCGAGGCGGATCCGCCGTGCACCGTGTGCGGGGGCATCCTCAAGTCGGCGACGGTCATGTTCGGCGAGCGGCTCGACCCCGAGGTGCTGTCCTCGGCGATGGGGATCGCCAAGGCGTGCCAGATCCTCATCGCGGTCGGCACGACCCTTCAGGTCCAGCCCGCCGCCTCGCTCGCGGGGATGGCGGCGGACGGCGGGGCCCAGTTGATCATTGTGAACGCCGACCCGACGCCGTACGACGCGCTCGCCGACGAAGTCGTAAGAGAGCCGATCGGCACAGCGCTGCCTCAACTCCTCGCCAGGATCGGCCAGTTGGGCCGTCCGTCCTAGAACAGCACCCCGTCCCCCTCCCCCCGCTCGAACGCGAGCAGCCGCTGCTTGCGGTCGAGGCCGCCGCCGTAGCCGGTGAGGCCGCCGTTCGCGCCGATGACGCGGTGGCACGGGACGATGATGCCCACCGGGTTCTTGCCGTTGGCCAGGCCCACCGCGCGGGAGGCGTTGGGGCTGCCGAGCGCTTCGGCCAGCTCGCCGTAGGAGCGGGTCTGCCCGTACGGGATCTGCTGGAGCTGGTGCCAGACGCGCTGCTGGAAGGGTGTGCCCTGGAGGGCCAGGTCCAGCTTGAACTCGGTGAGTTCGCCCGCGAAGTACGCCTCCAGCTGGCGGACGGCCTCCGGGAAGGGGCCGTCCTGGTCGCGCTCGCCGAAGGTCTCCTGCGGCGGCCGGTGACGCTGGCCCTCCATGTGGAGGCGGCTCAGGACGCCGTCGGCGGCGACCAGGGTGAGCGGGCCGTAGGGGCTGTCGATGACCGTGTGCGTGATGTGCACGGCTGAACTCCCTTATGCGGGCAGGTGGTTGATGGCGTGGCTGTCGGTCGCCCAGAGGTACTGGACGGCGTAGGCCCGCCAGGGGCGCCAGGCCGCGGCGCGTGCCGTGAGGGCGGCGGGGGTGGCGGGCAGACCGAGGTTCTCGGCGGCCCGGCGCATGCCGAGGTCGGTGGGCAGGAAGGCGTCCGGGTCGCCGAGCGCCCGCATCGCGATCGCCTCGACGGTCCAGGGGCCGAAGCCAGGCAGCGCCATGAGCTGGGCCCGGGCCAGGTCCCAGTCGCTGTCGAGGCCCAGTTTGAGGCTGCCGTCCGCCAGGGCCGCGACCAGGGTGGTGAGCGTGGTGCGGCGGCTGCGCGGCAGCGCCAGGCTTTCCGGGTCGATCTCCGCGAGCTGGGCGGGGGTCGGGAAGAGGTGGGTCAGACCGCCCGCCGGGTCCTCGACGGCCTGGCCGTGGGCGACGACGAGCCGGGCCGCGTGGGTGCGGGCGGCGGCCGTCGAGACCTGCTGCCCGAGCACCGCGCGGACCGCGAACTCCGCGGCGTCGACCGTACGCGGCACCCGGCGCCCCGGCGCCTTGTCGACCAGCGGTGCGAGCAGCGGGTCGGTGCGCAGCCGGTCGTCCACGGCGACCGGGTCGGCGTCCAGGTCGAGCATCCAGCGGCACCGGCTGATCGCGATGGTGAGGTCGCGCAGGTCGGTGAGGCGCAGCACGCAGCCGACGTGCTCGGGCTGCGGGGTGAGTTCGGCGATGCCGTGTCCGTACGGCAGGGACAGGGTGCGGCGGAAGGCACCGTCGCGCCACTCCTCGACGCCGGGCACGCCCGTCGCGGCGAGGTGGCCGAAGAGGTTGTCCGGGGTGAGCGGGGCCCGGAAGGGCAGTCGCAGGGTGATCGCGCCCGGTGTCTGGCGGGCGATGCCGCGCGCGGCCCGGGCCCGCAGCTCGGTCGGGGCGAGCGCGAACACCTCGCGGACGGTGTCGTTGAAGGTGCGGATCGAGGAGAACCCGGCGGCGAAGGCCACCTCGGCCATCGGCAGCGGCGTGGTCTCGATCAGGAGCCGCGCGGTCTGGGCCCGCTGCGCCCTGGCCAGGGCGAGGGGCCCCGCGCCGAGCTCGGCGAGCAGCTGGCGTTCGATCTGGCGGGCGCTGTAGCCGAGCCGGGCGGCGAGCCCGGGGACGCCCTCGCGGTCGACGACCCCGTCCCGGATGAGGCGCATGGCGCGGGCGACGGTGTCGGCGCGGGCGTTCCACTCCGGCGAGCCGGGCGTGGTGTCGGGGCGGCAGCGCTTGCAGGCCCGGAATCCGGCCTGCTGGCAGGCGGCCGCGCTCGGGTAGAAGGTCATGTTCTCGACCTTCGGCGGCACCACGGGGCAGCTGGGTCGGCAGTAGATGCGGGTGGTCAGGACGGCCGTGAAGAACCAGCCGTCGAAGCGCGCGTCCTTGGACTGGACGGCGCGTACGCAGCGCTCGGTGTCGGTGTGCATCGGGGCGGGTGCGACGGGGGGCATGGGTCAAGCATCGGGCACCACCCGCCCTCTGGGCTGGCGAGAATCCGACATCGACCTGACGCGACCCGGCACCCCGGGAGCCGCCGCTCGCCCGCTGCGCGGCGGACCGCGACCCGGCAGCGGCACCCCGGAGCCGCCCGCCGCCCCACGGCCCTCGGCGCACCTCACCGGCCGATGCCGACATACGGACCACGGCGCGGCAGGATCGGGTGCGCGGCGCCCCGGGCGATGGGGGTCGCCCGGGCGGTCCGCCCGGGTGGTGCGCAGGGCGCCTGGCCCGCTGGCATGGCGTCCCGCCCCCGGCAGCCTTTCAGACGATGCTGGGCACCCCGGTGTGGAACGCGATGTCCCGGGCGGCCTGGAGGTCGGACTGGAAGTGGACCGCCTGCCAGCCTTCCCGGCGGGCCGCCTCGCAGTTCTCCAGGACGTCGTCGATCAAGAGGCAGTCGGAGGCTCGGGAGCCGACGGCCTCGGCGGCGACGTGGAAGATCTTGGGGTCGGGCTTGCGCACACCGACCTTGCAGGAGTCGATGACGGTCGCCACGTCGTCCGCGACCCCGATCAGCTTCTTCCAATGCGGCTCCCACTCGACCACGTTGTTGGTGAGGAGGCCCACCGTGAAACCCGCCTCGCAGAGCTGCCGCAGCGTCGAGATCATGAGGAAGTTCGGTTCGAGTTCGCCGAACCACTGCCTGCCGAACGTCTCGAACTCGCACCGGGAGAGGTCGATGCCCGGATGGCGGTGGGCCAGGCTCCGTGCGACGCGCCTGCCCCAGTCGATCTCGGTGACCGCCGCGACCTCCAGCGCGGCGAGACCCGGCATGCCGAGTTCGGCGCCGACGTCCTCCATGGCCGCCCACAGCTGCTCCCCCGTGACCCCCGTCTTGCGGTGGTACGAGTCGAACAGCTCCGGGATCGGGGGCGAGAGCACACCACCGAAATCGAACCAGACGGTCTTGAGCGTCATGACGTCCTCCTTGTGGGACTGCCTTGTGTCGTGCGGGGGCGGCTTGCGCGGTGGAGGGGAAGAGGGCGCGGCGGCTACCAGGCGCCGCGCACCAGGGCGAGGCCGATCTCCGCGGTGGCGATGGGCACGCCGTCCTGGGAGACGGTCAGGCTGGTACGGAGGGAGTCGTCCCCGGTGCTGAGGACGGGCACCTCCGCCCGGCAGACGGTGGGCAGTTCGAACTCGCCGAACCGGCTGAACGCCACGTGGCAGGTCTCCACCGCAAGCCGTTGCGGGGCGAAGCCGAAGTGGTCGTGAGCGGCGGCGACGGCCAGCTGGCGGCACGCCTCCTGGAGCAGCACTCCCGGAATGTGGTCGAGCGGGTGGTCGAAGAGGGCGGCGTGCGACTGGTCGACCACCACGTCCGCGGTGAAGCCGGAGGGGTCGGCGCACGGGGTGGCGATGACCACGTTCGCGGGATCCAGCCGCCCCACGACCGAGGGGTCCGCGGCACGCGGCACGCGCACGGTCTGCCCCGGGCTGACGGTCAGCTGGGCGCGGCCGCGCTCCCTGAGCCTGTTCCAGGCACTGCCCGGCATCCACTGGATCGTGATGTCGAGCGCCACCACGGAACGCCCGTCCAGATCGACGTGCATGGTCGCCGTGTAACCCACGGTCTCGGTGCCGCGCAGCTTCCGGTCGGTGACGGTGACTTCGACCACCGATGTGCCGGGCGTGTCGCCGACGCGGAGCCCTGCCCGGTCGACCACCCGCAGGTTGCTGTGGTTCAGGACGAACTTCTGGTCCAGGGGGACACCGAAGTACTCGTGGGCGAGGAGGATCGAGGACTGGCGGCACACCTCCGCCAGGAGCAGCGGGTCGTAGTTCCGCGGCGCCAGGAGGAAATCGCTGTAGAAGCTGTGCACGCGCGGCAGTTGGGCTCCCACGACGAAGGAGTCGGGGCCGACCTGGGCCGAGTCCGTCAGAAACACCTCGCACACGGCTTCCCGGTGCACCTTCACGCGCGGCACCGTCGCGGCGAAGGAGAGCCGCGAGGAATCCAGGTGGCGCTCGCGGGTCATGACACTCATCACGTAAACCTCCATGCGTCCGGGCAGAGTTGGTGGGATTCGAGAGGGTTTTGGGCATGCCGGGAGAGCCCCGGGAGCCGGAGGGCGGGATCACGGAACGTTCGGGACGTGTCTTCCTGGATCCCGCGCCGGGGTGTTCGGTCGAGCGGGTGGCGCCGGGCGCGGGTCCGCCGGATTCGCTCCGGCGGCCCGCTGCCCGCGGTGTTCAGTGAGCGGGCCGGGAGGTCACCAGGTGACCGGGAGCGAGGAGGGGCGGCGCAGTCCGATGCCCAGGTCCCAGGGCACCTCGTCGACCGCGCAGGCCAGCCGCAGGCCGGGCATCTCCTCGATCACCTTGGTCAGTACGAGGGTCATCTCCAGCCGGGTCATGGCCGCGCCCATGCAGTGGTGCATGCCGTAGCCGAACTGGAGGTGGCGCTTCGCGTCGCGATCGAGGTCGATCGCCAGCGGGTTCGGGAAGACCTCCGGGTCCCGGTTGGCCTGGTTGACGTTCGGGTAGACCACGGTGCCCGCCGGGATGGTCCCGTAGCTGGTGGTCAGGTCCTGCTTGAGCAGGCGGGGGAACGTGCCCGGGGTGCCGAGCGGCATCAGCCGCAGGACCTCCTCGATGAGCGCGGGTACGGCCGCGCGGTCCTCGACGAGCCGGGTCCAGATGTGCGGGAGGCTCAGCGCCACACACGCGGTCTTCGCCAGCATGGTGGCCACGTTGTTGTCCCCGCCGAGGACGACCCCCATCACGATTCCGTCGAGGTCCGTCGGGGTGAGTCGGGGCTCCACCTCCGTCGCGCCGCGCCGGTAGTGGTCGATGAGCCCGCCGGGCTCGGCCGGCTCCTCGCCGCGGACCAGCCGCTGCACATAGCCGTACAGCTCGGTCCAGTTGGTGGCGAGGCCCTCGATGTCGGTGGGGTCCGCCATCTGGATGACCCGGCCGGCCGCGTGCATCCAGGCCCACTTCTCGGCCGGTACGCCCAGCAGTTCGCCGGTGACGGCGGGGGCGACCACCTCGAACACCGAGCGGACCAGGTCGGGTTCGGCCGTGCCGTCCCGCAGGGCGGCCAGGCACTCGGCGGTGACCCGCTCCACGATCGGCCCCAGCCGGGCGACGCCCTGCACGCTGAAGTCCTGGGAGATGAAGGTACGCATCCGGGCGTGGACCGGCTGGTCGAGGTTGATCAGCACCTCGGGGGCCCACGTGGTGGGCATGAAGCTGGGCCCTCCCTCGACGTTGCACTCCGCCCGGCTGGAGGTGGAGTCGGCGAGGACGGCACGGACGTCCGCGTAGCGGGTCAGGTTGACCGCCTCGTGCCCGCTGGGCAGTTCGATCCACGGAAGGCCGTCGTTGCGCGTCAACTCGCGGTAGGGCGGCGGGGTTTCGAGATGGGGTACGGCGTGGACGGTGGGCTTGTCGGCGACGGGTGTCGCGACCGTGGCAGAACTCATGACTCCTCCTCGTGGGGCGAAAGACCTCGTGGGGACGGCAGCGTCGGGCACCGGCCGGGCCGCGTCAGGGGCGGCGGCAGGCCGGACGAGGCTCCGGAGGCGGGCAGGGCCGCGCACACCGGCGCCTGGACAGAACGCGGGCGGGGAAAGGACCGGCTCATAGGGCCGGATACCGAAAAAGGGGTGGCGGAATGCGGTCTCGTCAGAGACCGGGCCGGGACGGGGCAAGGCGATACGGCCGACGGTCGGACCGCCTCATCGGACCGCTTCCGGGAACAGCCCGTGTACAGGGCGGAGTTGTCCCGTAGAGCGAAGGCGCGCGAGCACGCCGAACCCGCTCGTGTCGCGGGCTTCGCTGCAGACCTCAGGTCCGGGGAAAAAGGTGCAACGCCGCACCACCCCGAGAAACGATGAGGGAAGGGAAATGCCTGGAATTACCGGCGTCTTCGGCAACGGCCGGAAGCCGTGCACGATTCATTGCGCGAACAGGGCACCGAAATTACCTGTCTGAAATATCTGGGCCTCTGTTGCATACACACTGTGGCAGTACTGATCAATGGATCCATGACTGACATACCTCAGGCGACGGAAATCCGCCGCTCCCCCATTCCATGTAACGCAGAGGTTTCTTGCAGGCTCAACAGCGGTACCTAGGACCGAACCCGATCGAAACATCGAGAGCCGGGACAGCCCGACGAGTGGACCGCACCCTGCGGCAGGTTCGACTCACGGCCTGTCGATTCAGGCCGGGCCGTGTCGGCGGGCAGGAATCCGAGAGCCGGACACGGGGATTCCACCCGGCATCCGAACAGCGGCAGCGTCATACATCCCCCTCTCCCCGTTGAACCCTTCGAGCCTCTTCGGCATTTCGACGCGGGAGCTCCAGGAGATCCCCCGTCCAAGGGTGCCAATATCGGCCACCCCCTTGGTTCTATCAAGATCGTACTTGAATGCTCGACGGTCGCACTATGAACCAAGTCACAGGAAGCTCAGAGGGATTGGAAATCCCGGTGAGCCACTGAAGATGCTGCGTACATCTGACGGTCGGGGCATCCGGTGCGTACAGGTCGGAGATCCGGTGGATGCAGGCGCCAATCAAGTCGCCCGCATGCGCCGGAGTTTCGCAGTGGTACGTGTCCGGGGCCGCCTGTCCTCATGGATCCACGCATCCGGATTCGTGGGATGGATCAACTCGCTTGTCTCTGCGGGCCTTTCGGCCCATGGAGGCGATCGCATGACCGGTTCGCGGCGCCAACTGGCCTCGCGGGCGCACGAGATGCGTGCTCGACGTACGCGGCGGCGCGGTGGAACAGGCCCGCCCCTGGCCGGAAACGGGGGATGGCGGCCAGGGGCGGGAGCAGGGGGCCGCTTTGCCGCGGCGTCCGGGGCGGGTTCGGTCAGCGGGTCCGGGTGGAGGGACGCAGAAGGCCGACGACCAGGACCGTCAGGACGGCGCCGACCGCAACGAGCACCCAGAGCATGGTGTGCAGTGCCGCGTCGTAGCCGGTGACGAGGCTGTGCGCGAAGTCGGCTCGGCCGGCGGCGGGCGCGTGCGCGGCCGCTTCGGTGATCTTGCCGGTGGAGACCTGGTCCGCGATCTCGTGCGGGTCCGCGTCCGGCCCGGCGGCCCGGTGCACGCTGTCGGCGATCTTCGAGGCGGTGAACGTGGTCAGCAGGGCGCCGTAGATGGCGACGGCGATGGCCTCGCTGCCCAGCCGGGCGGTGTTGACCAGCCCGGCGGCCATGCCCGACTTCTCGGGGCTGACCAGGCGCAGGGCTTCGCCGTCCACGAGACCCACGCCGAGGCCGAAGCCCGCGCCGATGAGGACCATCGGGACGATGACCGAGAGGAACGAGGCCTCGGGCCCGATGACGAGCAGCCAGGCCGGTCCGATCACGAAGAACAGCAGCGAGCAGGCGAGGATGTGCCGCGCGGCCACTCCGCGCTGGGCGATCCAGCCGGCCAGGACCGGGGCGATGACGATGGGGATCGTCATGACGAGCATCTTCAGCCCCGCGGTGCCCACGTCGTCGCCCCACGCCGTGGACATGTAGGTGGGCAGGTAGGTGAGCAGGGTGACGAAGCCGAAGGACGCGGTGACGGGCACCATGATGAGTCCGACCATGCGGCGGTCGCGCAGGACCGAGAAGTCGAACATGGGGTGCTCACGGCGCCGTTCGACGGCGACGAAGACGGCGAGCAGAACGACACCGGCGGCCAGCAGGGCGAGCGTTCCGGGCGCGGCCCAGCCCCAGGCGCCGCCCTGGACGATGGCGAAGATCAGCAGCAGCAGCCCGCCGACGAAGGTGGCGGAGCCGGGGGTGTCGATGCTCGCGCCGTGCCGCAGGGATTCGGGAGCGGACTTGGCGATGGCCACCAGGACCAGCACGATGGCGATGCCGACCGCGTTGAAGACGAAGATCGTCTGCCAGCCCAGCCGGTCGACGAGCAGACCGGAGATGGTGGGGCCGAGCCCCAAGCCCAGACCGGCCGCGGTGCCCATGAAGGCGAAGGCGCGCAACTGGCTCTTGCCCTCGAAGTTGGTGGCGAGGAGGGCACCGCCGCAGGAGAAGATGGCGGCCGCGCCGATGCCCGCGAGGGCGCGGGCGATGTCCAGGACCACGATGTTCGTGGTGCTCGCACTGAGGACGGCGGCCACGAGGAACGTGCTCGCGCCGGTCATGAAGAGGCGCTTGCGGCCGAAGATGTCGGCGAGGGATCCGGCGAGCAGGGTCGAGCAGGCGAAGGCCAGGTTGAAGGCGTTGACCACCCACTGGAGGGTGGCGGCGCCCGCCCCGGTGTCGGCGGCGATGGCCGGCAGGGCGACGCCGGTGCCGGAGACGCCGGTGGGCACGATCAGGCAGCCCAGCAGGACGGCGGCCAGCAGGATCCTGCTGCTGCCGGCAGGGGCCGCCTCGGCGGCGACCGGCGTTTCCACCAAGGGTGTTGGGGCGAGGTTCGGGGCAGCGTCGGGCATGGCGTGCTCCATAGGCAGGACGGACTGGTACGGCGAACACCGAACCAAGGTACGGTCCGTAACGTACCATGAGAGGTACGCCGAACATCGTACCCACCGGAGGTCTCTCCATGCCCTTGTCGCCTCTTCCCCCCGCAGCGGACGTAGTTGTCGTCGGAGGCGGTCCCGTCGGCATGCTGCTCGCGGCGGAACTCGCCCTGCGCCAGGTGCGGGTGGTGGTTCTGGAGCGGGCGGAGCGGACCGTGGACGAGCCCCGGGCCGGCACCCTGCACGCCCGCACCGCGCAATCCCTGGCCCGGCGCGGGGTGTTGCCCGGCGGTCCGGCCGACGCCGCGGCCGGGGAGCGGACGAGCACGCCCTTCCACTTCGCGGGGATGCCGGGGCTCACCATCAGCGCACCGGCCACCGAGGGCGCGCCGGTTGTGGGCATGCCGCAGGCCCGGATCGAGCGCTACTTCGAGGCGCGCGCACGGGAGTTGGGCGGCACGGTCGTGCGCGGCGCGACCGTGCGCGCGGTCCGCCAGGGCGCGGGGAGCGTCGAGGTGGAACTGGCCGACGGCTCCACCATCACCTCCGGCTGGGTGGTCGGCTGCGACGGCGCCCGCAGCACCGTCCGCGCGCACGCCGGTATCGGCTCCTCCGAACACCCCGCCACCTGCGCGGCACTTGTCGCCATGGTGCGGCTGACCGATCCCGCCCGCGCGTTCCCGGGATGGCACCGGACGCCCCGCGGCTGGATCATGATGAACGTCAACCCGTTCGGCGTCAGCCGGGTCCTCACCTTCGACTTCGACGCCCGCCACGACGACCGGCGCGCGCCGGTCACCCTGGCGGAGGTCAGCGAGACGACGGAACGCATAGCGGGCCGCCCCGTCCCCATGACCGGCCTCGGCCCCGCCGGGCGCTTCAGCGACTTCGCCCGCCTCGCCGACACCTACCGCGAGGGCCGCGTCCTGCTGGCCGGTGACGCCGCCCATGTGCACTTCCCCGTCGGCGGCCAGGGCCTGAACCTCGGTCTGCAGGACGCCTTCAACCTGGGCTGGAAACTCTCCGCCGTGGTGCGCGACGGCGCGCCGGAGGAACTCCTCGACAGCTATACGCAGGAGCGGCGGCCGACGGCACGCCGGGTCATCGACAACACCCGGATCCAGGCCACCCTGATGGACCCGTCCAGCCGGTTCGACCCGCTGCGCGCCCACTACCGCGAGCTCCTCACCCTCCCCGAGGCGAACGGCCGCATCGGCGACATGATCAGCGGCCAGGAGGCGGCGTACGGACAGGGGTTCGCCCAGGACCGCGCGCTGGGCGGCGTCCACGCGGGGCTGCGTCTCAGCGACCTGCTGGCGGGCGGACGCGCCGTGCTGCTCGACGAAGGGAAGGGAGCGGGCGCCGCGGCCAAGGCCGCCGAGGCGTGGTCCGACCGGTTGGAGACCGCCGTCGCCGCCGTGCCCGAAGGCTCGCGGTCCCGCGTCCGGCTCGTCCGTCCCGACGGCTACATCGCCTGGTCGTCGCCCTCGGACGCGGTGCGCCCCCGCGAACTCCAGGACGTGCTCGCCCGGCTCCTCGGGCCGCACCGGCGGCGGGCCGCGGCGCGGCCGGGCGCAGACCCGGTGCCGGCCGGACAGCGCACCGAAGCCGCCTCCGCGCGCGGAAGGTGACGGCGACGCCCCTACAGGTACGGCCGACAGCGTACCCTAAGGGGCAGGGAGAGCCAGAAAGGGCCGACATGACCACAGAGTTGTTCCACCCAGAGCTCAAGGACGTCGAACTGGGCAGGGTCCTGACCGCCCTGACCGACCCGCTGCGCCGGCGCGTCGTCATCGATCTCATCCGGGAGGAGGACGGGGTCGAGCGCACCTGCATGTCCTTCGGCCTGCCGGTGGGCAAGTCCACGCTCACCCACCACTTCCGCATCCTGCGCGAAGCCGGGCTGATCCACCAGGTCGACCGCGGCAACAGCCGCAAGGTCCAGCTGCGCCGCGCCGAGTTCGAGGCCCGGTTCCCCGGCATCCTCGCGCTGCTGCTCGCCGAGGCCCCCGCGGACCTGGGCTCCGGCACCCAGCCCGCCGCCTGAGGCGCCGCCCGGCCCGGAGCGTGCGGCACCGCTCCGGGCACGGAACGCTTCAGCACCGCTGCCGGCTACGCCGACCTCACCGGCGGTCCGCCTTCCGCAGGCTGCGCCACACCGCCTTCGCCGCGTTGTGGCCGGACATTCCGTGCACGCCCGGGCCCGGCCAGGCGGCCGACGAACACAGGAACACCGACGGGTGGCGGGTGGCGTACGGGAACAGGGAGACCTTCGGGCGGAGCAGCAGCTGAAGGCCGCGGGCCGCGCCGCACGCGATGTCGCCGCCCACGTAGTTGGCGTTGCGCTCGGCGAGTTGGGGCGGCCCCGCGGTGGCACGGGCGAGGATCCGGTCACGGAAGCCGGGCGCGAACCGCTCGATCTGCCGCTCGATGGCATCGGTGAAGTCGCCCTCCCACCCGTTGGGAACGTGTCCGTACGCCCAGAACACGTGCTTGCCCTCGGGTGCGCGGGACGGGTCGACGAGGCTGGGCTGCGCGGTGATCAGGAAGGGCGTCTCGGGCGCGGTTCCCCCCGAGGCCTGGCTCAGGGCGGTGCCGATGTCGCGGCTGGACGGGCCGATCTGGACGGTCCCGGCCAGGCGCGGCTCCTTGGCCGTCCAGGGAACGGGCCCGTCCAGGGCGTAATCGATCTTGAACACGGCGGCGCCGTACTTGTAGCCGTCGTAGGCGCGGCCCAGGCCCGCGATTCGGGCGAGCGCGGTCGGCGAGGTGTCGAAGAGGTAGGTGCGGGCCGGCGGCAGGTCGTCCAGGCGCTTCACCTCGAACCCGGTGTGGACCACCCCGCCCAGCTCACGCAGGTATCCGGTGAGCGCGTCGGAGATCGACTGGGAGCCGCCGCGCGGCAGCGGCCAGCCGTTCTCGTGCGCGGCGAGCGCGAACAGCATGCCGACACCGGCCGTGGCCACCCCGTCGAGGGGGGCGATGACATGCGCGACGAGCCCGGCCATCAGGGCGCGCGCCCGGTCGTCCCGGAAGCGGCGCATCAGCCAGCTGTACGGCGGCAGGCCCACGGTCCCGAACCGGGCGAGGCCGACCGGATCGCGGGGCAGCGCGGTCAGCGGCAGCGACATGAAGTCCCGTGCCAGCACGTCCCACTTGCCGAGGTAAGGGGAGACAAGGCGGCGGTACGCCCCGGCGTCGCGCGGCCCGAAGGACGCCGCGGTCTCGGCGACCGAGCGGGACAGCACGGCGGCCGTGCCGTCGTCGAAGGGATGCGCCATCGGCAGCTCGGGGTGCAGCCACTCCAGGCCGTACCGGTCCAGCGGCATGGCCCGGAAGGCGGGCGAGCCGATGCCGAGGGGGTGGACGGCGGAGCACGGGTCGTGGCGGAAGCCGGGGAGGGTGAGCTCCTCGGTCCTGGCGCCGCCGCCCACGGTGTCCTTGGCCTCGAAGACCTCGACGCGCAGCCCCCTCCTGGCCAGTTCGACCGCGGCGGTCAGCCCGTTGGGGCCCGCCCCCACGACGACGGCATCGAGCATCGACGGCACCTCGGACTCCTCACGCCACGGCCAGGGCCCCCAGGATATTCCGGTGCGCCGACAATCCGGCCCGGGGTAGCGTCCGCCCGGTGAACTCCCCCACGGACACCGCCTTCGGCCGACGCGTCACCACCCTCGCCCATCGGCTCACCGAGGTGTCCGGGGTGCGCGCCGTCGCCCTCGGCGGCAGCCGCGCCCGGGGCGCGCACCGGCCGGACTCCGACTGGGACCTGGGCCTCTACTACCGGGGCGAGGTCGACGTCACCGCCCTGGCCCGGCTGGCCGAGGAGACCACGGGCGCACCGGTCGAGGTCGCGGGTCCGGGCGGCTGGGGCCCCTGGGTGAACGGCGGCGCCTGGCTGACGCTCGACGGCGTCGCCGTCGACTGGATCCTGCGCGACCTCGACCGCGTCGAGCGCGTCTGGGACGACTGCCTCGCGGGGCGGTACGAGGTCGGCGTGCAGCCCGGGCACCCGCTCGGCTTCTGGTCACCGGCGTATCCGGGCGAGGTCGCCCTCGGGCACGTACTGGCCGATCCCCAGGGCGAGTTGACGGATCTTCAGGAACGGACACGGCACTACCCCGAGCCGTTGCGAGCGGCGCTGATCGGTGCGTCCTGGGAAGCGGAGTTCTCCGTCGCGGTCGCCCGCAAGTCGGCCGCGGGCGGCGACCCGCTGCACGTGTCGCTCTGTCTGTCCCGGGCCTTCGGCATCCTCGCCCAGTCGCTGCACGCCCACCGTCGGCGCTGGCTCCTCAACGAGAAGGGCGCGCTCGCCTCGGCGGCTGCCCTGCCCAACGCTCCGGCGGACTTCGCCGAGCGGGCGGCGGCGGCCCTGACCGGGCTCGACGCCGAGGCGGTCGAGCTCGCGGCCGCCCTGGTCAGCGACGTGCGGTCAGCCCTGTCCTGAGCCGCCGCGCGCCCTGCCGTGGTCTCACTTCCCCGCGAGCAGGCTCCGCACCCGCTCGGCCGTCGCCGCGTCGCGGGCCGCGGTGAACGGGAGCGCGTTGCCCCCGGCGATCCGGAACGGCTCCCCGGCGACCGTGGTCTGCGCGCCGCCCGCCTGGGCGACCAGGAGCAGCCCCGCCGCGTGATCCCACGCGTACTCCCACGAGAACGCCACCGCGTCCAGTTCGCCGCGGGCTATCGCCAGGTATTCCAGGCCCGCCGAGCCGCACGGCCGGGGCTGGACGCCGTCGGTGCGCAGGCCGAGCAGGGCGCGCTTCTGGTCGGGCGTCGTGTAGTCCGGGTGGGAGGTCGCCACGTCGAGCACCGCGCCGGGCGCGGGTGAACCGGCGTGCAGCGGCAAGCCGTTGAGGGTGGCGCCCCGGCCGCGCACCGCCACGGCCAGCTCGTCGAGCGCGGGCGCGTACGTCCACGACGCGAGGAGCTCGCCCCGGTGGGCGAGGGCGACCAGGGTGCAGAATCCGGCTTCGCCGCGGACGAACTGGCGGGTGCCGTCCACCGGGTCGACGATCCACACCGGGGCGTCGCCGCGCAGCGCCCCGTACACCTCCGGGTCGGCGTGCACGGCTTCCTCGCCGACGACCACGGAGCCGGGAAGTATCGCGGTGAGGGAGGCGGTGAGATGCTCCTCCGCCAGCCGGTCGGCGACCGTCACCAGATCGTGCGGGCCGTTCTTCTCGACGATCTCGTGGGCGGCGAGCTGCCGGAAACGCGGCATGATCTCGGCGGCCGCCGCCTTGCGGAGCGCCTCTTCCACCGCCGCCTGGTCACCTGCGAGAAATCCTTCGTCGATCATGCGTCCAGGAAAGCACGCGGCACTGACAATCAGGGAGCCCCGGGGAACCGACCGGTGAACACGGCACGGCTTCGCCGTGAACGCCGCCGCCCTGCAGCGCCGCGGCCCGCGGCCGGAATAGCGGCCGTCCGATTACCGTTGAGCCCGCTCGGAGCAGATGGAGGCAGAACGGTGCACGGCGAATACAAGGTCCCCGGCGGCAAGCTCGTCGTCGTCGACCTCGACACCCGCGACGGAGTCCTGCGGGACGTGAGGGTGGCGGGCGACTTCTTCCTCGAACCCGACGAGGCGATCCTGGCGATCAACGGGGCCCTGGAAGGCGCCCCCGCCGACACCGACGCGGCCGGGCTCGCGGCCCGCGTCGACGCCGCGCTGCCGCCCGGCACCACCATGTACGGACTGACCTCGGAAGGCGTGGCGGTCGCCGTGCGGCGGGCGCTGGCCCACGCCACCGACTGGAACGACTACGACTGGCAGCTGATCCACGAGGCCCCGCAGTCGCCCGCGCTGCACATGGCGCTCGACGAGGTCATCACCGCCGAGGTCGCGGCCGGCCGCCGCCCGCCCACCTTGCGCGTGTGGGAGTGGGGCGCGCCCGCCGTCGTCATCGGCAGCTTCCAGTCGCTGCGCAACGAGGTCGACGCGGAGGGCGCCGAGCGCCACGGCATCACCGTCGTACGACGCATCAGCGGCGGCGGCGCCATGTTCATCGAGCCCGGCAACACGATCACGTACTCGCTGTCCGTGCCCGACGCCCTCGTGCAGGGCCTGTCCTTCGCGGACAGTTACGCCTACCTCGACGACTGGGTGCTCGGCGCGCTCGGCGACATGGGCGTCAAGGCCTGGTACCAGCCGCTCAACGACATCGCGACCGAGGCCGGGAAGATCGCGGGTGCGGCACAGAAGCGGATGGTCGCGGACGACGGCGCGGTGCTGCACCACGTGACGATGGCGTACGACATCGACGCCGACAAGATGACGGACGTGCTCCGCATCGGCCGCGAGAAGCTCTCCGACAAGGGCACGAAGAGCGCGAAGAAGCGCGTCGATCCGCTGCGGCGGCAGACCGGGCTGCCGCGCGAGGCCGTGATCGAGCGGATGATCGCCTCCTTCCGCTCCCGGTACGGTCTGTCCGAGGGCGGGATCACGGACGAGGAGATGGCCCGGGCGCGCGAGCTGGCGGCGAGCAAGTTCAGCACCGCCGAGTGGACGGCGCGCGTGCCGTAGCCGGGACGGGGAGAGGGAGCGGGACATGGCGGAGCAGTCGTTGTACGTGGACGGGCCCGCCGTTCCCGTGCTGCGGGTGGAGGCCGCGTCCGGCGGACGGCTGCTCCTGCGCCAGGGCGCGGACCCGGTCCTCTTCGCGGTCCAGCGGGCCAGCCACCGGGGCCTGCACTACGCGCGGACGGGCCGCTACGTCTCGCCCCTGCCCCCGCTGCGCGCCTCTCTGGCCCACTCGCTGCGGGACTCGCGGGACTGGTCGGCCCGCTGGTCGCACCACCTCACCTCCGCGCTGCGTTCGAGCCCCAACGGACCTCTCCACCAAGGGGATTGGCAGGTGCTGCGGTCGCTTCCGGGCTGGTTCGCCGACGCCAACTGGGCCAAGCTCCTCGCCCACGACCCCGACCGGGGCCACCTCACCTGGTTCGGCTACGGCGACCCGCCCGAGGACGCCCGCGACCTGCTCCCCCTGCGCGCGCTCTCCGCGCCCGACGCCCCGCGCGTGAAGGCCTGCCGGCGCCAGTACCGCGAGGGCGTGCTCCCTCCGGTGCTGCTCTGGTGGGTCAGCGGGCTCAACTCGCCCGTGGTGCTCGACGGGCACGACCGCCTGACGGCCGCCCTCGCCGAAGGCGGCCGCCCCGAGCTTCTCGTGCTCACCCGTGCGCGGCCGGACGGGTGGGCCGAGCAGGCGGTGCGTGGGCGCGTCGAGGCGTACGAGCAGCACGTGCGCGGGCAGCGGGCGAAGGGCGGGCCGCTCGCCCCGGTGCTGATCTCCGAGGAGTCGCGCCGGTTCGCGGCCGACCTGACCGCCCTGGCACAGACCCCGGACCTCACCCGCGCCTGGCCCCTGCCGGGCGGCCCCGCGGCCTGGCAGCGGGCGGTCGACGTCTACGCGCCGGGCTGGGTGGCAGGCCCCGGGGACTGACGGCGCGCGGCGGGGGTCCCGGCCATCAGCGCGACGTACAGCAGCAGCGCCGAGCCGAGCCCCACCGCCCAGCCGTAGTCCGCGAGCGGTTTGAGGAACGGGATGAGGCCGTCGGTGGGGAACGGGCCCGCTGGGGCGCCCTTGTCGTCGAGGGTGGAGTACGAGCCGCCGACCGCGAGCACCCCGCCCACCAGGAACGCGGCCACCGCGCGCCAGTTCCAGCCGCCGGTGTACCAGTAGCGGCCGCCCGGACGGTACAGGTCGGCGACGTCCAGGACGGTGCGGCGCACCACCCAGTAGTCGGCGATGAGGATCCCGGCGACCGTGCCGAGCAGGCCGCCCACCACCCCGAGCCAGGTGAAGATGTACAGCTCGGGGGTCGAGGTCAGCTTCCACGGGAAGATCAGGACGCCGACGACGCCCGTGATGAGCGCTCCCCGGCGGAAGTCGATGAACCTGGGGGCCAGGTTCGCCAGGTCGTACGCGGGCGAGACGACGTTCGCCGCGATGTTCACCGAGACCGTCGCGACCAGCACGGTGACCAGCGCGAAGAGCAGGCCGAAGACGTTGTCGGTCTTGGCGACCAGATCGACCGGGCTCCAGATCGGCACCCCGTACACCGCCTGGGAGCCCGAGGTGACCAGCACCGACAGGAGCGCGAACGCGGTCATCGTCGTGGGCAGCCCGAGCGTCTGGCCCCAGACCTGGGCGCGCTGGCCCCGGCCGAAGCGGGTGAAGTCGGGGATGTTCAGGGACAGCGTCGCCCAGAAGCCGATCATGCCCATGAGGGAGGGGAAGAAGACGGGCCAGAAGTCGGGGCCCCAGCCGTGCTTGGCGGGCTGGTCGAGGAGGGGGCCGAAGCCGCCCGCCTTGTGGGCGATCCAGACCAGCAGGACCAGCGCGCCGACGAGGACGAAGGGCGCCGCCCAGTTCTCGAAGCGGCGCAGGGTGTCCATCCCCCGGTGGATGATGGCCAGTTCGAGCGCCCAGAACAGCACGAAGCACAGCCAGAGCGTCCAGGGCTGGCCGCCGATCGACGCGACGTCGGTCCAGCCGCCGAAGACCTTGCCGAGCAGGACGAAGACGCCCTGCCCGCCGATCCAGGTCTGGATCCCGAACCAGCAGCAGGCGACGGCGGCGCGGATCATCGCCGGGAGGTTGGCGCCGCGCAGCCCGAAGGAGGCGCGGGCCAGGACCGGGAACGGAATGCCGTACTTGGGGCCGGCGTGCCCGGTCAGGAGCATCGGGACCAGGACGATCAGGTTGGCGACGGCGATGGTGAAGACGGCCTGCTTCCAGTCCATGCCGAGCGCGACCAGACCGGAGGCAAGCGTCCAGGAGGGGATGTTGTGGGCCATGCCGACCCACAGGGCGGCGAAGTTGTACGTCGTCCAGGTGCGGCCCTCGGGTGGTACGGGCCGCAGGTCCTCGTTGGCGAACCGGTCGTCCTGTGGGTGGGCCGTGGCGGGTATGGGGGTGGTGTCGGTCATGGGCAGGCCATTCGTTCGGGGTGGCGGCGAGGAGAGGCGAACGGGCCGTGCGGCGGGGCGAGTTGGCCGAGGATCAGCGCAGGGCGGGGATGATCTGCTCGCCGTAGGCGTCGATGACCGCCTCGCGGGCGTCGTGCATGGCGTACACCGCGAACTGGTCGACGCCGAGGTCGCGCAGCGCCTTGAGCTTGTCGATGTGGGCCTGGGGCGGGCCTAGCAGGCAGAAGCGGTCGACGATCTCGTCGGGCACGAAGGCGGTGTCGGGGTTTCCGGTGCGGCCGTGGTGGCTGTAGTCGTAGCCCTGGCGCTGCTTGATGTAGGCGGTGAGGGCTTCGGGGACGAGGCCGGAGTGCTCGCCGTAGCGGGTCACCAGGTCGGCGACGTGGTTGCCGACCATCCCGCCGAACCAGCGGCACTGCTCGCGGGCGTGGGCGAGGTCGTCGCCGACGTAGGCGGGGGCCGCGACGCAGATCGTGAGGGCCTCGGGGTCGCGTCCCGCGTCGGCGGCGGCCTTGCGGACCGCCTTGACCATCCACTCGGTGAGGAACGGGTCGGCGAGCTGGAGGATGAAGCCGTCGGCCTTCTGCCCCGCGAGCGCGAGGGCCTTCGGTCCGTACGCGGCCATCCAGACCGGGAGTTGCCCGTTCTTCACCCAGGGCAGCTTGAGGCGCTGCCCGTCGACGTCGGCCTCGCGGCCCTCGGCGAGGTCGCGGATGACGTCCATGGCCTCGCCGAGCCGGGCCAGCGTGTTCGGCTTGCGCCCGGCCACCCGCATCGCCGAGTCGCCGCGCCCGATGCCGCACACCGTGCGGTTGCCGTACATGTCGTTGAGGGTGGCGAACGTGGAGGCGGTGACCTCCCAGGTGCGGGTGCCGGGGTTGGTGACCATCGGGCCGACGGTCAGCTTGGTGGTGTGTTCCAGGATGCGGCTGTAGATGACGAAGGGCTCCTGCCAGAGCACCGCCGAGTCGAAGGTCCAGCCGTAGCGGAAGCCGTTGCGTTCCGCGCGCCGCATGAGGCCGACGACGGCCGAGGCGGGCGGGTCGGTCTGAAGGACGAGTCCGAAGTCCATGGTGCGGTGCTCCTAGCCGAGGTACTGACAGGTGGCGCGCGGTACGTAGCAGCCGTGCCCGGCCCGTCCGGTGAACTGCCGGTCGTGGATGACGGGTTCGCCCCGCGAGAGCACCGTCTCGACGCGGCCGGTGACCCGCCTGCCCTCGTACGCCGAGTAGTCCACGTTCATGTGGTGGGTCTCGGCGGAGATGACCTGCTCGGCGTGCGGGTCGTAGATGACGACGTCGGCGTCGGCGCCCGGCGCGATGGTGCCCTTCTTCGGGTAGAGGCCGAACATCCGGGCCGGGCTCGCGCAGGCGATCTCGATCCAGCGGCGGCGCGTGAGGTGGCCGTCGACGACCGCCTGGTGCAGCAGGTCCATGCGGTTCTCGACGCCGGGCAGCCCGTTGGGGATCTTGGAGAAGTCGCCGCGGCCGAGCTCCTTCTGCCCCGTGAAGCAGAACGGGCAGTGGTCGGTGGACACCACCTGGAGATCGTTGGTGCGCAGGCCCCGCCACAGCGCGGCCTGATGCTCCTTGGGGCGCAGGGGAGTCGAGCAGACGTACTTGGCACCCTCGAAGTCCGGCTCGGCGAGGTTGTCGGTGGACAGGAACAGGTACTGCGGGCAGGTCTCGCCGAAGACGGGGAGCCCCTTGTCGCGCGCCACAGCCAGTTCGGCGAGCGCCTCCTCGGCCGAGACGTGGACGACGTAGAGCGGCGCGCCCGCGACCCGGGCGAGCTGGATCGCCCGGTGGGTGGCCTCGGCCTCCAGGAGGGCCTTGCGCACCTCGCCGTGGTGGCGGGGATCGGTCTCGCCGCGCGCGAGGGCCTGCTCGACCAGCACGTCGATGGCGATGCCGTTCTCGGCGTGCATCATGATCAGCCCGCCGTTGCCGGCGGAGCGCTGCATCGCGCGCAGGATCTGCCCGTCGTCGCTGTAGAAGACGCCGGGGTACGCCATGAACAGCTTGAAGGACGTGATGCCCTCCTCGACGAGCAGGTCCATCTCCTTGAGCGAGGACGCGTCGACGTCGGAGAGGATCATGTGGAAGCCGTAGTCGATGGCGCACTGCCCGTCGGCCTTGGCGTACCAGGCGTCGAGACCGGCCCGCAGCGACTGGCCGCGGGACTGCACGGCGAAGTCGACGATGGTGGTGGTGCCGCCCCAGGCGGCCGCGCGGGTGCCGGTCTCGAAGGTGTCGGAGGCGAAGGTGCCGCCGAAGGGCAGTTCCATGTGGGTGTGGGCGTCGACACCGCCCGGGATGACGTACTTGTCGGTGGCGTCCAGGGTGCGCTCGGCGGCCCAGGCCTGGGCCACGGCCGAGCCGTGCGCCGCGATGGCCGCGATCCGGCCGTCCTCGATCAGTACGTCGGCGTGCGTCTCGTCGGCGGCGGTGATGACCAGGCCGCCGCGGATGAGGGTGCGGGTACTCATGGGTGGAGCTCCCTTTCGTACACGTACACGTGCGTGAGCTGGGTGAACTACACGGTGCGCAGCGCGCGTTCGAGGATCGCCGCGCCCTCTTCGGCCTCCGCGACGGTGAGCGTGAGGGGCGGGGCGACGCGCAGCACGCTGGTGTCGTGGCCGCCGCCCTTGCCGATGAGGAGGCCGCCTTCGCGGGCGGCTTCGAGGACCGCGGCCGCGGCTTCGGGGTTGGCCTCGTCGGTGCCGGGCTTGACCAGCTCGATGCCGGCCATCAGTCCCCGGCCGCGCACCTCGCGCACGACGGGGAGCTGGGCGCCGATCGCGCGCAGCCGCTCGATGAGCAGTCCGCCGACGCGGCGCGCGTTGCCCTGGAGGTCGTGTTCCAGGAGGTAGGTGAGGTTGGCGAGGCCGGCCGCCATGGTGACCGGGGAGCCGCCGAAGGTCGAAATGGAGTTGCTGTCCAGGCAGTTCATGACGTCGGCGCGGGCGACGACGCCGCCGATGGACATGCCGTTGCCGATGCCCTTGGCGAAGGTGAGCAGGTCGGGCGGGCCGCTCTGCGCATGGGCCTGCCAGCCCCAGAAGTGGTCGCCGGTGCGGCCCCAGCCGGTCTGCACCTCGTCGGTGATCCACAGGATGCCGTGCCGGTCGAGGACCTCGCGGAACGCGGCGTAGAGGCCGTCGGGCGGCGAGGTGAAGCCGCCGACGCCCTGGATGGGTTCGGCGATCAGCGCGGCCACGTTGCGGGTGTGGCCGAGCAGGTCTTCGAGGTCGGCGACGCAGGCCTCGATGAACTGGCTGTCGCTGAGGTGCGCGTAGGGGCCGCGGGCGCGGACGCCGCCGTGCACGTACAGCGTCTGGAGCGGCGAGAGGCTGGTCGGGGACCAGGCGTGGTTGCCGGTGATGCCCACGGCGCTGAACGAGCGGCCGTGGTAGCTGTTGCGCATCGCGAGGATCTGGTTGGAGCCCCGGTACGCGGTCGCGAGCAGCAGCGCGGTGTCGTTGGCCTCGGTGCCGGAGGTGGTGAAGAAGACCCGCGCGTCGGGGATGCCGGACAACTGGGCGACGCGTTCGGCGAGTTCCACCATCTGGCGGTTGAGGTAGAGGGTCGAGGTGTGGATGATCCGCCCGGCCTGTTCGGCGACGGCCTTGGTGACCTCGGGCAGCGCGTGGGCGGTCATCGTGGTGAGGATGCCGCCGAAGAAGTCGAGGTACTTGTTGCCGTCGGCGTCCCAGACGTGACGGCCCTCGCCGTGGGTGATCTCCAGGGGCCGCTGGTAGTAGAGGGCGAGCCAGTCGGGCAGGACGGACCTGTGGCGTTCGTGGAGGGGACGGTTCACGGTTTCACCAGGCCTTCGTAGGCGTCGGGGCGGCGGTCTCGGTAGAACGCCCACTGTTGGCGGACTTCCTCGATGAGGCCGAAGTCGAGGTCGCGCACGAGGAGCTCCTCCTCCTTGTCGCTGGCCACCTCCCCGACGAACTGGCCGCGCGGGTCGACGAAGTAGCTCGTCCCGTAGAAGTCGTTGTCGCCGTACTCCTCGCGTCCGACCCGGTTGATCGCGGCGACGAAGTACTCGTTGGCGACGGCGGACGCGGGCTGCTCCAACTGCCAGAGGTAGGCGGAGAGCCCGCGCGAGGTGGCCGACGGGTTGTACACCAACTGGGCCCCGTTGAGGCCGAGTTGGCGCCAGCCCTCGGGGAAGTGGCGGTCGTAGCAGATGTAGACGCCGACCTTGCCGACGGCCGTGTCGAAGACGGGCCAGCCGAGGTTGCCGGGTTTGAAGTAGTACTTCTCCCAGAAGCCCTTGACCTGGGGGATGTGGTGCTTGCGGTACTTGCCGAGGTAGCTGCCGTCGGCGTCGATGACGGCGGCGGTGTTGTAGTAGAAGCCCTCGCCCTCGATCTCGAAGACGGGGACGACGATGACCATCCCGGTCTCGCGGGCGAGTTCCCTCATCCGGGTGACGGTGGGGCCGTCCGGGACGGGCTCGGCCCAGCGGTAGTGCTCGGCCTCCTGCACCTGGCAGAAGTAGGGGGCGTTGAAGACTTCCTGGAAGCCGATGATCTTCGCGCCCCGGCGGGCCGCCTCACGGGCGTGTTCCTCATGCTTGGCGATCATGGAATCGGTGTCGCCGGTCCAGGTCGCCTGAACCAGTGCGGCGCGCACGACGTTGGCCATGAGCTGCTCCTTCGACGGGTCGTCAGCCAGCCAAATCCACACGCGTAGATCCGTGTGTGGATGAGACCGTAAGGCGCGTCACGCACCGTGGCAAGACCATCGCCGTCACGGCGAGGCTGATTGCGGCGTCACAGGTCAACCCGGGGTGGACGGAGCAGGCAAGCTGACGCGGCGTCACCTGTCGCGCGGCGCGGGCCCCGGCAGGCGGTCCCAGACGCCGCGCCGCGCGTGGCGCAGCAGGACCGGGTCGTCGCCGACCACCACGGGGTGGCCGACCTCGGCCAGGAGCGGCAGGTCCGCCGCCTCGTCCGCGTACGCGTAGCAGCGCGCGGCCAGGATGCCGCGGTCGCGCAGCAGCGCGCGGGCCGCGTACCCCTTGCCCTGGCCGAGCATGGGGGCCCGCGGCCGGGAGCAGAGCACGGCGTCGGGCGCGAGGTGGCGGGCGACCGGTTCGAGTTCGGCCGCGCTCGCGCGCGCGATCAGAACGACGAGGTGGCCGCGCGCGGCGTGGCCGTGGAGCGCGGCGAGGACCGGCGGGTGCCACAGCAGGCCGAGCGGCCCGGCGGCGCCGGCCAGGTCCGGCGCGGCGAGCAGGGTGCCCTCCACGTCGAAGAAGGCGGCGGCGGTGGGCCGCCGCGCAGGGTGCTTCGGCCCGCGCGGGCTGGTCGTGTCCATTGCACGGTCCATGCCCAGGCCCACCGGCCGCCCAATCCCCTTTCTTCAACGTTCTGTTGAACTCGTCCGGAAAGGGGCGGCTCTTTTCGGCTACACGGCCGCCCCGGGGTTCTGCGCGTGGGTCAGCGTCTCCCAGGCGACGAAGAGGTCGTCGGTGCCGGCCGGGCGCTGTCGCTCGGCGAGCCTGTGGGTCTCGGGCAGCGTCAGGTGCATGCGGTTCTCCAGGTGGTTGAGCAGCACCTCGACGTCCGGCCCCAGCGACCGGTCGACCCGGCCGCCGCACAGCCAGGGCGGGACCCGCGCACCGAGCTGGTAGTGGGCGTGGAACTCCAGGGCCGCCTTCAGCCGCCCGGCCGTCGGCCCGTACAGGTCGATGCCCTGCTGCCACGCCGTCTCGGCGATGTGGCCGGACGCCGCGAGGGAGTACTCGATGTGCATGAAGTTGCGGCAGGTCTCCTGGCCGAGCCCGTCCGCGTAGGTGCGCTGCCCGAACCAGTACGCCGCCAGCTGGTCCGGGGTGCTCATCGAGCCGCCGGGCGGCGCCTTGGGCAGCCTGCCGTCCGAGGAGAGGTAGAAGTAGGCGGGCACGCGCGCCCGGTAGCGGTCCAGGGCGTCCTTGAAGACCTGGCGGTCCTCGACGAAGACGGCGATGCCGATGGCCGCGTCCGTCATCGCGAGCTCCCAATTCCCGTTGTAGTCGGGGACTTTGGCGGTCACGGCGGGCAGGTACGCCTTGCGCAGCATCCACTTGAAGCGCTGCACGGCCGGGGCCTGCCACTGCGGGTAGCCCGCGTGCACGATGTCGGCCGCCCGCGCCCACGACGATGCCGCCCAGGCGGTCTGGAGGTCGGCGTTGCCCTCGGTGTGCCGCTTGATCACCTGCGCCCAGGCGTCCATGATCTCGACCGCCTTGCGGGCGTGGGCCTCGTTGCCGTTGACGGTCCACAGCAGCGCCTGGGTGTAGGCGGCGATGGCGTCCTCGCGCTCGGCGAGACAGGCGGGCGGCCCGGCGTTCGGCGGGCACGGGACGACCTCGGCGGGGTGCGGGGTGTAGCGGAGGGAGCCGTAACGGCTGGTCCGCATCCTCTCGTACGCCGAGCTCCACGGCTCCTGACCGGCCCGCACCTTCGCCCGTACCGTGTCGAGCTGGCTCTTGCCCACGACGACGCCGGGATGGTGGAAGACCAGCGTCGCGGGGTCCGCGCGGCCCACGGCGGAGGCGGTGGAGACGTGCGGTTCGGGGGTGCAGGCCGCGAGCAGGGCGAGGGCGCCGAGGACCGCGACGGCGGCCGCCCGCAGGGGGCGACGGCGCCCCCGGGGGGAGTGAGACCAATTGACCACGCTCCCACGGTCGCTCCGGGCGTGCGTCCGCGCAGGATCTGTTGCGCCGAACAGGCAGCCGGGGCACGCTTCCTGGCGGCGCGTCGGGCGGTCTTGGCGCCGTTGTCGAGGCGGTGTCAGCCGAACGCGTCCGAGCGGGGCCGCGCGGGCACGTGACCCAGGTCGGCGGCGGGAGCGCCGGGCGACCAGCCGTCGAGCAGCTCGTGCAGGGCGGGCGGCCAGATCTGTTCGTCCGTGCGGCGCAGTTCCGCCGGGCTCCACCAGCGCGAGCCGAGGATGCCGTCCGCGAGGTGGTCGGCCGCGACCTCGGGGCCGAGCCGTCGCCCGGGCTCCGGAGTGTCGGCGAGGTAGATGTGCTCGTGCTGGCGGACGGGGATCCCGGCGCGGGTGAAGTCGTGGGTCCAGGTGCACAGCAGCGGGCCGGGCTCGACGTCGTGCCAGCCGGTCTCCTCGCGCAGCTCGCGCCGGGCGCCCGCGCGCGGCGACTCCCCCGGGTCGAGGCCGCCGCCGGGCAGCGCCCAGTGCGGGCCGACCTCCTCGTTGTCGTAGCGCAGCAGGAACACCGCGCCGAGCGCGTCCCGTACGGCGGTGCGGGCCGCCCGCCTCGGTGTCCGGGGTGCCGGGGACGTCATGCGGCGACCGCGGGCGGCATCGCGCAGTCGCTCACGATCTCGTCCATGGACAGGCCGAGGACCGAGGCGAGGGCCGCCACGGTGAAGAACGCGGGGGTCGGGGCGCGGCCCGTCTCGATCTTGCGGAGGGTCTCGGCGGAGAGGCCCGCGGCGGCCGCGACCTCCACCATGCTGCGGTCGGCCCGCGCCGAGCGCAGCAACCGGCCGAGCCGCTCGCCGCGTGCACGCTCTTCGGGGGTGAGGGGGGTGCGGACCATGCCGCGATTCTAGACCCGGCGCAGCGGAGGGCACCCGCCTCGCTCAGTGGGCCCGGGGCGTCACTCGGGACCCAGGGCGGACCAGCCCGGGGCCTGGAACCGTACGGTCGTGTCCGCCCGGCGCACCTCCTCGCCGCAGCAGCGGCAGATCACCGCGGGGTCGAGGTCGGCCCCGCACTTGTGCCGCCACACCGTGGGCGGCACGTCCGCGAGGTGGCGGTCGCCCCAGTTCATCAGCATCAGCAGGACGGGGCGCAGCTCCTGGCCGGCCGGCGTCGCGCGGTACTCGTAGCGGGCCGGGCGCTCGCTGTAGAGGGTGCGCTCCAGGACGCCCGCGTCGACCAGGGTGCGCAGCCGGGCGGTGAGGATGTCGCGGGGCGCCCCGGTGTTCTTGGCGATCGCGTCGAAGCGGTGGACGCCGAAGAAGACCTCGCGCAGCACGAGCAGGGAGTACTTCTCGCCGACCACCCCGAGGGCGTCGGCGATCGAGCAGGGCCGGGGGTTCTTGCCCCTCGGGGCACGGGCGGCGCTCGGGCGGGGCTGGTGCTGCTGCTCGGACACGTTCATGCGCCCACCGTAATCGAGCCCGACGGGGTCCGTTGGATTTTCCTACTCACCGAGCTAGAGTGAGTCCAGTTTTCCAACCTACTCACGAGTAGAGCCGAGGGAGCGCATCATGCGTGACGCCGTGATCGTGGAAGCCGTACGCACACCGATCGGCAGGGGGAAGCCGGGCGGGGCCCTTTCGGGGACCCACCCGGTCGAGCTGCTCGCCCACACCCTGCGCACCCTGGTGGAGCGCGGCGGCATCGACCCGGCCCTCGTCGACGACGTCATCGGCGGCACCGTCGACCAGGTCGGCGAACAGGCCATGAACACCACGCGGTACGCCTGGCTGTCGGCCGGGTTCCCGGACTCGGTGCCCGCCACGACGGTCGACCGCCAGTGCGGCTCCTCGCAGCAGGCCGTGCACTTCGCCGCGCAGGGCGTGATGTCGGGGGCCTACGACCTGGTCGTGGCGTGCGGGGTCGAGTCGATGAGCCGGGTGCCGATGTGGTCCAACGTGCCCGCGGGCACGGACCCGTTCGGGCCCGGCGTCGCCGCGCGCTACCCCGAGGGGCTGGTGCCGCAGGGGATCAGCGCCGAACTCATCGCGGCCAAGTGGTCGATCGGGCGCGAGCGGATGGACGAGTTCGCCACCGCCTCGCACCACAAGGCCGCGCGCGCCTGGGAGGACGGCCTCTTCGCGGCGGAGACCGCGCCGATCGCCGGGCTCACGCGGGACGAGTCGGTGCGCCCGGCCACCACCCCCGAGATCCTCGCGGGGCTCCGGCCCTCGTTCGCGGACCCGGCCTTCGCCGAGCGCTTCCCCCAGATCGACTGGTCGGTGACGGCGGGCAACAGCAGCCCGACCAACGACGGCGCGTCCGCGGTCCTCATCACCTCCAGCGAGACGGCGGCCCGCCTGGGACTGCGCCCGCTCGCGCGGCTGCACAGCTTCGCCGTGACCGGCTCCGACCCGGTCCTGATGCTGACCGGGATCATCCCGGCGACCGAGAAGGTGCTGCGCAGGGCGGGCCTCGACCTGAGCGACATCGACCTCTTCGAGGTCAACGAGGCGTTCGCCAGCGTGGTCCTGGCCTGGCAGCAGGAGACCGGCGCCGACCCGGCCAAGGTCAACGTGCGCGGCGGCGCGATCGCGCTCGGCCACCCGCTCGGCGCCAGCGGCGCCCGGCTGATGACCACCCTGGTGCACACCCTGCGCGAACGCGGGGCGCGCTACGGACTCCAGACCATGTGCGAGGCGGGCGGGCTCGCCAACGCGACGATCCTGGAGGCCCTCTGACCGCGTCCGGACCCGCCCGCCCTCTGCACGTCGAGCATCGCGCGGGCCGAGTACGCCGAGTACGCCGAGCACACGGTGGCCGTCACCCACGGCCCCCCGTCCTCACCCGGGTCCAGCGGGCCGGGCCGCTAGTTGTTCGCCAGGAACCGCCGGGCCAGGCCCTCGCCGAGGGACACCGCCGCACCGTGGCTCTCGATCGGCACGACCTGGGAGTCCTTGAACAGGATGTACGTGACGCCCGACTCGGCGCCGCCCGTCTTCGGGTTGGGGTCCATGCCGAGCGACTTGGCGGTGGCGTACGACGCCTCACCGATGACGGTGCTGGGGCCCGTGTCGCCGACGACGGCGTACTCGACCTTGTCCCGATAGATGACGGCGACGACACCGCCGCCCCTGATGCCCGCCGAGGCGTAGTTCCAGATCGGGCTGGAGCCCGGCACCACCACGTACGGCAGCGTCTCCGCGCTCAGTGGCTTGCCGTTCGACTGGTGGAAGCGGGTGTCGGCCTGGAACCACGGGTCGGTGTTCTTGTTGCAGGCCGTGGTGATCTGCCCGTCGCAGTCCACGTCGAGGTCGGCCGTCCAGAACACGGCCCCGTTCTTGCCGCAGACCGGGACGGTGGCCGAGGTCCCGGTGTGCGTCCGGTACGTGCCGTTGGAGATCTGGTCGCAGGTGGTCACCTTGGCGAGGAGCTCGGACGCGCCGACCGGGCTCTCCTCCGCCCCGGCGGGCGCGTGGGGGGCGTGGGCGCCCCGCGCGGTGGCGGGGAGCGCCACGGTGGCGAGCAGGGCGGCGCCGGACGCGGCGGCGAGGGCGAGCGTTCTGGTGCGCACGGGGGAACCCTTCTGTCAGGAAGGTTTCCTTACCCCTTGCGCGGGCGATCTCGTCTCTCCTCATCGCCGCCTCGACCCCGCCCGCGGCAAGAGGCCCGTGGTTCCCGGCCGTTCACGCCGGGGCCACGGGCCTCTTGGGCCCTGTCAGCCGGGGTTACCGCTTTCCACTCGGATGGACCACCAGCGCCGAGCCGCCGCCGCGCCGCACCTTCTCGGCCGCGGCGAGCCAGCGCCCGTCCGGCAGGCGCTGCACCCCGGTCGCCGCCCCGATCTCGGGATTCAGCGAGAACGAGTGGCCGAGCGCCTCCAGTTGAGCCCTCAAGGGGCTGTTGTAGAGGGCGGGTTCGAGCTCGGTCCTGGCCGCGTTGCGCTGGCTCGCGCGCGGCGCCGCGATCGCGTCGACCAGCGGCATCCCCCGGTCCAGATGGTTGATCAGCGTCTGGAGGACGGTGGTGATGATGGTCGCGCCGCCCGGCGACCCGAGCGCGAGCACCGGCCTGCCGTGCCGGTCGAGCACGATCGTCGGCGAGATGGAGGAGCGCGGCCGCTTGCCCGGGCCGGGCAGGTTCGGGTCGTGGACGGCCGGGTTCGCCGGGGCGAAGGAGAAGTCGGTCAGCTCGTTGTTGAGCAGGAAGCCGCGGCCCGGCACGGTGATGGCGCTGCCGCCGGTCTGCTCGATGGTGAGCGTGTACGCGACGACGTTGCCCCACTTGTCGGCCACCGTGAGGTGCGTGGTGTTGTCGCCCTCGTATGTGGTCGGGGCCGCCGGGCCGGATGTCCCGCACGCCGCCGGATGGCGCGGGTCGCCGGGCGCGAGCGGGCTGGTGAGGACCGCGTCGTCCTTGATCAGGCAGGCCCGCGAGTCGGCGAAGCGCTGCGAGAGGAGCCCCTTGACCGGCACGTTCTCGAAGTCCGGGTCGCCGACCCAGCGGCCCCGGTCCGCGAACGCGATGCGGCTGGCCTCGATGTAGTGGTGCAGGAACTGCACGTCCGAGGCCTTGGACAGATCGGTGTTCTCCAGGATGTTGAGCGCCTCGCCGACCGTCGTGCCGCCGGAGGTCGAGGGAGCCATCCCGTAGACGTCGAGCCCGCGGTAGTCGACCTTGGTGGGGTCCTGGAACTTCGCCTCGTAGGCGCGCAGGTCCTTCTCGGCGAGGTCGCCCGCGCGCACCGTGCGGGTCGACTTCGGGTCGACCGGCGGCTTGCGCACGGTGCGGACGACGTCCTCGCCGAGGTCGCCGCGGTAGAGGGCGTCGACGCCCTCGCGGCCCAGCTCCTCGTACGTGCGCGCGAGATCGGGGTTCTTGAAGGTGGAGCCGACCACCGGGAGCTGCCCGCCGGGCAGGAACAGCTTGGCGGTGTCGGGGAAGTCGGCGAAGCGGGCCTGGTTGTCCTTGGTCTGCGAGCGGAAGGTGTCGTCGACGGTGAACCCGTCGCGGGCGAGCCGCTCCGCGGGCTTCAGGAGCGTGCGCAGCGACTTGCTGCCCCAGGCGTCGAGCGCCCGGTCCCAGGTGGCCGCGGTGCCCGGGGTGCCGACACTGAGCCCGCTGGTCACGGCGTCCGCGAAGGGCAGCGGCTTGCCGTTCTCCAGGAAGAGCGAGGACGTGGCCGAGGCCGGCGCCGTCTCGCGGCCGTCGAGGGTGTGCACGGAGCGGGACGCGGCGTCGTAGTAGACGAAGTAGCCGCCTCCGCCGATGCCGGAGGAGTACGGCTCGGTGACGCCGAGGGCCGCGGCGGTGGCGACGGCCGCGTCCACCGCGTTGCCGCCGTTCTTGAGGACCTCCAGGCCCGCGGCGGACGCGTCCGCGTCCACGCTGGAGACCGCTCCCCCGTAGCCGACCGCCTCGGGCACCTTGGCGGGGGTGCGGCCCGGGGGTGCGGCCGTGGTGGGCGGGGCCGCGGCGACCGAGGCCGCCACCGCGGCCGCCGCGGCGAGGAGGGACAGGGTGCGGGCAGCAGGTCGACGCATGCATACCTCCCGTTGGCGAACGTCCGCGCAGCGTAACGCCGTGCCCGGGTTCGCGTCATGAGCACGTCGAACACGGGGGCGAACTCCCGCTAGCATGCCCGCCCATGAACGACGACGTACGCAACATCGTCCTCGGCGTGGTGGCCGCGGGCATAAGCGCGGCCTTCGGCTGGCTCGCCCGCACCTACCTCTGGAAGCGCAGACTCCGCCGCAAGCAGGCGTTCTTCGGGCTGCCGACCCATTCCGAGTGCCTGCTGGTCGTGAACCGGGCCGCGGGACACGAAGGGTCCGTACACCGCTTCGACGTGTTCGCGCTCCTGGAACTCTCCTCGCTCATCAAGGACTGCGGGGCGCACGCCCAGATCATCCAGCACGACCTCGCTCAGCAGGGCTTCGGCGAACGCACCGAGTTCTGCCTGGGCGGGCCCTACTCGAACCGCCGCATGGCGGCCCACCTCGCCTCGCTGCTGCCCGGCGTCAAGATGAACGTGGACCCCGAACCGACCCCCGACCGCGGCGCCTTCCAGATCGGCTCCGAGCGCTACCGGCTGGAGAACGGTGTGGTCGAGTACGTGATCCTGGCCCGGGTCACGCCCGGCCGGGACTCCCGTCCGGTCTTCCTCTTCTGCGGCCAGTCCGCGATCACCAACCAGGCGGCCACCCGCTATCTGGCCCGCAACGCCGAGAAGCTCGCCCGCAAGCACGGGAACACCTCGTTCTGCCTCCTCCTCAAGGTCGTCAACTCGCAGGCGTACGGGCCCGATGTCGTGGAGGTCGTCGCGGATGTCACCCGGGCCGCCCAGGAGCCGGCCCCCGTGGTCCGCACCTCCCACCGCGCGGGCGGCTAACCAGCCCTCAGATCAAGGGACTTGACGCCGTTGATGAAGTTGGAGACGAGACGGCGGGGCGGGGCCGCGAGTTCGGCGGCGGGCAGGATGCGCAGCGCCTCCTCGTGCAGAACCCGCAGTTGCAGCCGCGCGAAGTGGGCCCCGAGGCAGACGTGCGGGCCGTCGCCGAACGCCACGTGCGGGTTGGGGCCGCGGCCCAGGTCCAGGCGGTCCGGCTCGGCGAAGACGCGCTCGTCGCGGTGGGCGGAGGCGTGGAAGACGACGACCTTGTCCCCGGCGGCGAGGGACTGCCCGGCCAGGACGGTGGCGCGGGTCGCGGTGCGCCGGAAGCTCAGCACCGGCGGATGCCACCGCAAGAGCTCCTCGATCGCGGTGTCCACCGACACCTGACGCCCCCTCAATCTGTTCTGTTCGTCGGGGTGTTCGGCGAGGGCGAGGAATCCGCCCGGCGCCGCCGCGCGCACGGTGTCGTTGCCCGCCACCGTCAGCAGGAAGAAGAACATCTCCAGCTCGGCGTCGGCGAGTTCCGAGTGGGCGAGTGAGGTCATGACGTCGTCCGCCGGGCACGCGCGTTTGTACGCGGCCAACTGCTGGGCGTACGCGAACATCTCCGCCAGCATCGCGGGCGAGCGCGGGTTGACCGGCCGCCCGTCGGGGCCGAGGACCGGCGGCTCGTCCGGGTCCTGGTAGGCGATGACGCGCTCGGTCCACTCCAGGAGCAGCCCCCGGTCGCCGGGCGGCACCCCGAGCAGATCCGTGAGGTTGAGCAGCGCGTAGTCGTCGGTGACGTCGGCGACCAGGTCGAACACGCCGTCCTCGGCGCCGTGGCGGGCCGCGCCGAGCAGGGCCCGGGCCCGCTCGCGCGCCAGCGCCTCGAAGCGGTCGACGCGGCCGGGCGTGAAGGCCCGGCTCACCAGGCGGCGCAGCCTCCCGTGGTCGTGGCCGCCTCCCCCGCCGAAGAGGGGCCGAGCACCCGCGGCGGGGTCCTGGTTGAGCATCATGCGGCGGATGAACGGCAGGTCGGCCGGGTCGGGGTCGCGGATCTGGGTGGCGCCGAGCGCCGAGGAGAAGGTGTCCGCGTCCTTGAGGACCCGTACGACGTCGGCGTGCCGGGTGACGGCCCAGAAGCCGGGGCCGGCCGGCCAGCCGAGCACCTCGGGCTCCGCCTGCCACGCCACCGGCCGGTGCTCGCGCAGCTCGCGGTAGGCGGCGTACGGGGGCCCCGCGGCGTACAGCCGGGGGTCGAAGACGTCGGGCGGTTCAGCCATGGTGGGCAGGGTCAGACATGATCGGCCCGCAGGAAGTCCTCGACGGTGCGGATCAGGTCGAGCGGGGCCTCGTCCATGGCGTGGTGCCCGGCGTGGGGCAGTTCCACGAGCTGGCCCGCCGGGTACCAGCGCAGCCAGGTGGCGCGCAGGAACGTGGCGTTGAGGGCCGGGTCGAGCGCGCCGGTCACGGCGAGGGCGGGCACCGGCGAGCCCTCGGTCTCCTCGTGGAAGTCCTCGCCCGACCAGGAGTCGAGCCAGGCGCGGAACGCCTTGGGGTCGCTGCGCTCCACCGAGCGCCAGGTCATCCGGTCCAGCCAGGCGTCGGGCCGCTCGCCCCCGGTGGTGAGGTCGATGATGGCCCGGCGCCGGGCGGGGTGCTCGGCGGCCTCGGTGAACAGTTCGCGGGTCGCCTCGTCCATCGGCATCCCGCTCGCCGGGACCGGAGAGATGCCGACCATGCGCCGCACCCGGTCGGGGGCGGCGGCCAGGACGCGCTGCACGACCGCGCCGCCCATCGAGTGCCCGATCAGCGAGAAGCGGTGCCAGCCGAGCCGGTCGGCCAGCGCCAGGACGTCCTCGGCGCCCTCGCTGGTGGTGTAGGCGCCGGGCGCGTCCCTGGCCTCGCCGTAGCCGCGCAGGTCGACGAAGGCGTAGGTGAAGGCGGCGGCGTCGAGGTCGGGCAGCACGGCCGCGTAGTCGCCGCGGTCGGCGAGCCAGCCGTGCACGGCGACGACCCGGTGGGCGCCGTCGCCGTGCAGCGTGTGGGGCAGCGTGAAGGGGGCCATGGGCACTCCGGTTCCGGGGCAGCGGTCGTCGGCGTACGGACTCGCGGTGGTGCTGTCGGCGTGCGAGACGTACGCGTACACGGTGGCGCTCGCCCTGCCACGAGGCAAGAAGCCGGTCAGAACTCCCAGGGACTGTCGGCCGGTTCCACCGTGCGGTTCTCCACGGCGACCTCGTCGGGCGCGAACGCGGCCACCACGCCCAGCAGTTCGGCCGCGTCGAAGTCGAAGACCTGCTCCTCGAAGCAGAGCCCGTGCGCGTGCTCGGGGCGGCCGAGCGCGGGGGCCAGGCGACGGTACATCGACCGCGGGCGGCTGATGTAGGGAAGCGCGGGCGAGCGCAGGTCCACGACGAGGAAGCGGCGCACCCGGGTCCCGGTCCGCACCGCGAGGGCGGTCACGGCGCTGACGTCGTCCCAGTCGATGCGGCCCGCGAGCCAGGTCGGGAGCCGCACGGTGAGGGCGTCGGCGTCCGCCTCGATCCGCAGCGGGCGTACCAGGTAGCCCGCGAAGGTGGCCGCCGCGACCAGGACGGCGACGCCCGAGACGGCCATCACCGGGCCCGCGAAGCCGCTGTTCGGCCCGCCGAAGACGGAGGCGGCGGCGACGCACCAGAGCACG
The DNA here is from genome assembly GCF_056431605.1 of Streptomyces sp. NPDC045846. Taxonomy (NCBI): domain Bacteria; kingdom Bacillati; phylum Actinomycetota; class Actinomycetes; order Kitasatosporales; family Streptomycetaceae; genus Streptomyces; species Streptomyces sp. NPDC045846. Next base: position 217,624 of record NZ_JBWKKJ010000001.1, on the reverse strand, counting down.
GCCACCGCGACCGCGGCGAGCGGGACCCAGATCAGAGTGCGCCGCAGCCGCAGGACGACCGGGCCGGCCGCCGGCTGCGTTGCGCTGGCTGAATTCTCCACACGCAGAGCTTGGCCCGTCGCCGGGCCGGGCGCCAGAGTGTTACCGATGGGTTTACTGAATTGAAGTCAACACCCTCCCAGGCGCACCGGCGCCTTCTCAGAGCGGGCAGACCAGCGGGCTCAGCGAGCTCGGACCGCCGGGGCCGGTGATCGTCACCCTCAGCCGCGCGCCCCGGGCCACCGCCTGCAGGACGGTGCAGGCGATCTGCCGCTGGGCGGTGGGGGTGAGCCCGGTGACGTCCTGGCCGAGCGCGACCGTCACCGCGCCCTCGGCCACGCCCATCTTCAACGCCCCCTTGGCCGGGGGCAGTTCGGTGCGGAGCCCGGCCGCCTTCTCGTCCTGGTCCGGTCCCGCGAAGAGCAGCGGCAGCGGCGGCCGGTAGCCACCGGGGCGGACCACGGGCATCAGCCCGTCGGGGCCCGTGAAGTAGAGCACGGTGGAGTCGTCGTTGGGCGGAAAGGCCTGCACGCTCGCGGGCCCGCCCACCGCGATGACGTCGGTGGACTGGATGCCGCAGCCCGCGGCGAGCAGACCGGCCGGCAGCAGCGCGAGCGCGGCCAGGGCGCGGGGCCCGGTCGTCCTCGGCCTCATCGCGCCGCCACCGCGGACGCGGCCGCGAGGGGGCCGGTGGGCAGCTCGACCGTGAAGACGGCGCCGCCGTCCGGCGCGTTCGCCGCGCTCACGGTGCCGCCGTGCAGCCGGACGTTCTCCAGGGTGATCGCGAGGCCGAGGCCGCTGCCCGCCGAGCGGGTACGGGCCGCGTCCGCCTTGAAGAAGCGGTCGAAGATGTGCGGCAGCACCGCCGCGTCGATGCCGGGACCGCGGTCGGCGACCTCCACGACCAGCGGCCCCTGGCCGGCGCCCGGGCGCAGCCGCACGGTCACCGGCTCGGCGCCGTGCCGCAGGGCGTTGCCGACCAGGTTGGCCACCACGATGTCGAAGCGCCGGGGGTCGATCATCGCCCGTACGCCGTCCGGGAGTTCGGTGGCCACGCGGTCCTCCCAGCGCCGCCGCTGGAGGGTCTTGCGGATGGTCTCGGCGACGTCGACCTCGTCGGTGTTGAGCTCGGCCGCCTTGGCGTCGAAGCGGGAGATCTCCATCAGGTCCTCGACGAGCGTGGCGAGCTTGCCGGTCTCGGCGGAGATGAGGCGCACGGCGCGCGCGGTGTCCGGGTCGAGCCCGTCGGCGTCCTCGTCGAGCACCTCGGTCACCGCGAGCATGCCGGCCAGCGGGGTGCGCAGCTCGTGCGAGACGTCGGAGGCGAAGCGCCGGGCGCGCGCCTCGGCCTTCTGCAACTCCTCGACGGAGCGCTCCAGTTCCTCGGCCGACTCGTTGAACGTCCAGGCCAGGTCGGCCAGTTCGTCCGAGCCCTTGACCTCGATCCGGGTGTCGAGCTTGCCCTTGCCCATGCTGCTCGCGGCCCGCCGCAGGTCGCGCACCGGCCGCAGCACGCTGCGCGCCGCGAGCAGGGCGGGCACCACGGCGACGGCGAGGGCGGGCAGGGCGCCGTTCTTGGCCGCCGCGACCATGGCCTGGATGGTGACGCCCTCGGGCCTCAGGTCCATCACGGCGTACAGGTAGACGCCGGTGCGCTGCGGGACGCCGCTCCGCTCGAACATCACCGGCATGCCGATGGTCAGGTACGGGGTGCCGTCCTGGACGACCCGCTGGAACGAGCCGTGCGCGTTGGCGTGGGTCTGCCGCCGCAGGTCGTCGGTGATCACGGTGGAGGTGGGCCGCATGGTGGAGGACGCGCGCAGGCTGCCGTACTCGGCGAACACGTACCAGGGGCGCGGCTTGCCCGCCCTGGCGAGCGACTGGCAGACGTTCTTCATCGCCGCGGTGGAGGTGGGCAGCGCGAAGTACTGCTGGGCGATCTGTTCGCGGAACTGGTCGACGGCCTGGTCCTGGGCCTGCTGGAGGATGGCCGAGCGGGCCGACTGGTAGGTGAGGGCCGCCGTCGTGACCGCGCTGACCGCGGCCACCAGGAGGAACGCGGCGATCAGCCGGCCCCGCAGTCCCAGGCGCAGGGCGCGGCGGGCCGGGAACCTCACAGCGGCCCGAACCGGTAGCCGAAGCCGCGCACGGTCTGGATGTAGCGGGGGGCTCCGTCGGGGCCCGAGGTGTCGCCGAGCTTCTGCCGCAGCCGCCGCACACAGGCGTCCACCAGGCGGGCGTCGCCGTGGTAGCTGTGCTCCCACACCGATTCGAGGAGCTGCTGGCGGCTGAAGACCTGCTCGGGCGAGGCCGCGAGATGGAGCAGGAGCTTCAGTTCGGAGGGGGCCAGCGCGAGCCGTTCGCCGTTCTTGGCGGCGGTGAGCCCGGCCCGGTCGAGGGCGAGCTCGCCGTGGAACTCGGGGCCGGGGCGGGCCGCGGCCGGGTCGGCGAGGCGGCGCAGTACGGCCCGGATGCGGGCCTCGATGACCTCGGTGCGGGCGGGTTTGACGATGTAGTCGTCGGCGCCCGCCTCCAATCCGACCACCACGTCGAAGTCGTCGCCGCGCGCGGTGAGCATGATGATCGGCAGCTGGCTGGTCTCGCGTATCCGGCGGCAGACCTGGACGCCGTTCATGCCGGGCAGCATCAGGTCGAGCAGCACCAGCTCGGGCTGGAAGGCCTTGAGCGAGGCGAGTCCGGCCTCGCCGGTCCCGGCCGCCCGCACCTCGTGGCCGCGTCGCCGCAGCCCGAGCTCGACCCCTTCGCGCACCGAGGGGTCGTCTTCTATGAGGAGCACGCGTGGCATGGCGTCAGTATCCCAACCGTCTCTTTTGTCCCGTCACCGGGCTCGGTGGCGGCCGCCGCGGCGCACCTTGCCGAGCACGGCGTTGATGTCGCCGAGGCCGAGCGGCCGGGCGAGCAGGGCGAGGGCCACGACGAGCGCGACGGCTCCGGCGCCGGCCGCCGCGACGCTGCCGAGCGGGTCGGCCGCGCGGGCCGCCGCGTGGCCGAGCGCCGCCGCGGGCAGGCAGCCGAGGAGCAGCCGCAGCTGGGCGCGCAGCGCGGCCGAGCGGAGCAGCGGGCCGCCGCCGAGCCTGCGGTTGAGGGTGTACGCGGTGACCGCGAGCCCGGCGCACAGCGCCACGGTGTAGGCCCCGGCGATCCCCGTCACCGCCCAGCGCGCGGGCAGCACCAGGTAGGCGACCACGGTGAGGCCCGCGTTCACCCCGGCGATGACGAGGTTGAGCAGGAAGGGGGTGCGGGTGTCGCCGAGGGCGTAGAAGCCGCGCGACAGGACGTACTGTCCCGAGAGCGCGATCAGGCCCGGCGCGAACGCCATGAGCATGCCTGCCATCACCGTGATGTCGCCCGCGCCCGTCCTGCCGTACTCGTAGACGGAGCCGAGGATCCAGGGCGCGAGCGCGAACAGCGCGCAGGCCGCGGGGACGATCACCGCGGCGCAGGTCCGCAGCCCGTAGGAGAGGTCCGCGCGCACCCCCGCGAGGTCGCCGTCGGCGGCGGCCCGGCTCATCCGCGGCATCAGCGCGGTGACCAGGGAGACGGTGACGATGCCGTGCGGCACCATCCACAGCACGTACGCGTTGGTGTACGCGGTGTATCCCGCTCCCCCGCCGACGCCCTGCGCCGCGGCCCGGGCCCCGGCGGTGGTGGAGAGCCGGGTCACCACCCAGTAGGCGAGCTGGTTGGAGACGACGAGCAGCACCGCCCAGAGCGCCGACCTGAGCGGCCGTCCGAGCCCGCTGCCGCGCCAGTCGAACCGGGGCCGCCAGCGGAACCCGGCCGAGCGCAGCGACGGGACCAGGGCGAGGGCCTGCACGGCGATGCCCGCGGTCGTGCCCCAGCCGAGCAGCCGGGCGTCGCCCGCGCCGAGCGTGCCGCCGCCGCTCGCGGCCAGCGCGAGGTAGAGCCCGAACACCCCTATGACGACGAGGTTGTTGAGCACGGGGGTCCACATCATGGCCCCGAACCGACCGCGCGCGTTGAGGACTTGGCCGAACAGCGTGAACAGGCCGTAGAAGAGAATCTGCGGCAGGCAGTAGCGGGCAAGGGCGATGGTGAGGTCGGCCTGGGCGCCGCTGTAGTCGGTGTACGCGCCGACGATCCAGGGCGCGGCGGACACCGCGAGCGCGGTGACGGCGACCAGCGCGGTGGCGCACGCGGTCATGAGCCGGTCGGTGTAGGCCGCGCCGCCGTCGGCGTGCTCCTTGGCGGCGCGCACCAGCTCGGGCACGAAGACCGCGTTGAGGGTGCCGCCGATGAGCAGCATGTAGAGGATGTTGGGGACGTTGTTGGCGACCGCGTAGCCGTCACCGAGCAGCCCGACGCCGAGCGCGGCCGCGATGACGGCGGAGCGTACGAAGCCGGTGGCGCGCGAGACGATCGAGCCCGCCGCCATCAGCGCGCTGCTGCGCAGCAGGCCGGACCCCTTGTCCACGGCCCGCGGGGCGGTCGCGGTCACCGGCGCGCCAGGTACGCCTGGAAGGCGCGGTACAGCGCGTTGTTGGTGGTCCCGCCCATGGATGTCTCCCACTCCCCCAGCGTCTCGACGACCTGGCCGCCCGTGCCGAGCTTCCAGCGCAGCAGGCCGAAGGGCCGGTCCTGCGGATCGAGAGTGGAGGGTACCCCGCGCATGTCGTACACCTCGGCGCCGAGCGCCCGGGCGTCCTGGATCATCTGCCATTGCAGCGCGTTGCTGGGCCGGACCTCACGGCGGTGGTCGGCGGAGGCGCCGGTCTGGTACCAGACCCGCCGCCCGACGGTGATCATGGTGTGCGCCGCGAGCACCTCGCCCTGGTGGACGGCGAGGCAGAGCCGCATCCGGCCGGGCTGTTCGGCGTTGAGCGCGGCGTACTGGCGCTCGTAGTACGCGAGCGAGCGGCCGAGCCGGAACCCGTCGCGCTCCTCGGTGATCCTGAGCAGCCGGTAGAACTCGGGGAGGTCCGCGGCGCCGCCGGGCACGATCCGCACGCCTGCCTTGTGGGCGGTGCGCACGTTGCGCCGCCACTCCTGGTTGAGGCCCGCCCACAGCTCGGCGTCGGTGCGGCCGGCCAGCGGGAGCCGGAAGACGTGGCGGGGCTGGGCGTCGGCGTCGCCGCCGTCGTCCCCGCCGCACCGCTTCCAGCCGCGGGTGCGCAGGCGTTCGGCGACGGCGGAGCCTAGCGGGTCGACCTCGGTGGCCAGGATGTCGCCGATCCTGCGGCCCGGGCCGGTGGCGGCCTTCAGGCGGGCGGCGTCCCAGCGCCGGTAGGCGGGGGCGGGCCCGATCCGCACGGCGAAGGCGCCGGCCCGGCGCAGATGGCGCAGCAGAGGATCCAGCCAGCGGTCCATTTCGGGGTCGGACCAGTCGGCCACCGGGCCTTCCGGCAGATAGGCGAAGTATTTGCGGGTGCCGGGGAATTGGCGGTACAGGATCTGCGCGACCCCGGCCAATTCGCCATTGTCAAGGGACCATCCGACCCTTTTCGAGACCCATTGGTCCTTGACCTCGGCCCACGACGGACATTGCAGAAAGCTGACGTCGGCGCGGCCCGCGAGAAAAGCGCGGTACTCGGCGGTGGTCAGGCCGCGGATCCCGGCGTCCTGGTCGCGGTCCCCGGTCACCAGCAGTGCGGACACGTCTGTGGCCTCCCAAGTGCGCCCCGCCGTCGGCCCGTCGGGGATGCCCAGGATGCTCACAGCGATCCATGACCGGCCCGCGCGCCGTATGTGACGGGACGATGACCGTTCCTCTGCGGTCTTTGTCACACACCGAATTCAGAGTTTGCGAGCACTTTTCGCAACCTAAAGTCCAGCTGGTGACTCTCACCCAGGGAAAAGCATGTGCTACGGAGGTTTCCAGTTGAGCCGCATACGCCGCCACACCCTGCCCCGCCGGGCCCGCCTCGCCGCGATCGCCGGCACGGCAGTCCTCGCCGCCGCTCTGACCGCCTGCGGGGGCGGCGATTCCTCGTCCGGCGGCGCGAAGTCCGACCTCAAGGCCGACAAGAAGACCGAGATATCGGTGAACCTGACGGGCCGGCAGGCGAAGGCGGGGCAGCCGGTGACGGTGACGCTCGCCGACGGCAGGCTCCAGAGCGTCACGGTCACCGCCGCCAAGGACGGCGGCAGGCTCGACGGGAAGATATCCGCCGACGGCCGGACCTGGACCTCCGACCGGGTCGCCGCACCGGGCACCTCGTACGCGATCGAGGCCAAGGACGACAAGGGCGGCAGCGCGAAGGCCGACTTCGCCACGGCGGCGCCCGAGAAGGTCAACAAGGTGAGCATGGTCCCGGGGAAGGACTCGACCGTCGGCGTCGGCCAGCCGGTCTCGATCGTGTTCGACCACCCCGTGAAGAACAAGGCCGAGGTGGAGAAGCACCTGAAGGTGACGACCTCCGACAACACCGAGGGGTCCTGGGGCTGGATGGAGGACTACTCGGGCAACGCCCGGGTCGACTGGCGCCCCAAGGACTACTGGAAGTCCGGCACCCGGGTGACCCTGGAGGCCGACCTCAACGGGGTGGACTCGGGCGCCTCCGGCGGCTGGTTCGTGAAGGACTACAAGACCAACTTCACCATCGGCAAGAACCAGCTCGTCAAGGTCGACCTCGACGGCCACCGCCTCAAGCTCTACCGCGACGGCCAGTTGGTGAAGGACATCGCGATGTCGGCGGGCACCCCCGGCGGCGACAAGGCGTCGTGGCGCGGCAAGACCGTCCTGATGGCGAAGGAGGGGACGATCAACATGAACTCGGAGACCGTCGGCCTCGGCAGCGCCTACAACAAGATGGTCGACTACTCGATGCGGCTCACCTGGTCGGGGATGTACGCGCACGCCGCGCCGTGGAACGCCGGCTACTTCGGCTCGGCCAACAAGAGTTCGGGCTGCATCGGCATGAGCGACGCGGACGCCAAGTTCGTGTACGACTCCGTGCAGGTCGGCGACCCGTTCGAGATCACCGGTGACGACGCCAAGGGCACCCAGGCGCTCAACAACGGCTACGGCGAGTGGAATCTGACGTACGACGCCTGGAAGGCCAGGAGCGCGCTGGCGGGTGGCGGCGCCACCGCCAACTGACACGCCGTCCAACAATCGTTACCCTCGCGTAACTTACCGACCAGTTACCCCGGGTAAGGCTTCGCGGTTACCGTCGGGTCACTTTGCACCGGCGCGAGCGAGGAGCGATGCATGGCCCCCCACCACCTGTCCGGCCGACCGTCCAGGACCACGGCAGCGGCTCTCACCGTCGCGGCCCTGTTCGCGGGCGCGGCCCTCGGCCTCGCGCCCGCGGCCGGGGCCGCCCCGGCGAGGGCCGCGGCCATCGCCCCGGCGAGCGTCGGCCCGACGTTCCACGACCTCCCGGGCTCCGGCGGGATCACCCTCAAGGGCAACGTGTTCACGCCCGCCGGGGCCAGGCCGGGCGACCGGTACCCGCTGATCGTCTTCCCCACCAGCTGGGGCATGCCCCAGATCGAGTACCTCGCGCAGGCCCAGAAGCTCGCGGACGCGGGCTACACCGTGGTCAGTTACACCTCGCGCGGCTTCTGGCTCTCGGGCGGCGAGATCGAGGTCGCGGGCCCGCCGGACATCGCCGACGTCTCCTCGGTCATCGACTGGGCACTGGCCCACACCCCCGCCGACCCGGCCAGGATCGGCATGGGCGGCGTCTCGTACGGCGCGGGCATCAGCCTCCTCGCGGCCGGACACGACAAGCGGATCAAGGCGGTCGTGGCGATGAGCGGCTGGGCCGACCTCATCCAGTCCATCTACAGCGGCCGCACCCAGCACCTCCAGGCCGCGGCCCTGCTGGGGGCCGCCGGGCAGCTCACCGGCCGCCCCAGCGCCGAACTGAACCGGATCCTCAAGGAGTTCCTCGGCTCCGACCTGGCCAAGGAACAGGACATGATCGACTGGGGCCGGAAGCGCTCCCCCGCGGCGTATCTGGACCGGATCAACGAGAACGGCGCCGCCCTCATGCTGGGCAACGCGTGGGGCGACAGCCTCTTCCCGCCCAACCAGTACGCCGACTTCTTCACCCGGCTGACCGGCCCCAAGCGACTCGAATTCCGCCCGGGCGACCACGCCACGGCCGAGGCGACCGGCCTGCTCGGCCTGCCCAACGACGTGTGGACGGACGCCCACCGCTGGTTCGACCACTACCTCAAGGGCGCCGACAACGGCATCGACAGGGAGCGGCCCGTCCAGCTCAAGTCCCGGTCGGACGGCTCCTACGAGGGCTATCCCGACTGGCAGGCGGTCGGCGCGGCCAAGGAGACACTGCCGCTGTCCGGCACCCAGCGGATCTGGGCGAACGTCGACTCGGGCGCCGACGGCGGAGTCATCTTCCTGTCCAGCATCCTGGACCAGTTCGCGAAGCTTCCGCCCATGGCGTCGATCCCGCTGCTGCCGCGCTCCTTCGCCGCGGTGTGGCAGTCGGGGACGTACGGCGAGGACCGCAGGATCCGCGGTACCGCGAAGCTGCACACCACGCTCACCTCGACCAAGGAGAGCGGCACCCTCGTCGCATACCTCTACGACGTGGGCCCGCTCGGCCTCGGCAAGCTGGTCAGCAACGCCCCCTACACCTTCCACGAACAGACGCCCGGCCGGCCGTTCCCCGTCGACCTGGAGCTCTTCTCCACGTCGTACGACGTTCCGGCCGGCCATCATCTGGCACTGGTGGTGGACACCGTCGACCCGCTCTACATCGAGCACAACCCGCTCGGCGCGCAGCTGACCTTCTCCTCGCCCGCGTCAGACCCGTCGTGGCTGACGGTCCCTCTCCGCGAGGAGTGATCACCGGCTGCTGCCGGGTGGGTTCCTGCCCCTCAGCTACTGCTCCCCCGAGGACTCAAGGTCCAGGGGGGACCCCCCTCGGCAGCAGGGTCCCTGGTTCGGCCGGTGCGACGTCCACGGCCTCCGTCTTGGGATTGCGCTTCTGTCTCCTGGCCATCCAGGTGGCGAACCAGGAGAGCAGCATGCACATCCCGATGTAGATCGGCGAGATCACCATCACCACGGGGATGAACGGCAAATCGTAGTCGAGATTCGACGCGATGAGCTTCCCCGCGTGCAGGAACTCCTCATAGGTGATCAGGTAGCCGAGCGAGGTGTCCTTCAGGGCGACCACCAGCTGGCTGATGATGGTCGGCAGCATCGCCCGGATGCCCTGCGGGACCAGCACGTACGTCATGACCTGCGTCTTGCGCATGCCGAGTGAGAATGCCGCCTCCTTCTGGCCGCGTTCCACGGAGTTGACGCCGGTTCTGAAGACCTCGGCGAGCACCGAGCCGTTGTAGAGGGTGAGCCCGGCCACCAGGGCGGGCAGCGGCTGCACCTTCAGCGCCACGAAGATGAAGAAGATCATCACGAGGACGGGCATCGCGCGGAAGAACTCGACGAGCAGTGTCGCGATCCAGCGCAGCGGCCGGTGGTCGGAGAGCCGCCCGGTGGCGAGCACCGCACCGAGCGCAAGCGAGAGCACCGAGGCGAACGCGAAGGCCCGCAGCGTATTGCCGAGTCCGCGGAGCAGCAGCTCCTGGATGCCCTTGTACTCGAAGGGCGTCCACTTCGCGGCGGTGAACTGGTCGGTGTCGAAGAGGAGATAGGCCACCCAGCCGAACAGGGCGAGGATCAGGAGCGTCGAGATGACGCCGTAGACCAGGTGCCGCTGCTGGGTCCGGGGCCCGGGGAAGTCGTAGAGAGCGGTGGAGTCCTTGGCCAGTGGCGCGGTCATCGGGCGACTCCCCAGCGCTGTTCGAGAAGGTTGAAGACGGCGCTGATGAAGAGCGTGATGATCAGGTAGCCGATGGCGATCCAGACGAAGGTCCAGATGATGTTGTAGCCGAGCTCGCTCAACGTCTTGTAGGTGCCGAGGAGTTCGGTGACGCTGAACGCCCCGGCGATGGCGGAGTTCTTCGCGAGTGCGATCAGCGTGGAGCCGATGGGCGGGATCACCGAGCGGAACGCCTGCGGAAGCACCACCGTGGACAGCGTCTGGCCGAAGGTCATCCCGAGGCTTCTGGCCGCCTCGCCCTGGCCCTTGGGCACGGTGTTGATGCCGGAGCGCAGCGCCTCGCAGATGAACGAGGAGGTGTAGCAGCCGAGCGCGATCACGGCGAACAACTGGAAGGGCAGCACCAGGCCGAAGCGCGGCAGTCCGAGCAGCACCGCGAAGAACAGCAGGGTCAGCGGGGTGTTGCGCAGCACGGTCACCCACACCGTGCCGAGCACCCGGAACGAGCCGACCGGCGAGACCCGGCAGGACGCCATGACGAAGCCGAGCACCAGCGCCAGGACCGAGGCGTACACGGTCAGTTCGACGGTGCCGAGGAAGCCCTTGCCGTACAGCGAGAAGTTCTTGGTGAGTACGTCCATTGCGGCCTCAGCTCGCCGGGTAGCGGTCGATGGGCGGGGCGGGGGCCGCGGGGCGCCCGGACAGGCCGAGCGTCGCGGCGTAGGCCTTCTTCCAGTCGCCGTTCTTCTCGTGGGTCTCGATGGCGTCGTCGAGCGCGAACCGCAGCGTGCTGTCGCTCCGGGGGACGCCGACGCCGTACGGCTCCTTCGAGAACGGCTTGCCGACGACCTTGAGTTCGTCGGGCACCTTGGCCGCGTAGCCGCTCAGGATGGTGTCGTCGGTGGTGACGGCGGCGACCTGGAAGGTGAGCAGGTTGTCCACGCACACGGAGTACGTGTCGTAGGCGACCATGTCGACCTTCGGGTAGTCCTTCTCCATCCGCTGGTACGGGGTCGATCCGGCGGCCGAGCAGACGCGCTTGCCGTCGAAGTCCCGCGGGGCGCTGACGCCGTTCTCGTCCTTGCGGACCAGCAGGCCCTGACCGGCCAGGTAGTACGGGCCCGCGAAGCCGACCAGCTTCTTGCGGTTGTCGTTGATGGTGTACGTGCCGACGTAGTAGTCGATCTGGCCGTTCTGCAGGGCGGTCTCGCGGTTGGCCGAGGCGATCGTCTTGAACTCGATGGTCTTGGGGTCGAAGCCGAGGGAGGCGGACATCATCTTGGCGATCTCGATGTCGAAGCCGGTGTAGACGCCGGTGGCCGGGTCCTTCTCACCCAGGTAGGGCTGGTCCTCCTTGGCGCCGACGACCAGGTGGCCGCGGCTCTTCGCCCGCCGCCACACCGCGGACCCGGACAGGTTGGTGTCCTTGGCCACCGTGTAGTGCGGCAGCAGTTCGGCCTTGGGGCCCTTCACCGGCGGGCTGCCCGACCTGCCGCAGCCGGCCACGGCCAGCGTGAGCAGCAGGGCGGCCAGCGCGCGTCGTTTGGCCATCATCGTTGCGTACACCCCCGCTCAGTGCTTGAGGATCTTGGAGAGGAAGTCCTTGGCCCGGTCGCTCTGCGGGTTGGTGAAGAAGTCGTCGGGGGTGCGGTCCTCGATGATGCGTCCGTCGGCCATGAACACGACGCGGTTGGCGGCGGAGCGGGCGAAGCCCATCTCGTGGGTGACGACGACCATGGTCATGCCGTCCCGGGCGAGCTGCTGCATGACCTCCAGCACCTCGTTGATCATCTCCGGGTCGAGCGCCGAGGTGGGCTCGTCGAAGAGCATGACCTTGGGGTCCATGGCCAGGGCGCGGGCGATGGCCACGCGCTGCTGCTGGCCGCCGGAGAGCTGGGCGGGGAGCTTCTCCGCCTGGGTGGCGAGGCCGACCCGGTCGAGCAGTTCGCGCGAGCGCCGGTCGGCGTCCTCCTTCTTGCGTCCGCGGACCTTGATCTGGGACAGCGAGACGTTGGCGAGGACGGACTTGTGGGCGAAGAGGTTGAACGACTGGAAGACCATGCCCACTTCGGCCCGGAGCTGGGCGAGGCCCTTGCCCTCTTCCGGGAGGGGTCTGCCGTCGATCGCGATGGAACCCGACTCGATCGTCTCCAAGCGGTTCATCGTCCGGCAGAGCGTCGACTTGCCCGAGCCGGACGGGCCGATGACCACCACCACCTCCCCGCGCCCGACGGTGAGGTTGATGTCCTGGAGGACGTGCAGCTTCCCGTAGTACTTGTTGACGTCACGCAGCTGGATCAACGGATCGACGGCCATACGCTGTCCTGCCCACTCATCGCTGTGTCGAGGTCAGCGCAAACTATCCAGCCGGGTAGGGGACTTCATCTCGACACGCACGAATAGGGCATAAACCGTATTTTGACCATGGTGGCCCAGTGGGCGCAGGGGCGGCGGGACCGCCCGTCAGGCCTCCGAGGCCTCGGCGTACACCTGGAACAGCTCGGGAGCTCCGGTCGCGGCCCAGGTCAGCCCCGCGTCCACCACGTCGATCTCGCGCCCGGAGGCGAGCCGCACCACCGGCTGGCCGCTGGGCCACACGTCCCAGCTGGCGCCCGGGATCGTCCGCACGATGACGGTGCCCAGGTACAGACCGGCGTCGTTGCCCAGCCAGGGCAGTTCCTCCGGGTCCTCGCGCCAGCGCGGGGGCAGCTGGTCGAGCGCCTGCAACGACGTCGGGGTGTCGTCGAGTTCGAGCTTGTTCTGCCAGGCCCTGGTCCGCAGCAGCTCGCACTCCGCGAGCATCTCCGCGACGCCCTCCGGGTCCTCCCTGACCGCCGCGTGGACCGCCACCCCGGGCGCCGTGGTGTGCCGCTTTCGCCAGCTCTGGAGGAAGTTCATACGATCCAGACTCCCATTCGAGGCTCGGTTGCACTACCAGGCACGCGGGGTGCCGATGCGACGCCGGGACGGGCGCCCGGCCCTCACACCTCCAGGTCCACCACGACCGGCGCGTGGTCGGAGGCGCCCTTGCCCTTGCGCTCCTCGCGGTCGACGTAACTGTCCTTGACCGCCTTGGCGAACGGCTGGTTCCCGTAGACCAGGTCGATGCGCATGCCGCGGTTCTTCGGGAAGGCGAGCTGGCGGTAGTCCCAGTACGTGTAAGGACGGTCGTACTTGAGCGGGCGCGGCACCACGTCGGACAGGCCCGCCTCGCGCAGGGCCGCCAGCGCGGCCCGCTCGGCGGGGGTGACGTGGGTGAGGCCCGCGAAGACCGCCGGGTCGTAGACGTCCTCGTCGGTCGGGGCCACGTTGAAGTCGCCCAGCACCGCGAAGGGCCGGGGGCCCGCGGCGTCCTCGGCGACGGCCGCCTTGAGGGCCTCGAACCAGCTCAGCTTGTACGCGTAGTGATCGTGCTCGACCTCGCGGCCGTTGGGCACGTACACCGACCAGAGGCGGACCCCGCCGCAGGTCGCCGAGATGGCGCGCGGCTCCTGCGCGCCCTCGTAGTCGGGGCCGCCGGGCAGCCCGAGCACGACGTCGTCGAGGCCGACCCGGGAGACCAGGGCCACCCCGTTCCACCGGCCGGTGGCGTTGACGGCGGACTCGTAGCCGAGCTCGCGCAGCTCGGCGGCGGGGAAGCCCTCGGCGGTGGTCTTGGTCTCCTGGATGCACAGCACGTCCGTGCCGGTGCTCTCCAGCCAGGCCAGCAGGCGGGGCAGCCGGGCGGTGATCGAGTTGACGTTCCAGGTGGCGATGCGCATGGATCCCAACCTACCGCCCGGCTCGGACACTCACAGTTCCGTCGAGTCCCCCGGCGTCAGGCGGGCGTGATCGGCGCCGCCCAGGCCTCCGATCTGCGCGTCGTAGATGGGCCGGGCGAGATCGGTGAGCAGGGCGTCGTGGATGTCGATGGCACGGCGCGGCTTGACCTCGCGCACGTAGTCGATGACCTCGGAGATCTTGTTCCACGGGGCCATCACGGGCAGCATCAGGGTGTCCACCGCGTGGTCGGGGACGGTGAGCGCGTCCCCGGGGTGGAAGACCGAACCGTCCACCAGGAAGCCGATGTTGGTGATGCGCGGGATGTCGGGGTGGATCACCGCGTGCAGCTCGCCGTGCACCTGGACGTCGAACCCGGCCGCGCTGAACGCGTCGCCGTGCCCGACCGTGTGGACGCGGCCGGGGAAGGCCGCCGAGATCTTCTCCGCGACGCTGCGCAGGGTCCAGATCTCGGCGGCCGGGTTGGCTTCGAGGCCGCTGCGCAGGCGCTCCTCGTTGAAGTGGTCGAGGTGTTCGTGGGTGACCAGGATCGCGTCGGCACCGAGCGCCGCGTCCTGCTCGCTGAAGGTGCCCGGGTCGATGACGAGGGTGCGTCCGTCCTTCTCCAGCTGGACACAGGCATGGGTCTTCTTGGTCAGCTTCAGGCTCATGCCCCCATCCTGCTCCCGACCCCCCGCCCGAGCACAAGATCAAGTCATTCCCGGAACGTCGTTTCCTCCCGGATGACCGCCCCCGCGACGCGGAACGCGGCGCTCGCAGCGGGAACCCCGCAGTACACGCCGGTCTGGAGCAGCACTTCCTCGATCTCGTCGGGGGTGAGCCCGGCGCGCAGCGCGGCCCGGGTGTGGGCCGCGAGGTCGTCGAGGTGACCGCCCGAGGCGAGCGCGGTCAGCGCCACCACGGCCCGGGTCCGCCGGTCGAGGCCCTCCCTCGACCACACCTCGCCCCAGGCGTGACGGGTGGTGAGCTCCTGGAAGCCGCTGCCGAAGCCGTCGGTGGCGGCCGTCTCGGCGTCCACCTGCGCGTCGCCCAGCACCTCGCGCCGGACCTTCATGCCGAGCTCGTACGGGTCCGGGCCCGCGGGCGGCTCGACGGCGGCGGGGGCCGCGGGGGCCGCCTCCTCGGCCACGGCCTCCGGCGTGAGCGGGACCGCCGGCGGCGCGAGGGGCACGGGGGCGGCGGGCGGCACCGGCATCGCGGTGAGCCCGGTCGTCGCGTCGGGCGCGGCCTGCCAGGCCGTCGAGAAGTGGCGTACGAGGAGATCGGTGACGGCGGCCGGCTGCTCGACCGGGGCCAGGTGGGAGGCGCCCGGCACCACGGCGAGGCCGGCGCCGGGTATCCCCGCGACCAGGGTGCGCGCGTCCCCGGGACCGGTCACCCGGTCCTCGGCGCCGACCAGGGCGAGCGTGGGGGCGGTGATGCGGCCGAGGTCGGCCCGGATGTCGAAGGCGGCGAGCGCCTCGCAGGCCGCTATGTAGCAGGCGGGGTCGGTGGTGCGGACCATCTGCACGGCCCATTCGACGATCGCGGGCTGGGCCGCGGCGTACGCGGGAGTGAACCAGCGCTCGGGCGCGGAGCGGGCCATCGGGTCCATGCCGTTGGCCCGGACGATCACCCCGCGCTGGCGGAACTCGTCGGCGGTGCCGAACCGGGGCGAGGCGGCGACCAGCGCCAGCGAGGCGACCCGGTGCGGGTGGCGCAGCGCCAGATCGGCGCCGATCGCCCCGCCGATGGAACAGCCGGCGTACCCGAACCGCTGGACGCCGAGCCCGTCGAGGGTGGCGATCAGCCGGTCGCCGAGCTCGGCGACGGAGTGGGCCGGCTGCGCGGGCGCCCCACCATGCCCCGGCAGGTCGAACCGCACGACCCGCCAGGCGCCGGCCAGCTCGGGTATCTGGCGGTCCCACATGTGCCAGGTGGTACCCAGCGAGGGACCCAGGACCAGGACCGGGGCGTCCTCTGGCCCGTCAACGCGGTATTGCAAGGTGTTCATCGGTGTCTCGCTCACCCGCCCGAGCCTCTCACGTCTCACGAGACCTCACACGGCCGGGGGAATCCGGCGGGTCTCACCCCTGCCTGGCTCGCACGCCCTCCCAGTCACTGCGCCGCGGAGGTTCCCCTTTGGGCACGGCTTCCAGGTCGTCCGGTTCTCCGGTCCTCCCTGCCATGCATGTCGCGTTCCCATGCCGGAGAAGGAAACGGGAAACAGCATCGATCGCCTTGTCCGCCCCGGCCCGACTGCCGCACGCTTTCGTGCAGCGCCGACTCTGCCGTAGGCGGGAGGAGTTGGAGGTTTCCGTGCCACAGCCGTCCACCGGGTTCGGCGAGAAGTTGAGGAAGCGGCGTCTGGAGGCAGGGCTCAGTCTCACCGCCCTGTCTGGCTCCGTGCACTACAGCAAGGCGCAGTTGAGCAAGGTGGAGCGGGGCCTCAAGGCCCCCAGCCGTGACCTCGCCCGCCTGTGCGACGCCGCCCTCGGGGCCGGCGGGGCCCTGCTGGCCCTGCTCGCACCAGAGTCCACCGACCCACCCGTCGATCCGGCGCCGGGCCATGTCTACGAGGAGGACTGGATCATGCAGTTGTCGCCGGACGGACCGAACACCTTCCAGCCCTTGAGCCGACGTGAAGTCATGGGCGCCGGTGCCGCCTCGCTGATGACGTGGCGGACCGACAGCGCGGGCCCGGCCTCGCCGGCCGCTGGCGCGGAAATGCTGGAAGCCTCCCGCTCGCTGTTCACCCACTACCGCAGACTCGGCCAGACGGTGGCGCCCGGTCTGCTCCTGCCCGTTCTGATCGCACAGATCCATACCCTGCGGGAACTGTCCGCCCACTGTGACAGCGGCACCCGTCGCCACCTGCTGGCCCTCGGCTCCCGGTACGCCGAATACGTCGGCTGGCTGGTGCAGGAGACCGGAGACGAGCGGGCGGCTCTGTGGTGGACGCAGCGCGCGGTCGATCTGGCGGCCGCCGGCGGCCACCAGGCACTGGCGGGTTACGCGCTGGTCCGCCGGGCCCTGATCACGCTGTACCGGGACGACGCCGAGCAGACGGTCGCTCTGGCCCGTCGCGCGCAGAGCAGGGACCTGCCTCCGCGAATCCGTGGGCTCGCCGCACAGCGCGAAGCCCAGGGCCACGCCCTTGCGGGTGACCACCGGGCCTGTCTGGACGCGCTGCATCGCGCGCGTGCCCTTCTTTCTCTCCAGGACGAAGGGACCGATGAGCCGGTGATCGGCACCATGCACCTTCCCGATCCGGTCGGCATGGTCACCGGCTGGTGCCTGGTCGATCTCGGGCGGCCGCGCGAGGCGAGCGAGGAACTGGACCGACAACTCGCCCTGGTCGGCGGGGACGCGGTCCGCACCCAGGTCAGGTACGGCGTCCGCCGCGCACTCGCCTACGCGTCGGCCGGCGAGATCGACCACGCCTGCGACCTGGCGGCGCCCCTGCTCGACGGGGTGGAGGCCGTGGGTTCCGCCACGGTCACGACCGACCTGAGGCGGCTCGCCCGCGCCCTGGCGCGCCACGCGAACCATTCCTCCGTACGCCGACTGGGACCGCGACTCGGCACGTTGTCGCGCCCGTCCACCATCTGAAGGAGTCACTGGCATGCCCCATGTGTTCATCAACTATCGCACCGGCGACGGCGAGCGGACCGCTGCCCTCCTCGACCAGGAGCTGTCACGTCGCTTCGGCCAGGACCGCGTCTTCCGCGCGTCCAGGTCCATCGCCCCAGGGGACGCCTACCCCGAAGTTCTCCTGACCGCGTTACGCCACAGTTCCGTGCTGCTGGCCATCGTAGGACCGGACTGGGCGAACTTCCGCAGTCGGCTTCAGGATCCCGACGACTGGGTGCGCAAGGAGATCGAGGCCGCGTTCGAGTGCGGGCTCGTCGTCGTTCCCGTTCTGGACGGCCGCAAGACCGACCGGCTGAGCAAAGCGGCCCTGCCCCCGGAGCTGGCCCGGCTCGCCGATCTGCAGTCCGTACCGTTCGACAGCACCCACGACACCGAGGCCGGCGTCCAGCGTATCGGTGATCTGATCGCCGAGCTGGTGCCCGAGCTGCGGGACCTGATCGAGCCGAGCGAGCCGTCACCGGCGTCGACCACCGTGCACAACTCGATCGGGGACGTGAGCGGAACGTCCGTCCAAGCGCGCGACTTCAGCGGTGACGTCGGCGGCACGATCGTGAAGAACTCCCACGGCACGGTCCACACGGGAAGCGGCAGCGTCTACAACAACTCACGCCATGTGTCGGGCGACCGCTACATCTCGGGCACCGGGACGACGTACGCCGAGGGCGACCACCAAGGGGACGTCCACCAGACGTTCGGGGAGCCGGAGCGGCCCCAGGACGACCGACGGTGAGCGCAGAACACACCACCCGGGTCGAGAGTACCCGGGGCGTCACGCACACGGGCGACGGCCACATCTTCGTCAGCCTCGGTGCCACTGCCCATGAACCCCGAAAGCCGGTCTTCCGGCAGCTTCCCGACGACCAACTGCGCTGGACGAGAAGGGTGTTGGTCGCTCCGGTCAACATGGGCAGGGCCCGCACGACGCTTGAGGAGACGGGCACCGTCATCCTCGACGGTGCTCCCGGCTGCGGCCGCTCGGCCACGGCTCGCGTACTGTTGCGCGAACACCACCGTCCCGGCGGGGCCTTCCGCGAACTCCTGCAAGACGAGCGGGACGAGCTGCCGCTGCACGACCCGGCTTTCGTCGACCCGGGCGACCGGCTGCTGCTCGACCTGTCCACCGCGAAGACCGGTCTGTGGCATGCGGCGCGAGGCGACCTGCCTGCCCTGCGCCAGACGGTGCACGAGCGGCGGGCCCATCTCGTCGTCGTCATGCCGCACGACGGGGCCCTCGATCCCGACCTCCAGCGCTACCGTGTCGAGATCGGACCACCAACCTTCCCCATGGAGGTTCTCAGACGCCACCTGCGCGCCCACGGCGTGCCGTGCGAGCAGTTTCTACGGAACGACGTCACCGTCGACGAGTTTCTGAGCGAACGCAAACCCATGCGGGAGCTCGCCGACTTCGCCGACCGCATACGCCGGGCCCGCGAAACGGCCGGTCCCGGCGAGGAGTTCCCTGCGTGGTGCGCGGCCGCGAAACGTGCGCGCGCCGGGCGCCGCGCCGAAGTCGCAGACCGCGTCGCCGGTTTGCCCGACGCCTCCCAACGCGCCCTGATGATCGCCGTGTCCATGCTCCACGGCTCGCACGCCGACGTCGTCCACCGGGCGGCCGCGCTTCTGCTGAGCACGGTCGGGGCTCCCGAGGAGGAGACTCCGCTCCTCCAGCGAAAGGACCTCGCCCAGCGGCTGTCGGAGATCTCGGCCCGCTCCTGGCCGGACGGTCGCGTGCGATTCACCGAGCTGGACTACGACTCCGCCGTTCGCGCCCATTTCTGGGACCACATGCCCGACCTACGGCCCCACCTCGGCGCGTGGGCCGCGCGGGTCATCGAGTCGAGCGACCCGCATCTCGTGCCGGACGTCCGCGACGGACTGGTGGCCCGGCTGGCGGGCGAGTACCTGCGGACCGGGCGGGCGGACGCGCTCGCCGCCCTCGCCGAACAGTGGAGCGCGCAGGGAGCGGGCAGAGCCCGGTCGGAGGCCGCGGTCCAGGCGCTCACCTGCGGGCTCGCGGACCCCGCGCATGGCAGGGACTTCCGCGAACGGATCTACCAGTGGTGCGCGTACCGCCGGCTGACCGATGAGTTCGCCCAAGTGCTGGTCCAGGTCTGCGCCGATGTTCTCGCGCCGGACCATCCGGACCACGCCCTGATCCGACTGCACCATCTCGCCCGGCGTGAGCGCGGCACGGCCCATGCGCTGCAACCCCTGTGCGACCTGGTGGCCGGCAGCCGACGGCTGCGCCGAAGGCTGCTCGACCGGCTGGCACGCGGCGACCTCGCACCGACTGACCTGGCTATCTTTCTGCGCGTCAACGATCCGGAGCCGCTCACGGACCGCTCCGTCACCACCCGCGCGCTGGTCGACGAGGACGGTGTACGACGCTCACTTATCACGTGCTGGCGAGCCGTGCTGATCAACGTGGTGTCACGGCCGGAAGGACGACGCGTGGCATCACGGGCCCAGATACAGAGCTGGCTGCACTGCGCGGCGGAGGGCGCCGGTGACAAGGGGGAGGTCCTCCTCGACCTGCTGGTCGCTGCCGCCGACCGATGCGGGGAGGACCGGGGCGCGGCGTTCGCCGCGTTGTACGCGTCCGCGCGCCAGGCGGAGTGCGCTTCTCCGGGCGCCGGTGCCCAATCCGCCGAGACGACCGACCTGTTGCTCCACAAGATCGGCGTGGCACAGAACCTCGGTCCTGCCGCCCCGTCGGCATCGGCCAGAGGAGCTCGACCATGACGACCGCGCGCAAGACGACGACCGTGTTCCTCACTGTTCTGTGCGGCCTGCTGCTGACCATCGTCGGCCTGGTGCAGCGATGGCCCGGCTGGACCTGGCCGGCGCTGGCCGCGCTTCTTCTCGTCCTGCCCGCGGTAGCCTTCCGGGTGGCCTCGCAGCGCCGAGGCCCGGTGCCGGTCAGCTTCGAGGAGCAGCTCACGGCCGCACCGGTGGAACGGACCGAGTGCCGCGTCAACCGAGTCGCGCTCCCGAGCCTCTGGGACGACTACCACTTCGTCTTCTCGGCGACCGTGCGGTGGTGCTTCCCCGACGGTCCGGGGCGCGGCACGGTCGTCAATCCGGCCGGCCTCGCCGTCGACGCGGTCCTCAGCCGGGCCCGCGCGATTGCCGAGAAGCGGGAACCCGGCCACACCTCGCTTCTTGAGCACGAACTCGGCGGCGCCCTCAGCCACATGTGCCTGGATTCCACGGGCCATCTCCAGGCGATGGCGGAGGACATCAGCCTCACGTTGCCCGACGAGGACCAGGAGCGTCTGGACCGACTCGCCGACGTACGCAAGGACGAGGCGGTCTGGGAGCACCAGCGCAAGTACGAGCAGAGCAAGCGCCGGTATCTGGGCGAGGATGTTCTCAAGGACACCGGCAGCGCCGTCGTGTGGTGGCTCACCAAGAACGACGAGCACGTGGCGAAGACCGTGGCCGACCTGCCCTTGCTGGCACAACTGACCTCCGCTGCCAACGACACCGACATCCCCGAGCGCCTGCTTGAGATGCTGCCGAGCAGGCCGGGAGGACCCGGGAGGCCGGACATCGGCACAGAGTCTGCCGATCTCCCGGCCCGTGAGCCCTCGGCTGCGGACCACCTGTCGGGGTTCTTCGAGGCTATGGGCCTTACGGAGGACGACGACCGGCGGGCGATGCTGGCCCGACAGTTCTCGCAGCTCATCGAGCAGCACAACCGCCACGAGACAGCAGAGGACCTCCTACGCCGATTCGATCCGCCGAGGCCTCCCGCCCCCGAGACCGGAGCGAAACCGGCCCCCGTCCCGCCGGCCGAGACGGCCTGACCGCCGACCGCCGACCGCCGACCGCCGACCGCCGACCGCGACATTTCACCCCTGCGCATCCAGGAGGACACGATGGAAGCCGAACTGGCCGCAATGGCGGCATCGGGAGCCACCACCCTGGTCTCCCTCATGGTCACTGATTCCTGGACTCACGCCCGCGCAGTGATGGGCCGGTTCCTGGCACGTGGGGGCACAGACACCACCGCGATCACCGATCTGGACGACGCGCGTGCGCGGCTACTCCTCACCGGCACCACGGCGGACGAGCGCGCCGCGTCCGGCATCGCGGCCGAGTGGCAGATCCGTCTCTGCGGGCTGGTGGAAACCGGGGCGCTCACGGGCGAGGACCTGAGCGCTCTCGAAGCGTCGCTGCGCCGGCTGACTGCCGCCGCAGCGGGTCGCCCGGCAACGGTGCGCAACACCGTCTCCGGCGGTACCCAGCAAGGTCCGATCGTCCAGGCCGGCACCGTCACCGGCCTGGCTCTCCCGCCCGGTCCGTCCCCGCGCGGGGAACACGGCTGAAGACCGGCCGGGTGTCCTGTCCACGCCGGGCTCCCAACCTCTTACGCCGCCTGCCGTCCTTCACTGGTGGTCGGTCCGCGAACGGACGGCCCTGCCGCGGGACCCCAATCATCGCCGAGGGCGGTTACCGGGGCACCGGCCTGCTCATCCGGCACCCGACGACGGGACCGGACCCACCTCAGCCGCGACGGGAAGCCGAGAACGCCACCCACCGCCGGGTGCGAGCAGGTGTCGAAGGCGCTCACACACATCCCATGCGAGACACCCTCTGGACGACCCGGTTCGTCGTGCTCCACCCATCCGTGACCGGGGCGCGCCCTGCGCGGCGCGGATCCCTGCCAACGAGCGAGCGGGTGCGTTCGCACATCAGACGCACCCCCAAAGTGCTCCAGGAACCCGGACCACATGAGGCGCCGACCGCCTCACCGCGCGAGCGCAGCCCATCTCACGACGAAGCCGCACCGGAGCGTTCCAGTGCGGCTTCGTCGCCGTACGGTCTGCGCAAGAGGTCCCTGCCAGGGGGCTTCCCGAGCGCTGAACGTCCGTGGAAGGTCTCTCCAACATGTGCCATGTCGTGCCGAGCGAGGGACCGATGACGAGTACGGGGGCGTCCTCGGGCCCGTCGAGGCGGTATTGCAGGGTTTCATTCGTCGTCGCACTCACCCCCCTACGCTCCCATATCCCGCCGCCGCGACCGCGGCCGCGTACCCCGCCGGGGCCGGGGGTGCGGCCGCTCGGGCCCGCGGGCCGCCGCGCGCTCCCGTCGTGCGCCCGGATGCGGTGCTCCTGCCAGAACACCGTCAGGTCCGCGCCGGTCGCCGCCTGCGCGGCGCGTGTGAAGGACCCGTCTGCCGAGACGCCGTACCCGTGGCCGCGGGTATAGCGCCGCGGCATCGCCTCCCTCGCCGGAAGTCCAACTGCTGCCCAGAGAGGTGGAGTTGAACCCCTCGGAGCGGAAGGGAGGCCGCCGTGCCGCCGTTTGCCGTAGTGGTTACCCCGTCACGGGCACGCACTCGGCGAGCAGGTCGACGACGTCGCGCCAGGCTCGCCGCGCATGCCGGGGGTGGTATCCGACGCCGGGGAGCACGGTGTGGTCGACCGTCGGGTGGTGGAAGGCGTGCAGGGCGCCGCCGTAGACGACGAGGCGCCAGTCGACGCCCGCCGCCTGCATCTCGGCGGCGAACGCGTCCCGTTGGGCGTACGGCATGATCGGGTCTTCCGAGCCGACCCCGGCCCACACCGGGCAGCTGATGTTCGCCGCCTCGCCCGGTCGGCCCGTGGTCAGGGCGTTGACGGTCCCGATCGCGCGCAGGTCGGCGCCGTCGCGGCCGAGTTCCAGCGCGATCGCGCCCCCGGTGCCGTAGCCGACGGCGGCGATCCGGTCGGGGTCCGTCCGCGGTTCGGCGCGCAGCACGTCCAGGGCCGCGTGGCCCATGGCCCGCATGCGGTCGGGGTCGGCGAGCAGCGGCATGCAGCGGGCCAGCATCTCCTCGGGATCGCCCAGATAGCGCCCGCCGTGGAGGTCGAAGGCCAGGGCCACGTAGCCCAGTTCGGCGAGCGCGTCGGCCCGCCCGCGCTCGACGTCGCTGAGCCCCGTGCCCTCGGGGCCGAGCAGTACGGCGGGCCGGAGGCCGTCGCCGGCCGGGAGCGCGAGGTGACCGAACATCGTCAGCCCGTCGGCGGGGTACTCGATCGTCCGCGTGGTGATCGTCATGACAAGGGAGCGTAGGGAGCGTGGAGCCCGGCCGGTGCGGTGTTCGTTCTCGGGAGAATCGCCGAGAACGAACAGGACGCGGTCCGCCCGGGCTCACCGGTGCCGGGGCTCAGGGCCGGGCGGCCGCGGCCAGTTCGCCGGTCGTCACCACCCGGGCGAAGCCACCGCCGTGCAGGGACACCGCGGTGGCCCGCGCCAGTTCGGCGGCGGTCAGGTGCCAGCCGTTCGGGCCGGTCAGGTCGAAGGTGTGGGTGGCGTCGAGGGCGACCAGTACGTCGTAGCCGAGGTTGCCGCCCATGCGGGCGGTGGTCTCCACGCACATGTTGGTCTGGATGCCGGCCAGCACGATCTGGGTGATGCCCGCCGTCTTGAGCCACGCGTCGAGGTCGGGGGCGCCGTAGAACGCCGAGTTCACCGACTTGGTGACGAGCAGCTCCGGCCCCTCGCCCCTGCCCCGCCGCTCCTCGACGTAGTCCTTGAAGCCGTTGCCCTCGTGCCCGGCCCGCAGTGGTGAGCCGGGCTTGTCCGAGTCGTGCCGTACGAAGACGACGGGCCGGCCGGTGTCCTGCCAGGCCGCGATCAGGGAGGCGATGTTCCCGTCGGCCGCCGGGTTGTCGCGCGGGCCCCAGAACTCCGTCTCGTCGAAGCCCTTCTGTACGTCCACCACTACCAGCGCCGCGTTCTGCGTGATCTCCATGCCCATGATCCTGCCGCCGGTCAGGCCTCGTTCCCAGGAGGCAGGAAGACAGCGCTCGATGGTTTACTGCCAAGATGACCCGACCGGCCCCGGCCCACCGCATCGCGCTGCTCGCCTTCCCCGGCATCCGGGCCTTCGACGTCTCGGTGATCACCGAGGTTTGGGGCGCGGACCGCACCGACCGCGGGGTGCCCGCCTTCGAGCTGCGCCGGGTGGCGGCGGGTCCCGAGCCGGTCCCGATGCGGGGCGGGCTCGCGCTCACCCCCGACCGCACCCTGGCCTGGCTGCCCCGCGCCGAATTGATCCTGGTGCCGGGCCTGGACGACCGCCTCGCCCCGGCGCCCGAGCCGGTCCTCGCGGCGCTGCGCCGCGCCCACGCCCGGGGCACCACCATCGCCGCCCTGTGCGGCGGGGCGTTCACCCTCGCCCAGGCGGGCCTGCTCGACGGCCGCCGGGCGCTCACCCACTGGGCGCTGGCCGACCTGCTGCGGGCCCGGCACCCACGGGTGCTGGTCGAGGCGGAGGCCCTGTTCCTGGAGGACGGCAACGTGTGGACGTCCGCCGGGACGGCCGCGGGCATCGATCTGTGTCTGCACCTGGTGCGGTCCGCCCATGGCGCGGAGGCGGCCGCGACGATCGCCCGCTCCATGGTCACGGCGCCCTTCCGGACCGGCACCCAGGCCCAGTTCATCGAGCACCCGACCCCGCGCGCCGACCGCGACGCGGACGCCCTGGCCGCCGTGCGCGCCTACGCCCTGGCGCACCTGGACGAGCCGCTCACCGTGGCCGCGCTCGCCGCCCGCGCCGGGATGTCGCCGCGCTCCTTCGCCCGGCACTTCACGGCGGCCACCGGCACCACCCCGCTGCGCTGGCTTCTTGAGCACCGCGTCGCCGCCGCGCAGAAGCTCCTCGAACGCACCGACCTGCCCATGCCGGAGGTTGCCCGCCGGTCCGGCTTCGGCAGCGAGGTCACCATGCGCCAGCACTTCGCGACGCGCCTCGCCACCAGCCCGCACGCCTACCGGGCCTCGTTCGCCGCAGCGGGCACCCCGCGCCGGGGAGGGCCCGGGTCTGCCTGACTGGGCGTCGGCCCGGCGGACAGGAAGGCGTACGTCACCAACGAGCGGGGCTTGTCCGTGTCGGCCGTCCATCTCGAACGGGCCGTTGCGGCAGCGAAGTTCAAGGGGCCGGGAAGCGGGGCCCGCCGCCTGCGGCGACGGCGCGCACGTCTGCGCGGGCCTACGCGTTCCACGAACCCGGCACCGGCTCCGTGCCCTCGGTCAGGGAGTCGCCGTGGAGACCACGAAGACGACCGGCTTGTCCGGGTCGGTCTCGTCGACGGTGATGTTCTGGGTCGGCAGCGGGTCCTTCTGGGCGTGGGTGGTGCCCGCCCAGTCGTGGCCCGCCGGGAACGTCCAGCCCACCTTCGCGGCGTCCTCCGGGGCGATGGTCACGTCGCCCGGCTTGAGCGCGGCCGTGCTGGTGCCGCCGTCCTTCATGAACTCCGCGAGGCCCGCCGCGCTCGTCTTGAACTGGACGTACAGCTTGCTGACCTTCCAGCTGTTCGTCTCGTAATAGGCGACGGCGACCGCGTCGTCGGGGACCGGTACGTCGTAGATGCGCCGCTGGGTCTTGGACGGCCAGTCGTTCTGGAGGCCGTGGGCCGCGGCCCCGGACTCCTTGTCGCGGCCGCTGGTGCGGCTCTGCTCGGCGGAGATCGCCAGGTACCCCGCGGGCACGCCGATGAGCAGCACGATGATCACGGCGGTGATCCAGCGCCGCCGGATCATGTGCTGCCGGGTCTCGGGGGGCTTCTCGTCCGGCGGCGGGGACTGGCGCGGCACCGCGGGGCGGTCGGAGGGGGTCATCAGTCGGATTCCTGGGTGGTGCGGGGGGCGGCCGTCCTGCGGACGGCTTCGGCGGCCTTGGCGTACCGCTCGTAGCGCTCCACGCGGCGGCGGTTGGCGCGGCGGAAGCGGCGGGCCACCAGGCGGGCGAGGTCGGCGGCGCCGACCATGCCCGCCTCGGGGCCCAGCTGCGCCTTGGCGATCCTGGCCTCGGGGCGGTAGCCGCGGCCGGTGAGGTGGCGCTTGAAGGCGTCCCTGGCGGGCCCGATGAGGAGGTCGTCGGCGGCGCTGACGCCTCCGCCGATGACGAAGCACGAGGGGTCGAGGGCGGCCGCCAGGTTGGCGATGCCGACGCCGAGCCACTGGCCGATGTCCTGGAGGAGCTCGACGCACATGGCGTCGCCCTCGCGGGCCAGCTCGGTGATGAGCGGCCCGGTGATCTCGGGGATGTGCCCGCCGACGCGCTCGATGATGTTGTACGCCACCGGGGAGTCGGCCGTGGCCAGCTCGCGGGCCTCGCGGACCAGGGCGTTGCCCGAGCTGTACTGCTCCCAGCAGCCGCGGTTGCCGCAGGCGCAGCGGTGTCCGCCGGGCACGACCTGCATGTGGCCGAACTCGCCGGCGACCCCGTACTTGCCGCGCTTGACCTGCCCGTCCTCCAGGATCGCGCCGCCGATTCCGGTGCCCAGCGTGATCATGACCAGGTGGTCCTCGCCGCGTCCGGCGCCGAAGCGCCACTCGGCCCAGGCGGCCGTGTTGGCGTCGTTGTCGACCATCACGGGGACGGCGAGGCGGGCCTGGAGGGCGTCGCGCAGCGGCTCGTTGCGCCAGGCGAGGTGCGGGGCGAACAGGATGGTGGAGCGGTCGGCGTCGACCCAGCCCGCCGCGCCGATGCCCACGGCGTGCACGTCGTGCCGGTCGGAGAGGTCGAGCACCAGCTCGGTGATGGTGTCCTCGACGACCTTGGGGCTCTTGGACTTGTCCGGGGTCTCCGTGCGGAGCTTCTCCAGGATGTTCCCGTCGGCGTCCACGACACCGGCCATCACCTTCGTACCGCCGATGTCGATCCCGACGGTGGGGACCCGGGGCGCCGTCAGGTGCGAGCGGCGTTCCCGGGTGCCTACGGTGCGCAGCACGGTGGCCCGGGCGGATCCCCGGTGGGCTAGGGCGAAGTCGCGGTACGTGGTCATCGGGGCCGATTCTGCCACCCCTGGGGAACGCGGACCTCGCGCGGAGGGGCCGCCCCGGTGGCCCGGGGCGGCCGCTTCACTCGCTGTCGGAGGGCCCGCCGAGGTGGCCGGGGGCGGGGGCGCGCTGGAGCTCGTGGCTGAGCTCCTCCAGCTCGCTGCCGCCCGCCATCTGGCGCGTGAGCTCGTCCAGGGTGATGTCGGAGCGCAGGTGGCTGCCGGTCATCGTGCCGCGCTTGAGGAGCACGAACCGGTCCCCGACGAGGTAGGCATGGTGCGGGTTGTGCGTGATGAGAACCACGCCGAGCCCGGCGTCCCGGGCGGCCGCCACGTACTTCAGAACGACGCCCGACTGCTTCACGCCGAGCGCAGCGGTCGGCTCGTCGAGCACCAGGACCTTGGCCCCGAAGTAGACCGCGCGGGCGATGGCGACGCACTGGCGCTCACCGCCGGACAGGGTGCCGATGGGCTGGTCGACGTCGCGCAGGTCGATGCCCATGCGCAGCAGCTCCGCGCGGGTGGTGGCGCGCATCTTCTCGACGTCGAGGCGCTTGAAGGGGCCCTTGCCCTTCGTGGGCTCGGAGCCGAGGAAGAAGTTGCGCCAGACCGGCATCAGCGGGACGACGGCCAGGTCCTGGTAGACGGTGGCGATGCCGCGGTCCAGGGCCTCGCGCGGGTTGTTCAGGGAGACGTCCTCGCCCTCGATGCGAAAGGCGCCGGCGTCGTGCCGGTGCAGTCCCGCGATGATCTTGATGAGGGTCGACTTGCCGGCGCCGTTGTCACCCAGGACGCAGCTGATCTCTCCGGCGTGGACCTCCAGGGAGACCCCTTCGAGGGCGCGGATGTTGCCGTAGTACTTGCTGACGTCGTCGAGCTCGACGAGCGCGGTCCGCCCGTCCCGCTCCGCGTCCGTCTGCTCCGGGGTCGTTGTCATGCTGTCGCCTCCGCCCGCTTGCGCACCCACGCGTTGAGCAGGGTGGCCAGCAGGAGCATCGCTCCGAGGAAGAACTTGAACCAGTCCGGGTTCCACTCCGCGTACACGATGCCCTTGCTGGTCATGCCGAAGATGAAGGCGCCCACGGCGGAGCCGATCGCCGAGCCGTAGCCGCCGGTGATCAGGCAGCCGCCGATGACGGCCGCGATGATGTAGATCAGCTCGTTGCCGACGCCCTCGCCGGACTGCACCACGTCGAAGGAGAACAGCAGGTGCTGGCCGGAGACCCAGGCCGCGAAGGCGACGCCCATGTAGAGGCCGATCTTCGTCTTGAAGACCGGTACGCCGACCGCGCGGGCCGCGTCCGCCTCTCCGCCGACCGCGAAGATCCAGTTGCCGAAGCGGGTCCGCAGCAGGATCCAGGTGGCGACCGCGATCAGGGCGAACCACCACAGGATGGTGACCTTCAGGTCGACCGAGCCGACGGTCAGCTGGGAGGCGAAGAGCTTTTTCGCGGACTCGAAGCCCTCCATGTCGGCGATGGACTTCGTGGAGACCGTGCCGCTGATCAGCTTGGTGAAGCCGAGGTTGAGACCGGTCAGCATCAGGAACGTGCCGAGCGTGATGATGAAGCTCGGGAGCTTGGTGCGGGTCAGCATGAAGCCGTTGAACGCGCCGATGGCGAGGGTGACGAGCAGGGAGACCCCCACGCCCACCCAGACGTTCGCCGTCATCTGATAGCTGAACATGGACGAGACGAGAGCGGACGTCGTCACCAGGACGCCCGCCGACAGGTCGAACTCGCCGCCGATCATGAGCAGCGCCACCGGCACCGCCATGATGCCGATCGTCGAGGCCGCGTACAGCACGGTCGAGAGGCTGGAGGGCTGAAGGAAGCTGCCCGCCACGACCGAGAAGAAGAGGAAGACGGCTCCGGCGCCGACCACCGAACCGAGTTCGGGGCGGCCGATGATCTTGCTCCAGACCGAGCGCCGCAGCAGCCGCTCGTCCCCGGCGATGTCGGTCGCGCTCATCGCGTCCCCCGCTTCGTGTACGCCTCCAGCTGGGCGGCCTGGTCCTTGGTGATGATCTGGGGTCCGGTCAGGACCGGGAGTCCACCGCCGAGCACGTCGGCGTTGTACTTGTACAGCCAGAGCAGGTCCACGGCCTCGTACCCCTGGAGGTAGGGCTGCTGGTCGACCGCGAAGCCGAGCGTGCCGGCCTCCAGGGCGGTGGCCACCTTGGCGTTCAGGTCGAAGGTGTCGACCTCGGCCGAGCTCCCGGCGGACTGCTTGGCCTTGACGGCCGTGTCCGCGAAGGGCGCGCCGAGGGTGACCACCGCGTCGATGGACGGGTCGGCCTGGAGCTTGGCCTCGATGGAGGACTGCACGTCGGGCATGTTGGTGCCGGTGACGTAGAGGTTCTGGACCTCGCCCTTGAACGTCTTCTTGGTGCCCGCGCAGCGCTGCTCGTGGCCGACGTTGCCCTGCTCGTGCAGGACGCAGAGCGCCTTCTTCCTGCCCCGCTTGGTGAGTTCGTCGCCGACGGCCTCGCCCGCGATGGTCTCGTCCTGGCCGATGTGGGTGAGCGCCCCGAACTCCTTGGACTTCTCCGAGCCCGAGTTCACGGTGATCACCGGGATGCCGGCCTTCTCGGCCTTGGCCACGACGTCCTTGAGGGCGTCCGGCTTCGCGAGCGTGACGATGAGGGCGTCGACCTTCTGGTCGATGGCGGCCTGCACGAACTGGGCCTGCTGCTGACCCTGGTCGCTGTGCGAGTAGAGGAAGTCGATGTTGTCCTTGACGGCCGCCTGCTTGGCGCCGCTCTGGACGATGTCCCAGAACGTGTCGCCGTCGCCCGAGTGGGTGACCATCGCGAACTTCCAGCGGGGCGTGTTCACCGCGGCCCTGCCCTCGGCCTGCGCGGACTTGCGCGCGTCCTCGGCGCGCTTGCCGCCCGTGCTGCTGCACCCCGCCAAGGAGGCCCCGAGCACCGCTGCCAGCACCGCGCCCATGACGCGTACCCCTGTCCGAACCCTTGCCACGACGCCGTGCCCTTCTTGCTGTACCACCGGGTGCCGCCGGGGCTGGTTCAGACCTGCCCCGGCCGCCCAAGTATGGGTCACGCGGGGTCGGCGGGCGATCATCGGGTACCGCGGGCGGTGTACTTCTCCAGCGTCGGCACGTCCTTCTCGGTGACGATCGCGGGCCCGGTGAGGACCGGCCGGCCGCCGCCGATCACGTCCCCGTTGGTCTTGTTCAGCCACAGTTCGTCGACCGCGAGGTAGCCCTGGAGGTAGGGCTGCTGGTCGACGGCGAAGCCGATCTCCTCCGCCTTGAGCTGCTTGGTCACGGCCGCGTTCAGGTCGAAGGTGTCGATCTCGGCCGTGCTGTTCGCGTCGCCCTTCGCCTTGACCGCGGCCGCCGCCATCGGCGCGCCGAGCGTGACGACCGCGTCGATGTCCTTGGCCGACTGGAGCTTGGCCTCGATGGACGAGGTGGAGGCGGGCGTGTTGGTGCCGTCCACGTTCAGGTTCTCCACGCTGCCCCGGAACGTCTTCTTCACACCCGCACAGCGCTGTTCGAGCGAGACGTTGCCCTGCTCGTGGAGGACGCAGAGCACCTTCTTGCGGCCCCGCCGGGTGAGCTCGTCGCCGACCGCCTCACCGGCCACGCCCTCGTCCTGGCCGATGTGGCCGAGCGCCCCGACCTCCTTGGAGGAGTCGGCGCCCGAGTTGATGGTGACGACGGGTATCCCGGCGGCGACGGCCTTCTTGACCACGTCCTTGACGGCCTCGGGCTTGGCGAGCGTCACGACGAGGCCGTCGACCTTCTGGTCGATGGCGGCCTGCACCAGCTGCGCCTGCTGGTTGCCCTCCTTGTTCGCGGAGTACAGGAAGTCGACGTTGTCCTTGGCGGCCGCCTGTTTCGCGCCGCTCTGGACGATGTCCCAGAAGGTGTCGCCCTCGCCGGAGTGGGTCACCATCGCGATCTTGAGGCGGGGGGTGCTCACGGCCTTGCCGCCGCTCGGCGACCCGGAACCCTTGTCCTCGGAGCTCTTGCCGCCCGAGCTGCTGCACCCGCCGAGCGCGAGCGCCAGTGCGGCGACGGCCACGGCCGCCGTGGTTGCCGTGCGGGGTGTGCGCATGGGTTCCGCCTTCTGTCCCGGCCGCCCGGTTGCGGCACGTGAGTTCTAGCGGCGGTTCCGCGACACCGTCAATACTTTGTCCGAACATTCTTACTCACGTGTGCTCCCCGCCGCCGCACCCCTCAGGGGCGTACGAGCAGCTGGAACTCGAAGGAGTAGCGCGAGGCCCGGTAGATGTGCGAGCCGAACTCCACCGCCCGGCCGGTGTCGTCGAAAGTGGTGCGCTCCATGGTGAGCAGCGGCGCGCCCTCGGTCTCGGTGAGCAGGTCGGCCTCCTGCGCACTGGCCGCCCGCGCCCCCACGGTCTGGCGCGCGCTGTGCAGCGTGATGCCCGCGCCCCGCATCAACCGGTACAGGCCGGTGCCCTCCAGGTACTCGGTGTCCAGCGGCAGCAGCCCGGCCGGGAGGTGGTTGCGCAGCCGCGCCATGGGCTCGCCGTGTGCGTACCGCAGCCGCTCCACCAGGTGGACGTCGCTGCCCTCCGGCACCCCGAGCGCGGCGGCGACCTGGGCGGTGGCCGGCTCGAAGGTGTTGCGCAGCACGGTGGTGGCGGGTTTCTGGC
This sequence comes from Streptomyces sp. NPDC045846, assembly GCF_056431605.1. Classification (NCBI taxonomy): domain Bacteria; kingdom Bacillati; phylum Actinomycetota; class Actinomycetes; order Kitasatosporales; family Streptomycetaceae; genus Streptomyces; species Streptomyces sp. NPDC045846. Next base: position 186,013 of record NZ_JBWKKJ010000001.1, on the reverse strand, counting down.
CGGCCGCCTCCAGGTCGTCGAACAGGCTGCTCAGTTCGAGCGGGCGCTTGACCTGGCTGTGCACCACCTGCGTTCCGACACCCCGGCGGCGGACCAGGAGGCCCTTGTCGACCAGCGCCTGGATGGCCTGGCGGACGGTGGGACGGGACAGACCGAGCCGGTGGGCCAGGTCGATCTCGTTGCCGAGGAGGCTGCCGGGGGTGAGGGTGCCCTTCTCGATGGCCGCCTCCAGCTGCCGCGAGAGCTGGAAGTAGAGCGGGACCGGGCTGGTGCGGTCCACGCTGAGCTGGAGCGGCTTCGGGAAGTCCGGCACGGGTCTGGGCTGCTTGGGCACGGAGCGAGCGTAGTGCGCCGGGGATGTTGACGGGAAGTCGTGAAGTTCGATTGTCAGGACAAAGTCTTGACAGGATGACCCGCCCCGGCCACGGTGTGCCCATGCGTATCGGACTGATCGGAACGGGACGGATCGGCGCCTTCCACGCGGGGGTCCTGGCCCGCCATCCCCAGGTCGGACGGCTGGTGGTCGCGGACGCCGACGCCGCGCGGGCCGCCGAGGTGGCCGCGCTGACCGGCGCCACGGCCGCCGCCACCGTGGCCCAGGCCCTCACCGGGGTGGACGCGGTGGTCATCGCCTCCGCGACCGCCGCCCACGCCGGACTCATCGCGGCCGCCGCCCGCGCCGGGCTGCCCGTCTTCTGCGAGAAACCCGTCGCCCTGGACGTGCCGGGCACGCTCGACGCGCTCGGGGCGGTGGAGGCGGCGGGCACCGAGCTCCAGCTCGGCTTCATGCGCCGCTTCGACGCGGGCTACCGCACCGCCCGCGACCTCGTGCGTTCGGGGCGGCTCGGCCGGCTGCACACCGTACGGGCCGTCACCTCCGACCCGGCTCCGCCGCCCGCCGCCTACCTGCCGCTCTCCGGCGGCCTCTACCGCGACTGCCTGGTGCACGACTTCGACATCGTGCGCTGGGTGACCGGCCGCGAGGTGACCGAGGTGTACGCGATGGGCTCGGACGCCGGGCCCGCGATGTTCCGTGCCGCCGGTGACGTCGACACGGCGGCCGTCGTCCTCACCCTGGACGACGGCACCCTCGCGACGGCGACCGCCGCCCGCTGCAACGGCGCGGGCTACGACGTACGCCTCGAACTGGCCGGAGAACACGACCAGTTCGCGGTCGGGCTCGACGACCGCACCCCGCTGACCTCGGCCGAACCGCACGGCCCCGGGCGCCCGGACAAGCCGTGGACCGGCTTCCTCGAACGGTTCGCCCCCGCGTACAAGGCCGAACTGGACGCCTTCCTCCGGCTCGTACGGGGCGAGGCGGCGAACCCCTGCGACGGGCGCGACGCCCTGCACGCCCTGCGCATCGCGGAGGCGTGCGAGGTGTCGCGCCGTCAGCGGCGGGTGGTGCGGGTGGCGGAGATCGCGGGCGGCTGAGCTACCAGCGCACCGGCAGGCTCTCGGGCCCGCGCACCAGCATCCCGGTGCGCCACCGCAGGGCTGCCGGGTGGATGTCCAGGGTCAGGTCCGGGCAGCGGTCGAGCAGGGTGCGCACCGCGATCCGGGCCTCCAGGCGGGCCAGCGGGGCGCCCAGGCAGTAGTGGATGCCGTGGCCGAAGGCGACGTGGCCCCGGGCGTCGCGGCGGATGTCGAAGCGGTGCGGGTCCTCGTAGCGCGCCGGGTCGCGGTTGGCGTCGGCCAGGGCGACGAGGACGAGCCGGCCACCGCCCGGGATCAGCGTTCCGGCGATCTCGACGGGCTCCTGGGTGAAGCGGTACGTCGGCGTCTCGACCGGGCCGTCGTAGCGCAGCATCTCCTCGACCGCGTTGTCGATGAGTCCGTCGAAGTCGTCGCGCAGCGCCGCCAGTTGGTCGGGGTGGCTCAGCAGCGCGAGCATGCCGTTGGAGATGAGGTTGACGGTGGTCTCGTGGCCCGCGACCAGCAGCAGCCAGGCCATTCCGAGCAGTTCGGGGCCGGACAGGTGGTCGCCGTCCTCCTCGTCGGCGCGCCGGATCAGCGCGCTGATGAGGTCGTCACCGGGGGCGGCGCGCTTCTCGTCGAGCAGGTGCGTCAAGTACTCGTTGGTCGCCTTGGCGGCGGCGAGGCGGTCTTCGAGGGAGGGCGCGGAGACGGAGGCGTTGGACCACTGGCGGAAGTTGTCCTGGTCGAGCGAGGGAACGCCGATGAGTTCGCAGATGACCGTGATGGGCAGCGGGAACGACAGCGCCTCCACGAGGTCGGCCCGGCGGTCCGGCGCCGCCAGCATCGCGTCGACGAAGCCGTCGGTCATCTCCTGGATGCGCGGCGCGAGCGCCTCCACGCGGCGGGGCGTGAACTCCCGGGTCACCAGCTTGCGCAGCCGGGTGTGGACGGGCGCGTCGGAGTTCAGCATGGTGGGCCCGGAGGAGACCTGCTTCACGCCCAGGTCGGGCGCGGCGTTGGACCACTGCTTGGACAGGCGGTCGTCGGCGAGGGCGGCCCGGCCCGCCTCGTACCCGACGACGAGCCAGGCGTCCGAGCCCTCGGGCATCCGGATGCGGTGCACCGGCCCGCGCTCCCGCAGCCCGGCGTAGACCGGGTAGGGGTCGCGGGTGAAGTCCTCGCCCAGCGCGGCGAGATCGACTATGGCGTCGCTGGTCAACGCGTGTCCCTTCAGGACGGTTCGGCAGATGCGGCGGACACCGCGGACAGTACGGTGCCCTGCGCGACGGCGCACAGCTTTTCCGTACCGGCCGCGTCCAGGGTGAACAGGTCGCAGCGGACGGTGGCCTGGCGGCGTCCGCCGTGGACGACCGTGGCCCGGGCGACGAGGGTGCGCCCCCGCGCGGGGCGCACGTACTGGATGGAGAAGCCACTGGTGAGCACCGCCGGGCCGAGTACGGTCCCGGCGGCGAAGGTCAGGGCGTTGTCGGCCGCGTAGGCCAGGACCCCGCCGTGCAGGAAGCCGTTCTGCTGGTGCAGTTCCTCGCGGATGTCCACCTCGAGGACGGCGCCGCCGTCGCCGAACGCGGTGATCCGCGCGTCCAGGAGACGGCTGAACGGCTGGCTGTCCAGCGTCGCCCTGGCGGTTTCGAGATCGAGTTCCCCCATGCCCTCCACCTCTCGTCGTGTGATCGGCCACACCCTAACTCTCCAGTAGCTTAAGGGGCTTCTACCCTGGTCACAGCGAGGGAGGCATGGTGCTGAGGCGTTGGTGGTTCATGGAGAGGCTGCGCCCGGCCGTACCCGAGCAGCGGCGCGGGGAGCTGTCGAAGGAACGGCAGCAGCTCGTCCTCGACGAGTGGGCGGCGGCCCGCGAGCGGCTCGACCGGCTGGTGTCGGCGCGGGTGACGGCCGTCGGCGACGTGCTGCGCACGGCCGAACTGCCGCCCGCCGCGGGCCCGTCGGCGCCCGCCGGCTCCGATCCGCGCGCCCGGGGCGACTGCGCGTGGGCCTTCGACGCCTTCCAGGCGGCGGGCAAGCTGCTCGACGAGGCGGCCGACCTGCCGGACCTCGCGGCCGCGGCGGTCCTCGCCGACCGGGCCCTTGAACGGTTCGCCGCGGTGCACGCGCGGGCGGCCGGGCAGCCGGTCCCCAAGGCCGCCCAGCGCTGCTTCTACAACCCGCTGCACACGGCGGCCGAGGAGATGCATGCCGCGGTCCGCAAGCAGCACCGCCAGCAGGCCAGGCGCCGCACCGGGCCGCGCGAGGCGGCCGCCGACCGGCGCCCGGCCTGCCCGTCGTGCCGCCGGGCGATCCTGGCCGGGCAGACCCCGGACGTCCTGCCCGCGCTCGTCCCGGTGAAGCTGTCGCGGCTGCGCACGGCCAGGGTTCTCGTGCCGTACTACTCGGTGCCCCAGCAGTGGTCGCTGTGGTCGGTCTGCGCCTGCGGGGCGTACGGGGACGAGTGGCCCGCGCTGGTGCTGCGCGGCGAGCACCGCAAGCGGGCGGCCGCCGCCCGCAAGGGGTGACTCACCCGCGGCTCACCAGCGGACGGGCAGGTGCCGGACGCCCCGGATGAGCAGGCCGGGCAGCCACTCCAACGCGCCTGCTCCGGGCGCCAGTTGGAGGTCCGGGGCGCGCTCCAGGAGGGTACGGATGGCGATCCGGCCCTCCATCCGGGCCAGCGGGGCGCCGAGGCAGAAGTGGATGCCGTGGCCGAAGGCGAGGTGTCCCTGCGGGGCGCGGCGGATGTCGAAGCGGTCCGGGTCGGGGTGGCGCAGCGGGTCGCGGCCCGCCGAGGCGAGCGAGACCAGCACGGGCGCGCCCGCCGGGACGAGCACGTCGCCGATCCGGACCTCCTCGCGGGCGAAGCGGTAGGTGGCGGTCTCGACCGGGCCCTCGTAGCGGAGTACCTCCTCCACCGCACCGTCGAGGAGACCGTCGAAGTCGGCGCGCAGCGCGGCCAGTTGATCGGGGTGGCCCAGCAGCACGCGTATGCCATTGGAGATCAGGTTGACCGTCGTCTCGTGGCCCGCGACCAACAGCAGGAAGGCCATGCCGATGAGTTCGTCCGGGGACAGCTGGTCGCCGTCCTCGTCGCGGGCGCGGATCAGCGCGCTCATCAGGTCGTCGCCGGGGCGGGCGGAGCGCTTGTCCTCGATCAGACCGATGAGGTACTCGCCCATCTCGCGCACGGCCGTGTTCTTGCCGTCGTCCACGGCGGGCGCGACGGCCGCGTTGGACAGCACCCGGAAGGCGTCCTGGTCGAGGTCGGGCACCCCCAGGAGCTCGCAGATCACCGTCATGGGCAGCGGGAAGGCGAGCGAGTCGACCAGGTCGGCGGTGCGGCCCGGCGCGGCCAGCATGGTGTCGAGCAGGCGGTCGGTGATCTCCTGGACCCGCGGCCGGAGCGCCTCGATGCGGCGCGGGGTGAACTCCCGCGCCACCAGCTTGCGCAGCCGGGTGTGCTGCGGCGGGTCGGTCTCCAGCATGTTGGCGCTGGCCGGCAGCGCGCCGTACTCCCAGTCGCCGTTGCTCCGCCAGTCCTTGGACAGGCGGGGGTCGGCGAGTGCGGCCCGGCCCTCCTCGTGACCGACGATCAGCCACACCTCGCCGCCCTCGGGGGTGCGCACGAGATGCGCGGGGCCCTCGGCCCGCAGCTTGGTGTAGACCGGATGGGGATCGGCGTTGAACTCCTCGCCGTACTCCCCAAGATCGATGACCTTCATGTCCCCGCCCCTCCGCTCGCTTCGTCTCAGCCTACGTCGCCGTCCGCCTCGTCGAGCAGCCCGGCGTCGTGCACCAACAAGGCGATCTGCACGCGGTTGTTGAGGCCGAGCTTGGCCAGGACGCGGGAGACATGGGTCTTGACGGTGGGCACGCTCAGGTACAGCCGGGCGGAGATCTCCGCGTTGGAGTGGCCCCGGCCGACGGCCACCGCGACCTCCCGTTCGCGCTCCGCGAGCAGCGCGACGCGCTCGCGGGCGCGGGCCGCCCGGTCACCGGGGCCGGCCGCGCCGCCGGACACCTGGGCCATCAACTGCCGTGTGACGGCGGGCGAGAGCACCGGGTCACCCTGGGCGACCCGTCGTACGGCGGCGACGATCTCGGCGGGCGGGGTGTCCTTGAGGACGAATCCGGCGGCTCCGGCCCGCAGCGCCCGCAGCACCTGCTCGTCGGCGTGGAAGGTGGTCAGGACGATCACCTCGGGCGCGTCGGGGCGGGCGCGCAGCGTCTCGGTGGCGGTCAGGCCGTCGACGCGGGGCATGCGGATGTCCATGAGCACGACGTCCGGGCGCAGTTCCCCGGCCAGCCGGTCGACGCCGGAGCCGTCGGCGGCCTCGCCGACGATCTCGATGTCCTCGGCGCCGCCGAGCATGAAGGTGAGTCCGGCGCGGACCAGCGGGTCGTCGTCGACGATGAGCAGGCGGATGGTCATGACGGCCACGGTAGCCAGGCCACGACCGCGAACGAGCCGTCCGGCCCGCGTGCGTGGTCGAGCCGTCCGCCCGCCAGGGTGGCGCGCTCGGTGAGCCCGATGAGGCCCTGGCCCGAGCCGGGCACCGCCGGCACGGGGCCCGGGGGCGCGGGGTTGCGGACCTCGATGGTGAGCCCGTCGCCCGGCCGGCCCGACACGGTGACGGTGACCTCGGCGCCGGGCGCGTGCTTGCGGGCGTTGGTCAGCGCCTCCTGGGCGATGCGGTAGGCGTTGCGCCCGGTGGCGACCGGAACACCGGCCGGGTCCGGGATCCGGCTGTCCAGGGCGACCTTCATCCCGGCCTCGCGGGATTCGGCGACGAGCGCGTCCAGGGTGGCGAGCGTCGGCTGGGGCCGGTCGTCGGCGCCCTCGCCGGGACTGCGCAGCACCCCGATGATCTGCCGCAGGTCCTGGAGCGCCTCGTGGGCGCTGTCCCGGATGATCCCGGCGGCCCGGGCGACCTCGGCGGGCGGCGCGTCGGGCCGGAATTCGAGGGCGCCCGCGTGCACCGAGAGCAGGGTGAGCCGGTGGGCGAGCACGTCGTGCATCTCGCGGGCGATGGCCTCGCGGGCGAGCCGCTGCGCGTTCTCGGCCCGCAGCGCCGCCTCGGTCTCGGCGCGCGCGGCCCGTTCGCGCAGCGCCACGACGAGCTGGCGCCGGGAGCGTACGAGCATGCCCCAGCCGGTGACCAGCAGGATGAGGACGGTGCCGATGACGGCGTTGGTGAGCAGGCTGGTCGTCGGGTCGGGGCGCAGGACCGGCTGGAGGACCGAACTCACCGCGGCGGCGCTGCCCACCGCGAGCACGGCGGGCTTGAACGGCCGGTGCACGGCGAGGCTGAACAGGGCGACCAGGAGCCCGCCCGAGGCGACCGGCGCCACGGTCGACACCACGACGAGCACCGCGGCAAGCCCCACCGGCCGGCGCCGCCTGAGCCACACCGCGCAGCAGGCCGCCGCGCCCACCAGCTGGTCGAGGAACAGGACGGTGTCGGAGTAGCCCGGTGTCTTGTCGAGGGCGTCGGCCGTGAGCAGGGCGATCAGGGCGGCGCAGAGGAAGGCGCAGATGTCGACGACCCAGTCGCGCACGGTGCGCCGGGGCCGGGCCCGGTCACCGGGCAGCTCGGGGTCGGCCACCGCCGAGGGCAGCAACCAGCGGAACTCGGGTCCGGCACGTGTCATGTCGACAAAGTTACGCAGCGGGAAAGCCCGGCGGCCCGCTGTGGGGGCGGGACGCTACCAAAGTCGCGGAGCCCGAGACTTTCGATGCGGGAGCGGTGTCCCTGCGGCCGACGCGGAGGCGCGCCCGGCGCGGGCAGGCTTCGGGGCATGAGGAGATTCCTGGAGGTCGCCGGGTGCCTGCTGCTCGTGCAGGGCGTCGGCGGGCTGCTGCACGAGTGGACGGGCTGGTTCAGCCTGTGGACGCTGGTGCACCGGCCCGACGCCCTGACCGGCCACGAGGTCTTCGCGAGCATCGTGCTCGCGGCCGCGGGCGTGGCGGTACTGATCGCGTCGGAACGGGCCCCGAGGCAGTAGTCGGACCGCGGCCCGGCGTCCGCGGCCGGTGCCCGCGAGGACCAGGAGCGTCTCCAACAGGCCCTGCACGCCCAGGCGTTCGCCGCCGGGTGCGGCCCACAGCGGTTCGGTGCGGAGGAGGGGGGCCGACGCGGGAGGGGAAGGTGCACCGGACCGCCCACATCCGCGCGGAGAACGTGTCCTTGGCGGAGAGGTGGGTGAGGCCCGGGCGGCGGGCGGGCCGGGAAAGGCCATTCCGCCCAGCAGGCCGGGCTTCACTCGTCGAGGTCGTAACTCCCGTACGTGGGGCGGCCGGTGGGGCACAGGGTGGTGATGGTGACGCCGCTGGGAGTGGTGCGGGACGCGGCCAGCGCGAAGGAGGTCGCGGGGACGCCGTCGGTGAACAGGCGGCGGCCCTCGCCGAGCACCACCGGGTAGGTCAGCAGGCGGTACTCGTCGATGAGGCCGTGCCCCATCAGGAACCGGGCCAGGGTGCCGCTTCCGTGCACCTGGAGTTCGCCGCCGGGCCGGTCCTTGAGGGTCCGGACCGCCGAGGCCACGTCCGAGTCGGAGCCCGCGAGGACCGTGGTGCCGTGCCACTCGGGGTTCTTCAGCGTGTTCGAGACGACGTACTTGGGGAGCCCGTTCAGGGGGGCCGCGATCGGATGGTCCGGCTCGGTGACGCGCGGCCAGTACCCGGCGAAGATGTCGTACGTGCGCCGGCCGAGCAGGAAGGCCTCCGCGCCCGCGAACCACTCGATGATCTGCCGGTCCGTCTCGTCGTCGCCGAACGGGACCTGCCAGCCGCCGTGCGCGAAGCCGCCGCCGGGGTCCTCCTCGGGCCCTCCGGGTGCCTGGACGACGCCGTCGAGGGTGAGGAACGTGGTGAAGGTGAGCTTCATGGTCCGAGCCTTCCTGAGGGGCGCTCCGGCGCGGTCGTGCCGCGCCGTTCACACCAGCTGAGACCGCGCGCTCCCCCGGAACTCATCGCTCCCGCGGCGCGTCATCCCGCGTGCGTGGAGAACAGGCCGCCCGTGGGGCCCTGCTTGTCGCCGCCCTGTGCCTTCTTCAGGGCGTTGGCCAGGCCTTCGATGGTGAGCGACTGGAGGATGACGCGGCCGTTGCCCTCCAGAGTGGCGAGCGAGAGGCCTTCGCCACCGAAGACGGCGTTCATCAGGCCCTGGCGGTTGAGGCCGCCGATGCGCTGCACGCCGTACTCGATGCCCTCCTCGAAGGCGACGATGCAGCCCGTGTCGACCTCGATGCGGCCGCCGAAGTCGGCCGGGTTGAGGTCGATGAAGTTGCCCGCGCCGCAGATGATCACGGTGCCGGTGCCGGTGAACTTCTCCAGGATGAAGCCCTCGCCACCGCTCATGCCGGTGCGGCCGCCCTGAAAGGCGATGCCGAAGTCGACGGTGGACTCGGCGGCCACGAAGGCGTCCTTCTCGGCGAACCAGGCCCGGTTCCCGGTGAGTTCGAGGGCGCGCATCTCGCCGGGCAGCACGCCCGCGAACCCGACGGTGCCCTCGCCGCCGGTGGAGGTGAAGTACTGGAAGGCGAGCGACTCGCCGGCCAGCGCGCGCTGGCCGACCTGCATCGCGGTGCCCATGGCCTGGCGCAGCATGCCGCCCATGCCGCCGCCCTGGCCCGCCTGGTCGCGCCCGCCCCGGTCGGGTCCGGACAGCCGGGTCTCCATCGACACGTTGGCGGTCTTGAAGAGGAACTTCCCGGCCTCGCAGTAGACGGTCTGGCCGGGAGTGAGGTTCACGACGGCCATCTGCATGGCGTTGCCGACGATCTCTTGCCGAAGGGTCACGGCGCTCTCCTGACGTGTGCGGGGTGCTTGCCGGGGGTCAACGTACGACACGGAGCGCCGGGTTCCAGCAGCGGGACTCGGTGTCCGATGGCCGCCAGCGCGGGGACCCGGTGACGGCTTTGCTTGAAGCCGCAACAACAACCGGTCCGGGCGCACCGCACCGGACCCGCCGAGGGAAGAGGACCCCACGATGAACTCGCTCAACGGCAAGAAGGCCCTGGTCACGGGCGGCAGCCGGGGCATCGGCGCCGCCACCGCGCTGCGCCTGGCCCAGCAGGGCGCCGATGTCGCCGTCACCTACGTCCAGGGCGAGGAGGGGGCCCGGGAGGTCGTCGCGAAGATCGAGGCGATGGGGCGGCGCGGGGTCGCGCTGCGCGCGGACCAGGCCCTGGCGGCGGACGCCGTGGAGAGCGTCGAGCGGGCGGCCGGGGCGCTCGGCGGCCTCGACGTGCTGGTCAACAACGCGGGCGTGGGCGTGCTCGCCCCGCTCGACCAGCTGAGCCTCGCGGACGTCGACCGGGTGCTCGCGGTGAACGTGCGCGGCGTCTTCCTCGCGTCGCAGGCCGCCGCGGCCCGGATGCCGCGCGGCGGGCGGATCATCACGATCGGCTCGTGCCTGACCCAGCACGCGCCGGGGCCCGGGGGCGTGCTGTACACCCTCAGCAAGTCGGCCCTCATCGGGCTCACCAGGGCGCTGGCGCGCGAGCTCGGACCGCGCGGGATCAACGCGACCGTCGTCCACCCGGGCCCCGTCGACACCGACATGAACCCGGCCGACGGGCCGTACGCCGCGGACCAGGCCGCGATGACCTCGCTCGGGCGGTACGGAACGCCCGACGAGGTCGCCTCGACCGTGGCGTTCCTGGCGAGCGAGGAGGCGGCGTACGTGACGGGCGCCGAACTCTCGGTGGACGGGGGCTACGCGGCCTAGCGCGCACGGGAAAAGCGCGAGGCACCCCGGTGCTGTCGGGTCGGGGTGCCTCGCGCGCGGGCGGGTGTCGTGCCGCCCTGCTCTAGGGGGTCGGGCCGGCTCAGCCGCCCAGTTCCTGGTGGCGGGCGGTCAGCCGCGCCGCGCCCTCGGCCGTCAGGGAGCCGAAGAGGCGCAGCCGCGAGATGCCGCCGTCGGGGAAGATGTCGATCCGTACGTGGGTGCCCACGGCGGGGGCGTCGAGGACGAAGCGGTGGTTGGTGTCGGGCTGCAGTCGCGTGCGCGGCAGGACCTCCGCCCACTCGCCCGACTCGCCGTCGCGGACCGAGAGCGCCGCCCAGCCCGCCGAGTTGCCCTTCAGGTACGCGGTGTCGATCTCGATCGCGCGGATCTCCGACTGGGCCGCCAGCTGGTAGCGGATCCAGTCGTTGCCCTTGTCGCGGCGGCGCCGGGTCTCCCAGCCGTCGTCCATCTTGCGGGAGCGGCCCGGCTGGATGGTGTTGGTGGCGGGAGAGTAGAAGCGGTCCGACGCGTCCTCGACCTGGCCGCCGTTCTCCAGGGCCGCGAGGTCGAACGTGCCGAGCGCGGCCAGCCAGCGCGGGTCGGGGGCGATCTCGCCGTGGACGCGCAGGCGGGCCACGCCGCCGTCGGGGTGCTGGTTCAGGCGCAGGTGCGTGAAGCGCTGCTCGACGTCGACCGCGAAGCCGTTGGCCGCGTGGCCGCCAACCGCCGTACGGGGCACGAGGGTTGTCCACTTCACGTCCGGGGCGAGCAGCTCCTCGGGCGAGGGGGAGCCCGGCACCGAGGTGGCCTCGACCGAGACGGCCTGCGGGTAGTTGCCGCGGAAGTGGGCGGTGTCGACGACGACGCCGCGCACCACGCCGGGCGCGCCCAGGCGGATGAGCGCCCAGTCGTGGTCCTCGTCGGTGGGATGCGGCTGCTGAGCCGAGACGCCGCGGCGGCGCCGGGTCTCCCAGCCGTCCATGATCTTGCCCTTGTGGCCGAAGTGCTCGGGGTCGAACTCGGCGGGCTCGGGCTTGAGGAGGTTCTCGCGCTCGGCGAAGAACTCGTCGTTGGCGGCGATCACACCCGCGCCCAGGCGCCGGTCGGCGAGGTCGACGTACTGGGTGAAGGCGAAGTCCGCGGTGCGGTAGTCCGCGTACGGGTCGCCGCCGCCGAAGGGGCTGGCGTCACCGGTGAAGGAGGGAAGGGTGCTCACGGTGTCAGTTGTTCCTTTCGAGCAGGCGGCCGGTGGGCTCGGCGATGACGCCGTCGTGCTGGATGCGCTCGCCGCGCAGCCAGGTCGACCTGACGACGCCGTGCAGCGTCTTGCCCGCGTAGGCGGTGACGCGGTTGCGGTGCTGGAGCTCGGCCGGGTCCACGGTGAAGGTCTCGTCGGGGGCGAGCACCGCGAAGTCGGCGTCGCGGCCGGCCTCGATGGCGCCCTTCTGGGTGAGCCCCACCAGGTTGGCGGTCGCGGTCGACATCCAGCGCACCACGTCCTCCAGGCTGTGGCCGCGCCGCCGGGCCTCGGTCCAGATGGCGGGGAGGCTGAGCTGGAGGCCGGAGATGCCGCCCCAGGCGGTCGCGAAGTCGTCGGTCTTGAGGTCGGCGGTGGACGGCGAGTGGTCGGTGACGATGCAGTCGATGGTCCCGTCGGCCAGCGCCGCCCACAGCAGGTCCTGGTTGGCGGCCTCGCGGATCGGCGGGCAGCACTTGAACTCGCTCGCCCCGTCCGGGACTTCCTCGGCGGTCAGGGTGAGGTAGTGCGGGCAGGTCTCGACGGTGAGCTTGACGCCCTCGCGCTTGGCGGCGGCGATCAGCGGCAGCGCGTCCGAGGACGACAGGTGCAGCACGTGGACGCGGGCGCCGACGCGCTTGGCCGCGTTGATCAGGCCCTCGATCGCGGTGTTCTCCGAGACGCGCGGCCGGGTCGCCAGGTAGTCGGCGTACTTGGGGCCGGTGAGGTGCGGGGCCGCGTCGAGCTCGTGCGGGTCCTCGGCGTGGATGATCATCAGGCCGTCGAACCCGGCGATCTCGGCGAGCGAGCGCTCCAGCTGCTTCTGGTCGAGCTCGGGGAACTCCTCGACGCCGGAGGGCGAGAGGAACGCCTTGAAGCCGAAGACACCGGCCTCGTGCAGGGGCAACAGGTCCTTGACGTTGTCGGGCAGCGCGCCGCCCCAGAAACCGGTGTCGATGTGCGCCTTGCTCGCGGCGACCTCCTGCTTGACGCGCAGGTTCTCGACCGTGGTGGTCGGGGGCAGCGAGTTGAGCGGCATGTCGATCAGGGTGGTGATGCCCCCGGCGGCCGCCGCGCGGGTGGCGGTCCAGAAGCCCTCCCACTCGGTGCGGCCGGGGTCGTTCACGTGCACATGGGTGTCGACGATGCCGGGCAGCAGCACGTCGTCGCCGAAGTCCTCGAGGCGCGCGCCGGCCGGGACCTCGGCCTCGTACGGCAGTACGTCCGCGATCTTCCCGTCGGCGACGGCGACCGTCGCCGGGCGCGTCCCCTCGGGGGTGATGACGCGCGTCGAGCGCAGTACCAGGTTGACGTCGGACACCCGAGCCTCACTTCCCAGCGGATTCTTCCGTACACCGGAATTCAACGATCTGTTGAAGGAGTTTGCGCGCTCGCCGACGAAGCCGTCAAGGGTGGCCGAGGCGTGACGGCCGACACGGGGGCGAGTCTTGGAGGTTTCCACAGAATGGAATTAGAATTTCACCAAGCAGAATGTAGGTATCGCCACGGAGTACCGCCGACGACCGGACAAACCCGCTCTGACCGGCGAGGACACCTGCCCTGTCCAGGGTAGGACGGACAACCGCCCGGTAGTCTGCTCCTTCGCCTGCCAGCATCGAAAGGAACGCGCCGTGCCGACGTCAAGCGCCAGCACCACCGACGCCTCCAAATCCTCCCCCGCCACCGGAGGCGTCCAGTCCCTCGAGCGCGCCTTCGATCTCCTGGAGCGGATGGCCGACGCCGGGGGCGAGGTCGGCCTCAGCGAGCTCTCCGCGAGCAGCGGCCTTCCCCTTCCAACCATCCACCGCCTGATGCGTACGCTCGTGGCCTGCGGCTACGTCCGCCAGCAGGCCAACCGGCGCTATGCGCTCGGCCCCCGCCTGATCCGGCTCGGCGAGTCCGCGTCCCGGCTGCTCGGCACCTGGGCGCGGCCGTATCTGACCCGCCTCGTCGAGGAGACCGGCGAGACCGCGAACATGGCGCTCCTCGACGGCGACGAGATCGTGTACGTCGCGCAGGTGCCCTCCAAGCACTCCATGCGGATGTTCACCGAGGTGGGTCGCCGGGTCCTGCCGCACTCCACGGGCGTGGGCAAGGCGCTGCTCGCGCACACCCCGCCGGAGGAGGTCCGCGCGCTGCTCGCCCGCACCGGCATGCCGGCCGCGACGGAGAAGACGATCACCACGGCGGACGGTTTCCTGGACGCCCTGGAGCAGGTGCGGCGCGCCGGGTACGCGGTGGACGACAACGAGCAGGAGATAGGAGTCCGCTGCCTCGCGGTGTCGGTCCCCAACTCCCCCACCGCCGCGGCCATTTCGATCTCGGGACCGGCCGGCCGGGTCACCGAGGCGGCCACGGACCGGATCGTCCCGATCCTCCAGGGCATCGCCCAGGAGCTCTCGACGGCCCTGGCGAACACGGCCGCCCAGGCCTGAGCCGCCCTCGGTGGGCCCCCTGTCGTCGCGGCAGGGGGCCCACCGCCGTTTCAGCGCACGGGCAGCACGCGGGTGTGCTCACGGCGCACGGCCTGCAGGTCCCGCGGGTCCAGGCCCAGCAGGGCCAGGATGGTGGGCGCGATCTGCGTGGTGTGGACGCGGCCCTCCTCGCGCACCCCGGCCGGGGTGCCCGCGCCGGAGACGACCAGCGGAACGTCGAGGTCGTCGGCGTTGGCGCCGCCGTGCTCGGCGATCTTCTTGGTGCCGCCGGTGTAGACGACGCCGTCGCGGGCGATGCCGAAGACGTCGGGGACCCGGGCGTCGCCCGCCTTCACACCGAAGTAGCGCGCGGCTTCCCCGCCCGCGTACGCCTTGGTCAGGCCGGACGCGGTGAAGGCCTTCGGCTTGGCGTCGATGTCGGTGCCGGTGCCGTGCTGGGCCAGGAGGTAGGCCCTGGCGAAGTCGGCGGCGGCCTGCGAGTGGTCGGTGAGCCACAGCATCACGCCGTCGTCGTCCGCGGAGTGCGCGACGAGGGCGCCGGCACCCGGGTGGGCCTTCTTCCACGCCGCGTCGAGACCGGCGAGCAGCGGGGCGTCGTCGATGCGGGTCAGCGCGGCCGGGTCGGTGGGCGACTGGCCGTGCTTGGCGGACAGGATGACAGTCGTGCTGGTGTCGAGGTGGCGGGCCTTGAGCTCGGCGACCAGCGAGCCGATCTCGGAGTCGACGAAGTCGATGCTCTTCTCGACCAGCGGCCCGGGGACGCCCTTGGCCGAGTACCCGCCCTTGAGGCCGTCGGAGGCGGGCAGCTTCTGGGCGGTCGACACGGCCTGGAAGTTGAGGCCGAAGACGGCCGGGGTGCCGGTGCGGTGGCCGCGGCTGTGGTCGTAGCCGTCGATCTCGTTGCGAACGGCCTGGACCTTGTAGTCGTCGTACTGCCGCGTCGCCTTGTTGTCCTTCGTCCAGTCGGTGCCCTTGGGGTAGCCGATGGCGTCGGAGTTGATCTCGGGCGTGAAGAGGTCCTGGATGCCCTGGCCCGAGGGCCCCTGCAGGATGTCGTACGCCGCGTGCTTGTCCGACCAGGCCGTGCGCAGCCCCGCCCGGCGGGCCACGTCGAAGACGGTGTTGACGCGCAGGTAGGAGTGCGGGGCGAGCGGCTTGCACGTCTTCGGGTCGACGGGCAGCGCGGCCGGGTTGAGCAGCGTGCCCGGGTTGCCCGTCATGTGCAGGATGCTGCCGGGCAGTCCGGCGAGGCCCTGGCCGGCGTCGAGGGCCGACTTGTCCTTGTCGAGGTCCTCGGTGAGGTCCACCTCCGCGCCCGGCACGGCCTTCGCGCAGTTCGTGGTCCCGGCCGGGAGCAGGGTGCGGTCGTAGGAGTCGTCGTAGTAGACCCCGGTGGTGCCCGGGCCGCCGCCGGTGACCTGGGCGGTCATGCCGGGGAAGGAGTCCGAGGGCGTGGTGGTGCTCGCGTGGGTGTACTGCACACCGCCGTGCGCGAGTCGGGCCAGCGCGGAGTGCGGGTGCTGGGCGGTGTACCGGTCGAGGTCGGCCTGGTGCAGGCCGTCCACGGAGATGAGCAGGACGTGCTGGGCGGCGGCTCGGTGCGGGCGCGCCGGGGTGGCGTCGGCGTGCAGCACGGTCGTTCCGGCGAGCGCGCCGGCGGCGCCGAAGGTCGCGGCCAGCCGGAGGAGCGGGCGGTTCACAGGTATCCCCTGACGTTGGTGGAACCGGGGTTGGGGGGTGCGCGCTCATGAGTAGTGGCGCCCTGTGTACCGCCGTGGCCGTGCGGGTGAACCCCCGGCGCACGGGCGGTATGGAGCCTCCCATGCGCCGGCCAAGAGTGTGCCGCGTGGATCGCGGGGCTCAGCCCGCGACCGCCCGCGCGGCGCTCAGCCGCCCGTCGGCCATGGTCACCACGGCGTCCATCCGCTCCAGGTGGGCGCGGTCGTGGGTGACCAGGACGGTGGCCGTGCCGCGGTCGCGGGTGAGGCAGAGCAGGAGGTCGAGCACCGCGGCGCCCCGCTCGTGGTCGAGGGCGCTGGTCGGCTCGTCGACCAGGAGCACCGCGGGCTCGTTCATGAGGGCGCGGGCGATGTTGACGCGCTGGCGCTGGCCGCCGGAGAGCTGGTGGGGGCGGCGGTGGGCCTGGTCGCCGAGGCCGACGGCGGCCAGGAGCTCCAGGGCGCGCCCGCGCGCCTCGCGCGGCCTGCGGCCCGCGAGGTGCACCATCACCTGGAGCTGTTCGGCAGCCGTGAGCGAGGGCAGCAGGTTCGGCTGCTGGAAGACGATGCCGATGGAGTCGCGGCGCAGCGCCGCCTTCTCGGCCGGGCCGAGCCCGGCGGTGTCGGTCCCGGCCACCACGACGCGCCCGCTGTCCGGGGTCACCAGCGTCGCGGCGACCGCGAGGAGGCTGGACTTGCCGGATCCGGACGGGCCGACGCAGGCCGTCACCGTACCGGCGCCGACCGCGAGCGAGACCGCGTCCAGGGCGGTGAGGCGGCCTTCGCCGTCGGGGTAGGTCAGGGTGATGTCGTCGAGGAGCAGGGACGGGGTCACAGAGGGGTTCACCGGGCACTCCCGAGCGCGGTCAGCGGGTCGACGGCGGTGATGCGCCGGATGGACAGGGCGGCGCCGAGCACGCCGAGCACGATGAGTACGGCGGCCGGGGCGAGCGTGGTGGTGGGGTCGAGCACGAAGGGCACCGCGCCGCCGACGAGCCCCCCGGCGAGCGAGGCGAGTCCGGTGCCGAGCAGCGTGCCCGCCGTCAGCATCACGAAGGCCTGGCCGAGCGCGTCCTTGAGGAGGTGGGGCGTCGAGGCGCCGAGCGCCTTCAGGACGGCGATGTCGCCGCTGCGCTGGATCGTCCACACGGTGAAGAACGCGCCGACGACCAGCGCCGAGATGACGAAGAGGAAGCCGCGCATCAGCTGGAGCGAGCCGTTCTCGGCCTGGTAGGAGGGCAGCGCGGCGAGTGCGTCGGAGAGCGTCAGGCTCTCGGTGGCGAGCCGCCGGTCGGTGGCCGCGAGGTCCGCGCCGCCGTCGAGGGTGAGCGCGACGACGGTGGCGGGCGCGTCGTCGGCCAGCGCCGTCCACACGACGGGGGTGTGGCTGTAGGAGTCCTCGCCCGCGACCGCGGACACGGTCAGGGTGCGGCCGCCCAGCGTCAGGCGGTCGCCCGCCTTCGCGTGCAGGTCCTCGGCCGCGCCGTGCGAGAGGACGACGGAGCCGGCGCGCACCGCGGACGGGGCCAGGTCGGAACCCGCCGGTACCGCGAACGAGGACACCGCGGCCGTGCGCTCGCCCGCCTTCGCGTTCAGCGTGGAGACACCGATCGGCTGAGCCTCCCGCACCCCCGGCGCCTTCTGCCACTGGTGCCACGTCCCGCTCGGCACAACGGAGTTGGTGAACGACACCGACTGCCCGGAGGGCGGCGCGGCGAAGGCGAGCCGGTCGGCCGGCAGCGCGCTGACGGCCGAGGTGTTGTCCCTGGCCAGCCCGGCGGTGAGCCCGGAAAGCAGCCCCACCAGCAGGGTGATGAGCACCACGACCGTACCCATCAGCGCGAACCGGCCCTTGGCGAACCGGAGGTCTCTCCATGCGACGAACATGGGCTCAAGCGTGGTCTTCGGGGGCCCGGGGCACATCGCGCCCGGGCATGCGTGAGCGGATCGAAGGACGCATCCGCACATCAAACTTTCGGTTGACCGGGGCCGCCCGGGGGGCCCGTACGCTGGAAGTCCTATGGATCCCGCACGCCCCCACACCCCTGTCGCCGCCCTGCTGCGGCTGTGCCTGCACGCGCTGCTCGGCGGGCTGCTCGCGCTCGCCGCGGTGCGGGCCGTGGGCGGCGGCTCGCCGCGGCCGGCGGCCGTCCTCGGGGCGGTCGTCCTGATGACCGCCGTGTACGCGGTGGGCGTCGCCCTGCCCGCGGTGCGGCCGCGGACGTCGGCGGCGGCGCTGTGGCTCGGAGCGCTCGGGGCGTCCTGGCTGGTGCTGCTCGTGTTCTCCCCCGACGCCCTGTGGGCCGCCTTCCCGCTCTACTTCCTGCTGCTCCACCTGCTGCCGCTGCGCTGGGCGCTGCCCGCCGTGCTCGCGACGGCGGGCGCGGCCATCGCGAGCTTCCTGCTGCACGGGCAGCAGGTCACGCCGGGCGCCTTCATAGGGCCGCTGCTCGGCGCGGCGGTCGCCGTGGCGACCGTGCTCGGGTACGACGCGCTGTACCGGGAGAGCGAGCGGCGCCGCGAGCTGATCGACGAGCTGGTGGCGACGCGGGCCGAGCTCGCCGAGGCCGAGCGCACGGCGGGCACCCTCGCCGAGCGCGAGCGCCTGGCCCGCGAGATCCACGACACGCTCGCCCAGGGCCTCTCCTCGATCCAGCTGCTCCTTCGCGCCGCCGAGCGCGCGCTGCCCGCCGGCGACCCGGCCCGCGGCCACGTCGAGCAGGCCCGCCGCGCGGCCCAGGACAACCTGGCCGAGGCCCGCCGGTTCGTGCGGGCGCTCACCCCGCCCGACCTGGAGCAAGGCTCGCTGTCCGGCGCCCTGGAGCGGCTGTGCGCGGCGGCCCCCGGCCCGGCCGTCCAGTTCGGCGTGAGCGGCACCCCGGTCGCGCTGCCGACCCCGTACGAGGTGGCGCTGTTGCGCATCGCCCAGTCGGCGCTCGCCAACACCGTGCAGCACGCGGGGGCGGACCGTGCCGAGATCACCCTCAGCTTCATGGAGACCTCGGTGGCCCTGGACGTCGTCGACGACGGACGCGGGTTCGACCCGGCGGACCGGCGGCCGCGTGACACCGGCGGCTTCGGCCTGCCCGCGATGCGCTCGCGCGCCCACTCGCTCGGCGGCACCCTGAGCGTGGAGTCCGCGCCGGGCCAGGGCACGGCCGTCGCGATCACGCTGCCGCTGCCCGTGGCGGGTGCCCGGTGAGCGCGGCGCCGATCCGGCTGCTGCTCGCCGACGACCATCCCATCGTGCGGGCCGGGCTGCGGGCGGTCCTCGACACCGAGCCGGACTTCACGGTGGCCGGGGAGGCCGCCACCGCCGAGCGCGCGGTGGAGCTGGCCGCCTCCGGCGCGTACGACGTGGTCCTGATGGACCTCCAGTTCGGCGCCGGGATGCACGGCGCGCAGGCGACCGCGGCGATCACCGCCGGACCGGGCGCCCCGCGCGTCCTGGTGCTCACCACCTACGACACGGACGCGGACATCCTGGCCGCGGTGGAGGCGGGCGCGGCGGGTTATCTGCTCAAGGACGCCCCGCCCGAGGAGCTGGCGGCGGCGGTCCGCACCGCGGCCGCGGGCCAGTCGGCGCTCGCCCCCGCAGTGGCGCACCGATTGATGGACCGGATGCGGACGCCCGCGGAGGCGCTGACCCGGCGCGAGCTGGAGGTCCTCCAGCTGGTCGGCGACGGACTCTCCAACCAGCAGATCAGCAAGCGGCTGTTCCTCAGCCAGGCCACCGTCAAGTCCCATCTGGTCCACATCTACGCCAAGTTGGGGGTGGACTCGCGCACGGCGGCGGTCGCCGCCGCGAGCGCGCGCCGTCTGATCCGCCAGCCGGGCTGAACCCTTGGCGCCCGCCCCGGACCACGGGCGGCCGGGCGAACACGGGGCCGGGCCGCCCCCCGTACGGCCCGGCCCCCGCTCGCCTCACCGGTGCGGGGCGAAGTCCACGGCCGTCGCGCGCCGCAGGGCCCGCACCGCGCGCCGAGGGAGCACGACCACGCGTCCCGCGGTCACTTCGCGCGCCCCGAGCGCCGCCGTCGCAGTCCGCGCAGACGGAGCAGCCAGACGCCCCGCGGACCTTCCTCGTGACGTCGCTGCATCTCCCGCTCGAACCGGTCCGTAACCGCCACATCGCGTTCCATGCCAACTCACCTTTCCCGACCACCGCTTGCAGGCCAATGTGCGGACAGGATGCGAGTTTGTACGCTGATTGGCCTGGAAGGCATGGCCAATTCATGGAGGTTGGTATGGCAGGCATGCGGGTGGTCCGGTCCCTGGACACCGTGAGCAGCGCCGCGCGCACGCTGGGCAGCCGCCAGCTCGCCGGTCAGGTCACCGCCATCACGGGCCCGCGCCCCGGCTACCGCGCGCTCGCCCAGGCCGTGCGCTCCCTGCTCCTGGACGGCCGCATCCCGCTGCACACCCGGCTGCCCGCGGAGCGCGAGCTCGCCACCGCACTGGAGGTCAGCCGGGCCACCATCACGGCGGCCTACGACCTGCTGCGCGAGGGGGGATACGCGCTCAGCCGGCGCGGCGCGGGCACCTGGACCGAGCTGCCCGAGGGCACCACCCCGGCCAATGTGGCCCGCTATCAGGCGCCCGACGGCGTCATCGACCTGGCGATGGCCTCGCCGGCCGCCCCGGCCGCGGAGCTGGCGGCGGCCTTCGCGCAGGCCGCACAGGAAGTGGCCCGCCACGCCACCACCAACGGCTACCACCCGCTCGGCCTGCCCGAGCTGCGCGCCGCCGTCGCCGAGCGCTACACCCGGCGCGGTCTGCCCACCCTGCCCGAGCAGATCCTGATCACCACGGGCGCCCAGTCCGCGGTGTCGCTGGTGGTGAACCTCCTCGGGCGGCCGGGCGACCGGGCCCTCGTGGAGAGCCCCTCGTATCCCAACGCCCTCGACGCGGTGCGCCACGCGGGGCTGCGGATCACTCCCGTGCCGGTGACCGAGGACGGCTGGGACATCGAGCTCCTGGAGTGCACCCTGCGCCAGACCGCACCCCGGCTCGCCTACCTCATCCCGGACTTCCACAACCCGACCGGCGCCCTCATGAGCACCGAGCAGCGCACCCGGCTGCTGCGCGCGGCCCGGGCGACGGGCACCTGGCTGCTGATCGACGAGACCATGGCCGAGATGTCCCTGGAGGGCCCGGCCCCCGCGCCCTTCGTGTCCCTCGCCCACCAGGGCGAGGCCGAGCAGATCGTCACGGTCGGCTCGCTCAGCAAGACCCATTGGGGCGGGCTGCGCACCGGCTGGGTGCGGGCGAGCTCCCGGCTCGTCAACGAGCTGGCCTCGCTGCGCATCCATGTGGACCTGGCGCCCTCGCTCGTCGACCAGGTGCTCGCCAAGACGCTGCTGCCCGGCATGGACGACGTCCTGCGCACCCGGCTGCCGCGGCTGCGCGAGCGGCGCGACGCGCTGGCCGCGTCACTGGCCCGCCATCTCCCCGAGTGGCGCTGGCAGTCGCCGACCGGAGGGCTCTGCCTCTGGGTCGACCTGGGCCGCCCGGTCGCGGGGGCACTGGCCCAGGCGGCGCTGGCCCACGGGGTGAACCTCCAGCCGGGTTCGCGCTTCGCCGCGGATCCCGGCACGCACGAACACCGGCTGCGCATCCCCTTCGTGCACGAGCCCGAGCGGGCCGAGGAGGCGGTCCGTCGCCTGGCCGCCACCCTCGACGCGGGCCTGCCCGCCGTCATCGGCGAGCAGAACCGCCCGCACTGGGTGGCGTGAACTCGCTCTTGAGTCGCGGGAGTTCACCCCGTGGCTCAGGGGCGACCGCTCAGTACCGGCCCGGCGGCTCGCCGAACAGCTCTACCGCCTTGCGTACGTCGCCCACCGCGGCCGCCAGCGCGCTGACCGAGCCGATCGAGCCCGCGATCAGCAGCAGCGAGCGGCGCAGCCGGGGAACCTCCGGGACGCCGCTCATCGCCATCGCGTCCAGCGCGGCCAGCTCGTCCTCGGCCACGGCCCGGTCGGGAAACTCCGCCGGATGACCGGCCAGCTCCCGGCGCAGCCGCGACACGGCGGCCCGCAACTCGCTCACTCTGGGGTCCTCACCACTGCCGGCCACGGCCCTCTGCTCCACGCCTCGCAACAAAAGCCCTCCCCCACGCACGTCCTTGTGCAGGTGTTGAGAACCCGTACAGCGAAGGTCAACTGCCGGGATTCGCGGGTCAGTTAACGCCATGCGGTGTGCCGTGCGCCACTGCGCGGACGGAATTCGACAGAAGCATTGGGTATATCTGGGGGCATGACGCAACCGATGACAAATGCCGCACAGGTCACAGGGCTGCTGCTCGCGGCGGGCGGCGGGCGGCGGCTCGGCGGCCGCCCCAAGGCGCTGCTGACGCACCGCGGCCGCCCGCTGGTGGAGAACGCGGTCCGGGTCCTGCATGAGGGCGGCTGCCGCACGGTGTACGTGGTGCTCGGGGCCGCGGCCGACGAGGTGCGGGCCCGTGCGGACCTGGCGGGCTGCGTGCTGGTCGACAATCCGGACTGGTCCGAGGGCATGGGCTCCTCGCTGCGGGCCGGGCTCGAAGCGCTGGCCAAGTCGGACCCCGGGGCGGACGGCGGGCCGGGGGCCGCGCTGGTCTCGCTGGTGGACCAGCCCGGCATCGGCGCCGAGGCGGTGGCCCGGGTGCTCGCCGCCCACCGTTCGGGCGATGCGCTGGTGGCCGCCTCGTACGACGGCAAGCGCGGCCATCCGGTGCTGTTCGGCGCGGACCGCTGGGCGGACATCGCCGCCGACGCGACCGGTGACCGCGGCGCCCGCACGTATCTGAAGGCCCACGAGAGGGAGATCGTTCTGGTCGAGTGCGGGGACGTGGCGGAGCCGTACGACATCGACACGGAGGCGGATCTGGGCCGTCTCGCCTAGATGTGGAGTACACAGGAAGGGCGTGGGGTCCGGTGGAGACGTGGAGTGAACGGGGTGGCACCCAGCGCCATGGTCTGTCGACCCGGAGAATCTCGACATCAACAAACCATTGAACTTCCACCATGAGGAAACTAGTATCCACTGTTCAGAAGCGCCCGTCAGATCAGCCGGCGCCCGCAGTCGTATCTCGGAGCCCTGGCACTGAGTGCCATGATGGGCGACCCGGCGGCCGTCAGGGCACCGCCCGCGAAGGAGTGACAGCTCATGTCCGCACCAGCGCCGTCCCCGCTGGCCATCGTCGATGCCGAGCCCCTGCCCCGGCAGGAGGAGGTACTCACCGACGCGGCCCTCGCCTTCGTGGCCGAGCTGCACCGGAACTTCACGGCCCGCCGTGACGAGCTCCTCGCCCGCCGCCAGGACCGCCGGGCCGAAATCGCCCGCACCTCCACGCTCGACTTCCGTCCCGAGACCGCCGAGATCCGCGCGACCGACTGGAAGGTGGCGCCGGCCCCGGCCGCGCTGAACGACCGCCGTGTGGAGATCACCGGTCCGACCGACCGCAAGATGACCATCAACGCCCTGAACTCGGGAGCGAAGGTCTGGCTCGCCGACTTCGAGGACGCCTCCGCTCCCACCTGGGAGAACGTCGTCCTCGGCCAGCTCAATCTGATCGACGCGTACGAGCGCCGCATCGACTTCACCGACGCGAAGTCCGGCAAGTCGTACGCCCTCAAGGACGCCGACCAGCTCGCGACGGTCGTCATGCGCCCGCGTGGCTGGCACCTGGAGGAGCGCCACCTCCAGTTCGACGGCCGCCCGGTCCCCGGCGCGCTCGTCGACTTCGGCCTGTACTTCTTCCACAACGCCCGGCGCCTGATCGACCTCGGCAAGGGCCCGTACTTCTACCTCCCCAAGACGGAGTCGTACCTGGAGGCCCGCCTCTGGAACGACATCTTCGTCTTCGCGCAGGACTACGTGGGCATCGAGCAGGGCACCGTCCGCGCCACCGTCCTGATCGAGACGATCACGGCCGCGTACGAGATGGAAGAGATCCTCTTCGAGCTCAAGGACCACGCGGCGGGCCTGAACGCGGGCCGCTGGGACTACCTCTTCTCCATCGTGAAGAACTTCCGCGACGGCGGCGAGAAGTTCGTCCTTCCGGACCGCAACGCGGTGACGATGACGGCGCCCTTCATGCGCGCCTACACCGAACTCCTGGTCCGCACCTGCCACAAGCGCGGCGCGCACGCGATCGGCGGCATGGCCGCGTTCATCCCCTCGCGCCGGGACGCCGAGGTGAACAAGGTCGCCTTCGAGAAGGTCAAGGCCGACAAGGACCGTGAGGCGGGCGACGGCTTCGACGGCTCGTGGGTGGCCCACCCCGACCTGGTCCCGATCGCGATGGCCTCCTTCGACGCGGTCCTCGGCGACAAGCCGAACCAGAAGGACCGGCTGCGCGAGGACGTCTCGGTGGCGCCCGGCGACCTGATCGCCATCGACTCGCTCGACGCCAGGCCCACCTACGGCGGCCTGGTCTCCGCCGTGCAGGTCGGAACCCGCTACATCGAGGCGTGGCTGCGCGGCCTCGGCGCGGTCGCCATCTTCAACCTCATGGAGGACGCGGCCACCGCCGAGATCTCGCGCTCGCAGATCTGGCAGTGGATCAACGCCGGGGTGGTCTTCGAGAACGGCGAGAAGGCCACGGCCGAGCTCGCCCGCAAGGTCGCGGCCGAGGAGCTCGCCGCGATCCGCGCGGAGATCGGCGAGGAGGCCTTCGCGGCCGGCAAGTGGCAGCAGGCCCACGACCTCCTCCTGAAGGTCTCCCTCGACGCCGACTACGCCGACTTCCTGACGCTCCCGGCGTACGACCAACTGGTCGGCTGACAAGGCTGGTTGGACCTCTTCGGCTCCGCCCCCGGTACCGCACAGCACCGGGGGCGGAGCCGTGTCACGTCAGGGCCGCGCCCGCCGCCACGAACGCGCAGATCAGGATCAGCAGGATGCCGAGCAGCGGGGCCACGAAGCGCAGGTACTTGTTGTAGCCGACCTTCGCCAGGGCCACGCCGCCGATGGTCACGGCGGTCGTGGGGACCCACAGGTTCATCCAGCCGCTCGCCGCCTGCCAGGCGGTCACCACCACCGCGCGCGAGACGCCCGCGAAGTCGGCCAGCGGGGCCAGGATCGGCATCGCGAGGGTCGCGTGGCCCGAGGTCGAGGGGATCAGGAAGGCCAGCGGAAGGTTCACCACGAAGACGATCACCGCGAACAGCGCGGACGGGGCGCCCTTCACCACGCCCTCGATCGAGTGCAGCACCGTGTCCGTGATCCGCGCGTTGTTCATGATGACCGTGACGCCCCGGGCCAGCACGATGACGAGTGCCGGGGAGATGAAGTCGGCCGCGCCCTGGATGACCGTCGAGCTCAGTTCGGCCTCGCCGAGCCGGGCCGCCACCCCCACCAGGACCGCGGCCACCAGGAACAGGGCCGCCAACTGCGGGAAGGACCAGCCCAGTTCCCAGCCGTACGGCGTCGCGTCGGCCTTGCCCGTCAGCGCGCTGGACCACGGCACCACCGAGAAGATCATGAAGGCGAAGACGAGGGCGAGGAGGACGAGCACCAGCCGGTGGGTGCGGGTCAGCTCCGGGGGTTCGTCCGTCGGCGAGGCCGCTGCCGACGCCGCCGGGGGTTCGCCGCCGCCGTCCGCCGAGGGCGCCCCGGCGTCCCGGTGGTCCAGGTCGCCCGGCAGGAAGCCCGTCAGGGACGTCGACGGGTCCCGCTGCACGCGCCGCCCGTAGCGGACCACGTACAGGATCGACACCGCGGTCAGGACCGCCCACATCACGAAGCGCAGGACGATGCCGTCGCCCAGGGAGATCCCGGCCGCGGAGGACGCGACGCCCGTCGCGAAGGGGTTGACCGTCGAGCACAGCACGCCGATGCCCGCGCCCACGATGATGGTGCCGGTCGCCACCAGGCGGTCGTAGCCGAGCGCCAGCATCAACGGCACGATCAGTCCGTAGAAGCCGAGGGTCTCCTCCGCGAAGCCCTCGACCGTGCCGAGCACCGAGAAGACCGTCATCACACCCGCGATGAGCAGTGCGCCGCGTTCGCGCAGCCGGTGCGCGAGCAGCCCGATCCCGCGGTCGAGCGCGCCGGTCCTGAAGACCACCGTGATGAACGCGCCGATGGCCAGGACGAAGAGGAACACCCCCGCGCTGCCGTACAGTTCACCGGCCATCGTGGGTCCGACCCGGCCGGACTCGGCGTCCTGGATGCCGTACAGGCCGTTGACCGGGGAGAGGAAGAGGTCGTTCAGGCGGTCCACGAAGCTCTGGCCGTTGTCGACCCGGTGGTAGGTGCCCTCGACCGGCGCCCCCTTGCCATCGCGGTCGTACGCGCCGGGCGGGATGACGAACGCGAGGACCCACACGGCCAGCGTGACGATCGCGAGGACCGTCAGCGCGCTCGGGAAGCGCGGCCCCCCGCTCGTGGCCCGTGGCTCCTCGAAGGGCGGGTCCGGGGGCGGCACCGCGGACGGGGCCGGGGCCGTCACGACCCGGCTCCGAACGCCGCCGCGTACTCCCGCAGGAAGGCCGCCTCCGCGATCACGGCGCCGCGCAGTTCGGAGAAGAGGACGCGTTCGTTCGGGGCGTGCAGGGCGCACTTGCTGTCCTGCGCCCCGAAGAGCAGCACCTCCGCCCCGGGCACCGCCTTCGCGAGCCCGTTGACCAGCGGGATCGAGCCGCCGCTCGCCGCGAAGGCGGGCTCCGCGCCCCAGCCCTCGCGCAGCGCGGTGAGCGCCGCGCGGTAGGCCGGGCCGCCGGTCGCGGGCTCGAAGCCGGGCCCGGCGTCGCCCGCGGTGACGGTGAGCGCGATGCCGAAGGGGCGCAGTGCCTCCAGATGGGCGACCAGTCGGCCCTGCGCCTCCTTCGGATCCTGCCGCGGGTGGATGCGGAGGTTCAGTTTGGCGCGGGCGTACGGGACCACCGCGGACGCGGCGTGATCGACGGTCGGGGCGTCCAGGCCGATGACGGTGACGGCGGGCCCGCTCCACAGGCGTTCGCCGAGGCTGCCGGTGCCCAGGAGCGGCACCCCCTCGCACACGGCCGCGAGCTCGCGGAACTCCGCTTCGGTGTACGAGGTGCCGGACCACTCCTCGCGGCGCAGCCCCGCGACGGCCACGTCGCCACCGTCGTCATGGAGGGTGGCGAGGGCGTGCAGCAGGACAAGGAGGGCGTCGGGCGCCGCGCCCCCGAACTCTCCGCTGTGCCGCGCCTCGGCCAGGGTGCGCACCTCGACGACCACCTCGCAGGCGCCGCGCAGCCCGGTGGTGAGCGTGGGTGAGCCGGGGCGGATGTTGCCCATGTCGGCGATGACCATGGCGTCGCAGGCGAAGCGTTCGGGGTCGGTGGGCGGATAGTCGTCGAAGGCGCTGCCGTACTCCTCCTGGCCCTCGATCACGATCTTGATGCCGGTGGGCGGGCGGCCGCCGTACGCCCGCAGCATGCCCACATGGACCAGGATGTTGGCCTTGTCGTCCGCGATGCCCCGCGCGCGCAGCCCGCCCTCGACCGGGGTCGGCTCGAAGGGCGGGGAGAGCCACAGCGCGGGGTCGCCGGGCGGCTGGACGTCGTAGTGGCCGTACAGCAGCACCGTCGGGGCGGCCGGGTGCGGCGGCGGGATCTCGGCGTGGACGACGGGGGCGGTGCCGGGCAGGTCGAGCCGTTCGATCCGCTCGACGCCGGCGCCCCGCAGCAGCTCCACCACCAGGTCGTGCGCCTGGCGCACCGGTTCGGGAGGGAAGCCGGGGAAGGCGATCGAGGGGATGCGGGCCAGCCGTTCCAGGTCTGCCCGCAGCCCGTCCATCAGTGCGTCGACCCTCGCTCGCAGGTCCTGGTCCGCGTCCATGGGACTCAATGGACCATGCGGGGCACGGCGGCGCATCCCGTGATCGCCCGAGTGCCCCGTCCCCCACGCCCCCTGCGCGGACCGCGCCTTGCTGCGACAATCCGGCGGGGGCGTCCGCCGGGCCGGGGGCCCGGCACCCCGTCTGACGAGACTGCGAGGACGTTGGGGATGCGTGGAGGGCGAGTTGCCGTCGTGGGCGGGAGCGTCGCGGGGTGCGCCGCGGCATTGGCCGCGCACCGCGGGGGCGCCGAGACGATCACGGTGTACGAGCGGGCCGCGGGGCGGTTGGCCGACCGCGGGGTGGGGCTCGCGATGCACAACGACCGCTATGCCGAACTGGAGGCGGCGGGGTACGTGGACGCGTCGATGCCGTGGATCCAACTGGCCAGGCGCAGCTGGTACGTTCGCGACGGCGCGGCCCCGCTCGGCCGCCTGGTCGGGGCGCTGCCGTTCCCCTTCCGCACGTACAACTGGGGCCCGCTCTGGCGCGAACTGCGGTCCCGGGTACCGGAGTCGGTGGAGTTCCGCGCGGGCACGGCGGTCGACCGGCTCCATGTCACCCCGCACGACGTGGAGTTGAGCACGGGCGGCGGCACCGAGCGGTTCGACTTCGTCGTGGGCGCGGACGGCTACCGCTCGGTGGTCCGCACCGCCGCCTGCCCGGAGGTGGGCCCGGCCTACGCGGGCTATCTCGCCTGGCGCGGCGCCTTCCCCGCCGAGCGGCTCCCCGATCCCGGCCTGTGGCCGGTGGAGGACTGCGTGTACGCCGTCTTTTCGGGCGGGCACGCGATCATCTACCGGATCCCGGACGGCCGGGGCGGCCACCGCGTGAACTGGGTGCTGTACGCGGCCCCGCCGGCCGATCACGGACTGCCGCTCGACTCCCCCACCAGCCTGCCGCCCGGCACCCTCACCGACGCACTGCGCGCCCGGGCCCTGGAGATCGCCGACACCCGACTCGCGCCGTACTGGGGCCAGTTGATGCACCTGACGGCGCCGGAGGAACTCTTCGTCCAGCCGATGTACGACTTCACCGCGCCCCGGTACGCGGTCGGCCGGCTCGTGCTGGCCGGGGACGCCGCCACGGTGGCCCGCCCGCACACCGGCGGCGGCGCGGTCAAGGCGCTCCAGGACGCGACCGCCCTGGAGTCCGCGCTGACGTCGGCCGCCAGCTGGCCCGAGGCGCTGGCCGCCTACGACGCCGGGCGCTCGGCGGTCGGGCGCAGCATGGTCGACCTCGGGCGCAGCCTGGGTCTCGGACTCGTGCAGGAGAGCCCGGACTGGAGCGCGATGGACGAGCCGGGCCTGGAGAAGTGGTGGCAGCGGGCGGACGGATCGGGCGCGTTCGGCGGCCGGAAGCTCTCCTGAACCGCGTGCGGCCCGGTCGGCCCCCGCGCCGCACGCGCTGAGCCGCGGCGACAGGACGGCGACCGGGCCGACGACCGCCCCGCCTCGGCAACGGGCGAAGGCGCGGGGCGCCCGCCGATGAGTTTCCGGTCCGCGCGCCGTCTTCGTTGTATGAGCAGCGATACGAGCATCCCGGCGCCCCTGCCCGACCTCGGCCACGCGGCGGCCGAACTGACCCGCCTCGTCGCGGGCGTACGCGACGATCAGCTGAAGGGACCCACGCCCTGTCCCGAGTACACCCTGCGCGATCTGCTCTCCCACATCGCGGGGCTCAGCGCCGCCTTCCAGGACGCCGCCCGCAAGGACCTCGGCCCGGCCACCGGCACCGCCCCGAGCAGCGCCCGCCCGCCCGAGCTGCCCGCCGACTGGCGCGGCTCGCTGCCGCTGGGGCTGGCCGCGATGGCCGCGGCCTGGCGCGACCAGGCGGCATGGGCGGGCACCACCCAGATCGGCGGCCTCACCCTGCCCGCCTCGGTCGCGGGGTGCGTCGCCCTCGACGAGCTCGTGGTCCACGCCTGGGACGTGGCCCGGGCCACCGGTCAGGACTACCGGCCCGCCCCGGCCGACCTGGAGGTCTCCTACGCGTTCCTCGCCCCGTCGAAGGACGACCCCGCCTCCCGCGGCGGCGCCTTCGGCCCGCCCGTCGCCGTCCCGGCCGACGCCCCGCCGCTCGACCGCCTCATCGGCATGAGCGGACGCGACCCGGGCTGGACGCCGTAGGTCCGTGCGCGACCCGGTCGGCTACCAGTGCGCGGGCCGGGTCAGCGACGGCGGGAGTTTCGTCGTCGCGTCGCCCTTCGCCGCGTTCAGCTGGGCCTGGGTGAGGAAGAACGCCTCGGTGAGATCGGCGCCGGCCAGCCGCGCGTCGCGGAAGTCCGCGCCGATCAGGTCGGCCAGGCGCAGGTCCGCGCCGCGCAGATCGGCGGCGATCAGGAAGGCGCCCCGCAGGTTCGCGCCGCGCAGGTCGGCGCCCTTCAGCTTGGCGCCCATGAGGTCGGCGCCGCGCCGGTCCTTCTTCTTGCCCTTGAAGTCGGCCCTGACCAGCTCGCTCGCCCGCAGCAGAAGCTGGTTGACCCGGTCCCGGTGGGCGGGCACGTCCAGCTCTCCCAGGGCCTCGGGGGCGAGGGCCGTGAACGCCTCGGTCTCCTCGAGCGCGGCACGCAGGTCGGCGTGGACGGGCCCCGCCTTCGGCAGGGCGAGCGCCTCCGTGACGTACCAGAGCAGCTCGTGGAGCTGGCGCATCACCGGGAAGACCGCGAACATCGACGCGGCGGTCTCGGGTGCCGAACGCCAGTCGCGGCCCTCGAAGGTCTGCTGGGAGACCTTCTGGCCGGCGCCGAAGCAGTCGTACACCGTGCAGCCCTGGAAGCCGCTCGTGCGCAGCTCGCGGTGGATGCCGCAGCGGAAGTCCTGCTGGAGGTTGGGGCAGGGCTTTCCGGCCGGCTTGTCGATCGCGAAGTCGGCGGACTTCGCGTAGGCCAGGGCGACACAGCACAGGCCGAAGCAGTTGCCGCAGTCGGAGGCGAGGGCGAGCCGGGTCGCGCCGGGGGCGGGGGCGACCACCTCGTGGTGCTCGGACAACGTGCGGGACTCCTCTGACATGCGGTGACGACAGCCCCTCAGTCTACGCGGGGGCCCCCGTCCCGCCCGCCCCCGAGAGGGCCTCCCGCCGGACGGTCCGTAGCTGTCCGTGGTCGGCCGAGGGGCGAGGAGGGCCTGTCCAGCGCCCGGGACGGCACCCCTCGCCCCCAGGCGCCGCCCGGCCGCAAGCGGCCGACACGGCGGGACGTTCCATGCATTCCGCCAACTCCCCTACTCCCAGGCCCTGTTCGGTGGG
Source organism: Streptomyces sp. NPDC045846 (assembly GCF_056431605.1). Classification (NCBI taxonomy): domain Bacteria; kingdom Bacillati; phylum Actinomycetota; class Actinomycetes; order Kitasatosporales; family Streptomycetaceae; genus Streptomyces; species Streptomyces sp. NPDC045846. The sequence goes on along the minus strand of NZ_JBWKKJ010000001.1, from coordinate 155,429 downwards.
AGCGACAGGACATTCCGGTGTCCGGACACTTCAACTTCCTTGTGCCGCAGGGGTGTACGGCCGCTTCGCGACAATGGTAGGAAAGTTTCCTAACAGAATACCGGAGCGACCAACTCCTTTTGGAGGTCCAGGTGCACACCCCCCACCGCAAGACCACCGCACGCCGCACCAAGATCGCCGTACGCGCCTTGCTCGGCACCGCGCTGCTCGCGGTTCCGGTCACGGCCTACGCCGCCGAGAACCCGGCCGTCCCGACAGCGGACAATGCGACGGTGAACAACGCCGCCGCGACCGGGCTCGACGACCCGGCGAAGAAGGACATAGCCATGCAGCTCGTCTCCAGTGCGGAGAACTCCTCGCTGAACTGGAAGGCGCAGTACAAGTACATCGAGGACATCAAGGACGGGCGCGGCTACACCGCCGGCATCATCGGATTCTGTTCCGGTACCGGCGACATGCTCGACCTCGTCAAGCTCTACACCGCGCGCAACCCCGGCAACGTCCTCGCGAAGTACCTGCCCGCCCTGGAGAAGGTCAACGGGACCGACTCGCACAAGGGGCTCGACCCGGGCTTCCCCAAGGACTGGAAGACCGCCGCCTCGGAGACGGCCTTCAAGGAGGCCCAGAACGACGAGCGGGACCGGGTCTACTTCAACCCCGCCGTCAGCCAGGGCAAGTCCGACGGGGTCGGCACGCTCGGGCAGTTCATCTACTACGACGCCATCGTGATGCACGGCGACGGAAGCGACCCCACCAGCTTCAGCTCCATCCGCAAGAAGGCACTCGCCAAGGCCAAGCCGCCGTCGCAGGGCGGCAACGAGACGACGTACCTGAACGCGTTCCTGGACGCCCGGGTGTGGGCGATGAAGCAGGAGGAGGCGCACAGCGACACCAGCCGCGTCGACACCGAGCAGCGGGTCTTCCTGAAGAAGGGGAACCTGAACCTGGACACCCCGCTCGACTGGAAGGTGTACGGCGACCCGTACCACATCGGGTAACGGCCCCCACGGGGACGGCGGGTGGAGCGGCGGAGAGCCGCCTCACCCGCCCTTTCCGTACGTTCTGGCACGTACCGCGGCTGGATTCGGCCGAGTTGACCCATCTCCCTTTACGAAACCTTTGCGGCCCGTATTCTCTCCTTCACCCGATCATCACAAGCACCCGATCGTTCGAGAGAGCCGCCGCATGCGCATATCCAGCCCCGCCGTCCGCACCGTGCTCCTGACCGGCGTGCTCGGTGCGCTCGCCCTCACCACGACCGGCTGCAACGACGACAAGCCCGAGCCGGTGAAGCGGCCCGTGGTGAGCACCCCGGCCACGCCACCCTCGTCGTCGCCCTCACCGACGCCCCCCGCGAGCCCGAGCGCGACGCCCTCCGCCACGGCGACGCCTCCGGCGACCAGGACCCCGCCGAAGCCCAAGCCGGCGGCCCCCAGCCTCCCGCCGCCGATGGACGGCGCCGGGGACAAGGGCGGCGACAGCACCGTCTTCTACAAGAACTGCGCCGCCGCCCGCGCCGCCGGAGTGGCCCCGCTCCACCGCGGGGACCCCGGCTACGCCGCCCACCTGGACCGCGACGGCGACGGCATCGCCTGCGAGCGGTAACCCCCGGCGCGAGATCCGAACGGGCCGCACCCCGTGACGGGATGCGGCCCTTGCGTTCCACCACCGCGAACCGGCGCCCGCGGGTGGGCGCGGGCGCGGGACGGCCCAGGGCCCGACAGGTCGAGCCGCAGGTCGCGTGACCAGCCGGGGCCCAACGGGCCGAACGGCCGGCCCTCAGTGCAGGGCGACCGCCGGTTCGGCCGCCTGGAGCGCCTCGACCTCGCTCTCGTCCCGCCTCTTGCCGAAGTGGTTGAAGGCCAGGTTGAGGACGATGGCCACCACACAACCGGTGGAGATACCGGAGTCGAGCACGACGAGGAGCTTGTCGGGGAAGGCGTGGTAGAAGTCGGGCTTGGCGATGGGGATCAGTCCGATGCCGACCGAGGCGGCCACGATCAGCGCGTTCTCCCCCTTCTCCAGGGCCGCCGTCGACAGCGTCTGGATGCCGCTCGCGGCGACCGAACCGAACAGCACGATGCCCGCGCCGCCGAGCACCGGCAGCGGTACGAGGGAGATCACCGAGGCGGCGACGGGGCACAGGCCGATGACGACCAGGATGAGGCCGCCGGTCGCGACGACGAAGCGGCTGCGCACCTTGGTCATCGCGACGAGCCCGATGTTCTGGGCGAAGGCGCTGGCCATGAAGCCGTTGAACACGGTGCTCAGGACGGATCCCAGGGTGTCGGCGCGCAGGCCGGCCGCGATGGTCTCCTGGTCGGCGGGCCGCTCGACGATCTTTCCGAGGGCCAGCATGTCGGCGGTGGACTCGGTCATGCAGACCAGCATCACGATGCACATCGACACGATCGCGGCGACGTCGAACTGCGGGGCGCCGAAGTGGAACGGCGTCGGGAAGCCGATGACGTCCGCGTTCTTGATGGTGTCCAGGCTGGTCTTGCCCATCGGGATCGCGATGATCGAACCGGCCACCAGACCGAGCAGGATCGCGATCTGCTGCAGGAACCCGCGCAGCATCCTGCGCAGCGCGAGCACGATGACCAGGGTGATCCCCGCCAGCGCGAGGTTGGAGAGCGAGCCGTAGTCGGCGGCCTTCTCGTTGCCGCCGGATGACCAGTTGAAGGCGACGGGAAGCAGCGAGACACCGATCAGGGTGATCACGGTGCCGGTGACGACCGGCGGGAAGAACCGGACGAGCCTGCCGAAGTAGGGGGCGGCTATGAAGCCGAGCAGTCCGGCGACGATGACACCCCCGAGGATGACGGGGATCGCGTTGGTCCCGTGCTCCTTGCCGATGGCGATCATCGGGGTGACCCCGGCGAACGAAACCCCGTTCACGAAGGGCAGCTTGGCGCCGATCTTCCAGATCCCGAGGGTCTGCAGAAGTGTGGCGAGGCCCGCGGTGAACAGGCTCGCGGCGACCAGAAAGGCCGTCTCCTTGGTGCTGAGCCCCACGGCGGGGCCGACGATCATGGGCGGGGCCACCACACCCGCGTACATGGCGGCCACGTGCTGAAGGCCGCTGGTGAACATTTTCAGCGGGGGGAGCGTCTCGTCGACCGGGTGCTTCTCGCCGGTCTGGGCGGGGCTGACTGCGAAGTTGCGAAACCTGGGCTGTGCGGCCACGGCGGTTCCTCCGGTCGGTTACACGTCGGCGGTGGACGCGGGTGTCAGGGAGGTGGTGCGGTGTGGTGCGTCGAGCAGGTGGGGCAGGCAGTGCGGACAGCGCGGCTCTGCTGTCGGTGGGGCGCGGGGGCCCGGACGGCGCGCGGTGGCGGCTTCCGGTGCGGGCGGATCCCGGTCGGGCGGAGGCGCGGGTGGCGCCGGGCGTGCGGTGTGACGGAACGTCAACTGCTTGTGCGTGCACGGTGGTTCGGGACGGGTTTCACCGTTCCGGGGGGTGCGTACGTCCTTGTAGTACGCACCCCCCGGCCCAGCTGCCGCGGACCCCGCTCGGGTCCACGGCGACCGGCCGAGGGCCGTCCCCCTCGGCCGGACTCCTTGGGGTCAGGCCTGCGCGGCGATCCGGGCGAGGCGCTGGGCCTCCTCGCGGGTCGCCACCGCGATGGCGTCCTCGTCGACCGTGGTGAGACGGCTGTTCTCGACGATCTGCTTGCCGTTCACGAACGAGGCGGTGACCGGGGCCGCCGCGCCGAAGACCAGCGCGGTGACCGGGTCGGCGATGGAGGCGTGGGCGAGGGTGTCCAGCTTCCACAGCACGAAGTCGGCGAGCTTGCCCGCCTCCAGCGAACCGATCTGGTCGGCGCGGCCGAGCACCTGGGCGCCTCCGAAGGTGCCGAGCCGCAGTGCCTGGCGGGCGTTGAGCGCGGCCTCGCGGTGCTGGGCGTTGAGGCGGTTGATGAGCAGCGCGTTGCGCAGTTCGGTGTGCAGCTCGCCCGACTCGTTGGAGGCGGTCCCGTCGACACCGAGGCCGACCGGGACGCCCGCCTTCAGCATGTCCGGGACGCGGGCGATGCCCGCGGCCAGGCGCGCGTTGGAGGACGGGCAGTGGGCGACGCCGGTGCCGGTGCGGGCGAACGCGGCGATGTCGGAGTCGTTCATGTGGACGCAGTGCGCCATCCACACGTCGTCGCCGAGCCAGCCGGTCGACTCGAAGTAGTCGGTCGGGCCCATGCCGAACAGCTCCTTGCAGAACTGCTCCTCCTCCACGGTCTCCGAGCCGTGGGTGTGCAGGCGTACGCCCTTGGCGCGCGCCAACTCGGCGCCCTGCTTCATGAGTTCGGTGGAGACCGAGAAGGGCGAGCACGGCGCGACGGCGACCTGGGTCATCGAGCCGAAGGAGGCGTCGTGGAAGCGGTCGACGGTCTCGGCGGTCGCCGACAGGGCGCCTTCGAGGGTCTCGACGGCGAAGTCCGGCGGCAGGCCGCCGTCCTTCTCGCTGCGGTCCATGGAACCGCGGGCCAGGGTGAAGCGCACGCCCATCTCGGAGGCCGCGCCGATGATCGCGCCGGACAGGTCGCCCGCGTTCCGCGGGTAGACGTAGTGGTGGTCCATCGCGGTGGTCACACCGCCGCGGGCCATCATCGCCAGCGAGCCCTGGGCCGCGACGCGCCCCATCCGCTCGTCGATGCGCGCCCACGTCGGGTAGAGGGCGACCAGCCAGTTGAAGAGGTTGTGGTCGGTGGCCAGACCGCGCGTGATCCACTGGTAGAAGTGGTGGTGCGTGTTGACCAGGCCGGGGGTGACCAGGTGACCGGTGGCGTCGATGCGGCGGACCACGTTCTCCAGGCCCTTCGGGGCCTGACCGGCTCCGATCGACTCGATCTTGTTGTCGGCGACGACCAGGTAGCCGGAGGCGTACTCGGTGTCGTTCGCGTCCACGGTGGCGATCGCACAGTTCTCGATGACGATGCGCTGGGGGGCTGCCGAAGGTGCCATGGTGCTTCCTTCTTCGTTCAGTGGCGGCTGCAGATTGGGCACGGCAGGACCCTACGAGGATTTGAGTGCCGGGGCCGCGACGCGGCTCCGGGTGCCGAGATGGTGGAAGAAAAGGTTGAGCAGGACCGCGGTGAGCGCTCCCGCACTGATGCCGGAGCCGAGCACCGTCTGTGCCCAGGCGGGGAATCCGGCGTAGAAGGTGGGCGCGGCGAGCGGGATGATCCCCGCCCCGAGCGCCACGGCCACCAGGATGATGTTGGAGCTGTCGTCGAGCCCGGCCTCGGAGAGGGTGCGGATGCCGCTCACCGCGATCGAGCCGAACAGGACGATTCCGGCGCCGCCGAGGACGGGCATCGGAACCAGCGAGACGACCGCACCGAGCACCGGGAAGGCGCCGAGCACGAGCAGCGCTCCGCCCGCGACGGCCACCACGTACCTGCTGCGTACGCGGGTCAGCGAGACCACGCCGACGTTCTGGGCGAACGCGCTGGTGGGGAAGCCGCCGAAGACGGGGCCGAGCAGCGTGGCGATGCCGTCGGTGCGCAGCCCGCGGGCGATGGTGCGCCCGTCGGTGCGGCGCTCGCAGATCTCGCCGATGGCCAGCATGCCGGCGCTGGACTCGGTCATCAGGACCAGCATGACGATGCAGAGCGAAAGGACGGCGGCGGGCTGGAACTCGGGGGCGCCGAAGGCGAAGGGGGTCGGCAGGGCGGCGATCGGCGCGGACTTCAGGGCGGAGAAGTCGGCCATGCCGAAGGGGACGGCCGCGAGCGTGCCGATCAACAGGCCGAGCAGCAGGGCGACTTGGCGCAGGAAGCCGCGGCCGAAGCGCTGGAAGAGCAGGATCACGACGAGCGTGAAGGCGGCGAGCGCCAGGTGGCTCATGGACCCGAAGTCGGCGGCGTTCTTGTCGCCGCCCTGGGCCCAGGAGACGGGTACGGGCATCAGCGTGACGCCGATGAGCGTGATCACGACACCGGTCACCAGCGGCGGGAAGAAGCGCAGCAGCCGGCCGAAGAAGGGGCCCACCAGGAGGCAGAAGACTCCGGCGACCATCACCGCGCCGTAGATGGCGGGGAGTTGGTGGCCTTTGGCGCTGGTCTCGGCGATCGCGAGCATGGGCGCGATGCCGGCCGACGAGGCGGCGTTGACGAACGGGAGCCGGTTGCCGGCGAAGTTCGCGACGCCGAGGGTCTGCAGGACGGTGGCGAGCCCGGCGATGAGCAGGCTGGCCGCGATCAGACGGGTCTGGCCCGCGGTGTCCAGGCCGACGGCCTGGCCGATGATGAGCGGAGGGGTGACGACGCCCGCGTACATGGCGGCGATGTGCTGGAGCGCGGCGGGGACGAGCCGCGCGGCAGGAAGCTTTTCGTCCACCGGGTGCACGGCACCTTCAGGTGGGGTGGGACATGGGCCGTCGGCTGATGCCGGCCCCATTGCGGGCTGTGCCATGGGATTTCCCTCCGGTCTGGCCGGCCCCCGCCCGACTGCGGGCGGGCGGGGGCGGGCTCAGTGCCGCGTCAGAGGTTGGTCATGTCGACCGGGATCTGCGGCTCGACGCCGTCGCGCAGGACGGTCGCCTCGATCAGACCGTACGGACGGTCGGCCGCGAAGTAGACCTCGTTGTCGTTCTTGAGCCCGAACGGCTCGAGGTCCACCAGGAAGTGGTGCTTGTTCGGCAGCGAGAAGCGAACCTCGTCGATCTCGGACCGGTTGTTGATGATCCGCGAACCCATCTGGTACAGGGTCTGCTGGAGCGAGAGCGAGTACGTCTCGGCGAAGGCCTGCAGCATGTGCTTGCGCACCTGCTCGTAGGACTTCTCCCAGTTGGGCGCCTTCTGCTCGTCGTCGCTCCAGTTGAAGCGCCAGCGGGCCGAGACCTGCGTCGCCAGGATCCGGTCGTAGGCCTCCTGGAGCGTCGTGTACTTGTCCTTGACGTAACCCCAGAACTCGGAGTTCGTCGAGTTCATCACCACGAGGTCCTTGAGGCCCGAGATGACCTCCCACTTCTCACCGTCGTAGGTGATCTGGGTGACCCGGGTCTCCTGGCCCTTGCGGACGAAGGAGTGCTTGACGTCGTCGGAGCCGATGAACTTCGAGTTGGCCTCGGAGGTCTCGATGCGCTCCCAGGAGTACTCCTCGATCCGGATGCGCGCGACCTTGATCGGCTCCTGCGAGGTCACGAAGTGCCGCGCGAGGTGGATGCCGAACTGCTCGGCGGACTCGATGCCGTACTCCTTGGCGAACGCGTACACCGTGTTCTTGGTGGTGTCGGTCGGGAGCACGTTGGCGTTCGAGCCGGAGTAGTGCACGTCCTCCATGTCGCCGGACAGGGCGACGGAGACGTTGAGGTCCTTGATGTGGTGCGTGTCGCCGTCCCGCGTGATCTTGACGACGCGGTTCTCTGCTTTGCCGTACTGGTTCTGGCCGAGAATCGTGGGCATGTCTGCTAGCTCCCTCGGTAAACGGAGTAGCCGAACGGGTTGAGCAGCAGCGGTACGTGATAGTGCTCGCCCGGGGTGACGGCGAACGTGATCGCCACCTCCGGGAAGAACGCACCGCTGTCCCTTACGCGGGGGGCGTCCTGCTGCGCCTCGGCTTGCTTCTTGTCGAAGTACTGCTCGACCTCGAAGTCGAGCCGTACGTGGGTGGTGCCTTCCGGCAGGGCCGGCAAGTCCTTGCAGCGCCCGTCCGCGTCGGTGGCCGAGCCGCCGAGTGCGGTCCATTCGGCGTCGGAGCCCGAGCGGGCCGCGAGCGAGATGGCGACGCCCTCGGCGGGGCGTCCGATGCTGGTGTCCAGGATGTGCGTGGACACCGAGGCCGTGGTCGCGGTACTCATCAGTCCTTGTCCTCTTCTACGAGACGGGTCAGCCGGATTCGGTTGATCTTCCCGAGTTCGGTGCGCACGATCTCGCGCTCCTCCTCGGCGGTGTTGCCGATCCGGGTCTTCACCGCGTCGCGCATCTGCTCGCCGGTGGCACCGGTCGCGCAGATCAGGAAGACGTGGCCGAACTTCTCCTGGTAGGCCAGGTTCAGTTCGAGCAGCTCGGCCTTGAGGGCCTCGGAGGCCCCGGCCATGCCGCGCTGTTCACGCGCGGAGGTGGGGTCACCCGGCTTCGGGCGGCCGATCGGCGGGTGCCCGGCCATCGCCTCTTCCAGGTCCTGAACACCGAGCTCGGCCAGAGCGGCGTCGCTGGCGGCGAAGAGGTCCTCTGCGGTGGCGTACGGGCGCTGGGCGAGCACCTTGCTCCCCCACGCCGAACTGGCGCACACCTCGTGGAGCGCGGCGAGCGCCGCACTGTCCTGTGAGGTGTTGAACCGGGCGAGGCCCGGCGTCGAAGTCGAAGTCACGGCGGCCTCCGTGGCCTTGGTGCTGAACGGGCTGCGGATAGCTAACGCCCTGAGAAACATCCCGTCAACACTTTGTTGAAAACTTGGGGAGACAAAAACCGCCGCCCGGTGCCCGGACGGCGGTTCGTTGCGCGAGGGGCGCCCAGGCGGGCACCGAGCGTGCTCACTCAGTCGCCCTTGGCGGCGTTTTCCCTGTTCAGGTAGTTGTACACGGTGAACCGGCTGACCCCGAGGGCCGAGGCGACCGTCTCGACCCCGTGTCGCACCGAGAAGGCTCCGCGCGCCTCCAGGGTCCGCACGGCGGACTGCTTGGCCTTGCGGTCCAGGGACGCGAGCGGCATGCCGTGGCGGCGCTCCATGGCGGCCAGGATGTGATCCAGGGAGTCCGAGAGCTGCGGCAGCCGCACGGCAAGGACGTCCTCGCCCTCCCAGGCCAGCAGCACGTCGTCGGGCTGGGCGCGGTCGGGCGCCAGTATCTCGGCACCCATGGCGTCGACGAGCGGCTTGACGGCCTGGATCAGCGGGTGGTCCGTCGGCTCGGTCACTTCTCACCCTCCCCGATCACGTTGACCTGGAGCGAGACCCGGGTGGCGCCCGCCGCCAGAGCCTTGCGCAGCAGCGCGTCCACCGCGGTCAGCACCTCGTCGGCGCCGCCCTCCGCGGTGTTGCCGAAGGGGCCGACGTCGACCGCGTCGAGCCGGGCCGCCTGGATGACGTCGCGGGCGACCACGGCGTGCGGGGGCGCCTCGTCGAGGTCGAAGGGCTCGGTCGTGAACTCCACTCTCAATCGCACGCGCTCAACCTACTGCGCGCTGGACGAAATCCGGGAGGCCCCCTTGACAAGCTCGCCAGTCCCCCTGCAACCTTCCATCAAGCAGAAAACAACTTCCGCAATACGGAAGGAGCGCACACCCCTCATGGGCTACTCGAACCAGCGCTTCGATGTGAACCTCTCGATCCTCTTCACGGAACTCCCGCTCCTGGAGCGCCCCGCGGCCGCCGCCGCGGCGGGCTTCACGGCGGTCGAGCTGTGGTGGCCCTGGATCGAGACCCCCACCCCCGAGCAGGCCGAGCTCGACGCCCTCAAGAAGGCGCTCGACGACGCCGGCACCCAGCTGGTGGGCCTCAACTTCTACGCCGGCGCCCTGCCGGGCCCGGACCGCGGCGCGCTGTCGGTGCCCGGCGAGGAGTCCGACCGCTTCCGCGCCAACATCGAGGTGGCGGCCGACTTCGCCGCCTCGGTGGGCTGCAAGGCGCTCAACGCGCTCTACGGCAACCGCGTCGAGGGGGCGGACCCGCAGGTGCAGGACACCCTCGCCCTGGAGAACCTGGTCCTGGCGGCCCGCGCGGCCGACCGGATCGGCGCGATCCTCCTGGTCGAGACCCTCAACAAGCCGGAGTCGCCGCTCTACCCGCTGGTGAGCGCGCCCTCGGCCATCGAGGTCATCGACAAGGTGAACGCCGCGACGGGTCTTGGCAACGCCAAGTTCCTCCTCGACATCTACCACCTGTCGATGAACGGCGAGAACGTCTCCGAGGTCATCGAGGCGTACGCCGACAAGACCGGCCATGTGCAGATCGCCGACAACCCGGGCCGTGGCGCTCCGGGCACCGGCTCGCTGCCGCTGGAGGAGCTGCTCGACCAGCTGACCAAGGCCGGTTACGACGGCTGGGTCGGCCTGGAGTACAAGGCCCCCGACGCCGCCGCCTCCTTCGCGTGGCTCCCCGCCGAGGCCCGCGCGGCCAGCTGACCGCGCACCCGAACTTCTTGACGTACCACCGCAGTTAGAGAGGCACCCTCATGAGCAACCTCCCCACGATCGCATGGGTCGGCCTCGGCATCATGGGCTCCCCCATGTCCGAGAACCTGATCAAGGCCGGCTACTCGGTCACCGGCTTCACCCTGGAGCAGGACAAGCTGGACCGCCTCGCGGCGGCCGGCGGCACCGCGGCGGGCTCGATCGCCGAGGCGGTCAAGGACGCCGACGTGATCATCACGATGGTCCCGGCGTCCCCCCAGGTGGAGGCCATCGCGTACGGCGAGGCCGGCATCCTGGCCAACGCCAAGCGGGGCGCGCTGATCATCGACATGTCGTCGATCACCCCGCAGACCTCGGTCGACCTCGCGAAGAACGCCGCGGAGAAGGGCATCCGCGTCCTGGACGCCCCCGTCTCCGGCGGCGAGGCCGGTGCCATCGAGGCCGTCCTGTCGATCATGGTGGGTGGCGAGCAGGCCGACTTCGACGAGGCGCTGCCGATCCTCCAGGCCCTCGGCAAGACCATCGTGCTCTGCGGTCCGCACGGCTCCGGCCAGACGGTGAAGGCCGCCAACCAGCTCATCGTCGCGGTCAACATCCAGGCCTGCGCCGAGGCCGTCGTCTTCCTGGAGAAGTCCGGCGTGAACCTCACGGCCGCCCTGGACGTCCTCAACGGCGGTCTGGCCGGCTCGACCGTGCTGACCCGCAAGAAGGACAACTTCCTGAACCGGGACTTCAAGCCCGGCTTCCGGATCGACCTGCACCACAAGGACATGGGCATCGTGACCGACGCCGCCCGCAACGTGGGCGCGGCCCTTCCGGTCGGCGCTGTCGTGGCCCAGCTGGTCGCCTCGCTGCGCGCCCAGGGCGACGGCGGCCTGGACCACTCCGCCCTGCTCCGTGCCGTCGAGCGCCTCTCCGGCTCGCAGGTCTGACCGACGGAAACACCCCCCTCGGGGGCCACTGATTTCCGGGCGGCGGCGGTGCTGACACCTGTCCTGTCGCGCCCAGGCACCGCTGCCGCCCGGAAGCTCACATCTCGTTTTTCAACAAACTGTTGACGTTCCGTTCCAGGCGTCCTTACGCTCCAGGAACCGCGGAACACAGTCAGCGGTGCAGCTCCAGTACGGAAGGTCACGATGTCGAAGCGCGTGCTTACGACCGAGTCCGGCGCCCCCGTCGCCGACAACCAGAACTCCGCCACCGCCGGCGTCGGTGGCCCCATCCTGCTCCAGGACCAGCACCTCCTGGAGAAGCTCGCGCGCTTCAACCGTGAGCGCATTCCGGAGCGTGTGGTGCACGCCCGCGGCTCCGGTGCGTACGGATACTTCGAGGTGACGGACGACGTCACCGGCTTCACCAAGGCCGACTTCCTGAACGAGGTGGGCAAGCGGACCGAGACGTTCATCCGCTTCTCCACCGTGGCCGACTCGCTCGGCGGCGCGGACGCGGTCCGCGACCCCCGCGGCTTCGCCCTGAAGTTCTACACCGAAGAGGGCAACTACGACCTCGTCGGCAACAACACCCCGGTGTTCTTCATCAAGGACCCGATCAAGTTCCCCGACTTCATCCACTCCCAGAAGCGCGACCCGTTCACGGGCAAGCAGGAGCCGGACAACGTCTGGGACTTCTGGGCGCACGCCCCCGAGGCCACCCACCAGATCACCTGGCTCATGGGCGACCGCGGCATCCCGGCCTCGTACCGTCACATGAACGGCTACGGCTCGCACACCTACCAGTGGACGAACGCGCAGGGCGAGGCCTTCTTCGTCAAGTACCACTTCAAGACGAACCAGGGCATCCGCTGCCTCTCCTCGGAGCAGGCCGCCGAGCAGGTCGGCAAGGACGCGAACAGCCACCAGACCGATCTCCTCCAGGCGATCGAGCGCGGCGTGAACCCGTCCTGGACGCTGTACGTCCAGATCATGCCCGCCGCCGAGGCCGCGGACTACCGCTTCAACCCGTTCGACCTCACCAAGGTGTGGCCGCACGCCGACTACCCGCTGCAGCGCGTGGGCCGCCTCGTCCTGGACCGCAACCCCGACAACGTCTTCGCCGAGGTCGAGCAGTCCGCCTTCTCCCCGAACAACTTCGTTCCGGGCATCGGTCCCTCGCCGGACAAGATGCTCCAGGGCCGCCTGTTCGCCTACGCGGACGCGCACCGCTACCGCCTGGGCGTCAACCACACCCAGCTGCCCGTCAACGCGCCGAAGGCGACCGAGGCGGACAACTACGGCCGTGACGGCCTGATGGCGACCCGCAACGGCCGCCGCACGGACAAGAACTACGAGCCCAACTCGTACTCCGGTCCGGCCCAGACGGACGCCGCCCTGTCGGCCCCCCTCGCGATCCACGGCTACACGGGCACGCACGCGGCCCCGGCCCATGTGAAGGACGACGACTTCTTCCAGGCGGGCGAGCTCTACCGCCTGATGTCCGACGACGAGAAGGCCCGTCTCATCGCGAACATCGCCGGTGGCCTCTCGCAGGTCTCCCGCGACGACGTCATCGAGAAGAACCTGGCCCACTTCCACGCCGCCGACCCCGAGTACGGCAAGCGTGTCGAGGAGGCCGTCCGCGCCCTGCGCGAGGACTAGTCGGTTCGACTCCCAGACCGTGCAAGGGAATTGACGGGAGGTCAACTCTCTTGCACAGTCCGATCCGCCGACCCGGATGAGGGGTGGTCGGCGGATATGGACAACCCGAGGATCGCGGCGGTGTGGCGATGCCAGTGCGGTGGTGAAGGCGTGTGTGCCTCCCTTCCTGACCTGAAGGAAGGGCCCCTGGCGCCCACACCAATCGCCGCCGCCGCGATCCCGGCAGACTCCGCCCGGCGGTGCGAACGTCCTGTCGCGCCAGCCTCGTCCCGCCGGGCGGTCACAACCCCCGGACCAGGACGCTGGGTTCGGTTTACGGTCCCGAACCGAGCGTCCGCTGATCAAGGCCCTACCTGCGTGTTCGGGTGGGGCCTTGATCGTTGTGCGGCTCCGGGAACACTCCGGCCGGGGCAGGCCCACGCGAGTACCCGTGACGGCTCAGGCCCCGTCCAGCGCGCTCCGGGCACGCGCGATGACCCGGTGGGCATCCGCCCCGTAGACGGCTGACTCGCGCAGGGTGTTCCAGACCCGTAGGTAGGTGGCGACGCTGTCGGCGTCGTCGATCCACAGCTCGGCGTGCCAGTCCTCCACGACCACGAGCCGCTCGTCGTAGACCCAGAAGCCGTTGCCCGGCCAGATCTTCAGCGGGGCGGTGAAGGGAATGATGCCGAGTTCCACGGTGTCCAGGCCGATGACCCCGGCGAGGTGGTGCAGTTGGGCGGCGAGCACGGAAGTAGGGCAGACCAGGGACCGCAAGGCGCCTTCCCACAACATGATCCGGTAGGTGCGGCCGGCCCGGTACAGCCCTTCCTGCCGCTGGATCCGGGCACGTACGGCGTCCTCGGTGTCCCGCGGTGACCGCATCAGCTCGGCATGCCGGTTGAAGGTGTACCGCGCGTAATCGGGGATCTGCACCATGCCGGGGATGAGGACGTTCTCCCAGATGGTCAGGACACGTGTCCGCTCGTGCTCCACCGTGACGGCGTCCTGCACGGGTCGGTGCCCCGCGGCCAGTTGGCGGCGCCACGAGCGGATGTGTGACTCGAACCCCCGCAGCCGGGCGATCAGTTCGTCGCAGGTGTCCGGCTGGCCGGTTCCGTCCGCCCAGGCCCGCAGGTCTTCGGCCGTCGCGGTCTGTTTGCCGTTCTCCAGCTTGCTGATCTTGACCTTGGTCCATCCCGGTCCGAGCCGCTCAGCGAGCTGCGTACCGGTGAGCCGCCCGCCAGGTGCCGTGAATCGCAGTTCCCGGAGCCGAATGCCGAGATCCTCGCGCGCCTTCTGGTAGTCCGTGCTCACCGGTACTCACCTGCTCAGTCCTCCTGTGCGGCCAGCTCAGCCACAAATCGCCCGGTCGGGACGGCGTAGTGCTGCGCCACGTCACGCAGCCGGTTGTACTGGTTGACGCGCGCCGGTTCGGTGATCAGCTCGACGCCCGTGAGGTTGTCCTCGTCGTCGAACAGGCACAGCGCGACGATGTGGGAGTCGAAGATCCAGAAGTCCTCGTCCGGAAGGTTCGCACGCAGGGCGTCCGCACGCCACATGTTCCGGACCTCCTCACCAAGCTCAGTGTTGTGCTCGGCGTGCGCCAGCAAGTACCGCTGGCCCTCGGTCGGCGGGTTGTCGACGATCCGGACCCGTCCGACGTACGCACCATCGCGCGTCTTGGCCCCGATCGTACGAGCCCACGGAGAATCCAGGTCCCACGCAGGCGTCTCGCCCCGGACGAACTGGGCGTAGGTGGCGTCGGCCCGGTCCACCGCGTACCCCTTGCGCATCTCCAGGTGCCAGGCGCTGTGCCGGAAGTTCTCGAACATGCGGGCAAAGGTGTCCGGGTCGAGGATGCGGGGCTCCGTGTCCCGGTCCTTGGGGCCGAAGTCGATCAGCGTGTTGCGCGGCACCACGATCGGGATCTCGTCCTCGTCCAGGTGCTGGAGCTGGGCGATGTCCTCGGGGTCCGTGAGCCGGCGGCCGTGCACGATGACCTCACCAGTGTCCAGGTCTTCGTGCACAGCGGGACAGGAGCCGCCACCACTGCCGGTGCCGTTGAAGCGCAACCGTCGCGCCATGATCAGTTCCTTTCCTCGGGGGACTGATCCCGTAAGCATCCTGCGGACCAACGCCCCATGGGCCTGATCGACCTGGCCTTCCTGAATAACATCGCGCAACTCAGTCAGGTGGTCAAGAAACTTCGCTTAACTCGCGAGAAGAAGCCAACTCCCCCTGCATACCTTCCGGTTGGTGGCCAGCAGCAGTCCCAGCAGGCCGTGGGTCCTCCCACGGAGACGTACCGGCAAGGCGGACCGCCAGGCCGACGCGCGCAACCCACCCACCCAAACCCCGCAGCCACCACCGGTACACACAGCCCGACCCGAGGGACAGGGAGTCTTCGTGAGCACTCCGATCGACGCCGCGCGGAGCGACCTCGTCGCCGCGTGGCTCGCCGCCAGTCTCAACCGTCCCGGCGACGCGCGCCAGCAGTGGAAGGAAAGTCACATCGCCGTCCTCGCCCTCGGGCGCCGCTTCTCGGCCGTCCGTCTCGCGGAGGAGCTGGTGTGCGCGGTGGCCGCCGCCGACTGCTCGACCGCGACCGCAGTCCTGCGCACACTCAACGGGCCCGTCATCCACGACCCGTACGGCCACCGGTACTACGCCCTGATGCCCTCCTCACCCGCCTCGGATCTGGGCCCGTGCGCGAAGCACCTGGGCCTCGGCCACTACGTCGGCGTCCCGCGCGTCGGCGACCACGAGCCGAACAAAACCCACGCCGGCTACTGGACCGTCCCCATGCGGGCACCCGGCGACCTGTGCGACCCGACCCGTCTGACGGCACTCGTCGAAGCGGGTACCGCGGCACTCGGCGGCGAGGACGAGTCGTGACCCAGCACCGGACCAACCCGGCCTACGTGACACCCGAGTGCCGCGAGGCACGCCAACTCGGTTGGGACAAGGGGCACTTGCACTGTCCAGGTTCCCTCGAAGTGCGCCAGGCGCCGGGCACGGTCGCTGTCGAGGTGCTCCAGTGCGCCTGCCCCTGCCACACCTCCTTGCCCGAAGCCGCCGCATGACCATGCCGCTGTCACCCGGCCCACCGCTCCTGACCCCCAGCACTGGCGGCCACCGCCCGCAGATGCACCATCCGCCGCGATCACCCGTCGCCCGCTCGCCGCCGGGCCGACCCGCGACGCACGCCGTCCGGCGGGCCCGGGGTTCAGCCCCGCCGGTTCTTCCTGCCCGTGATCCAGGACAGCAGCTCACCGGCGGCTCCGTCGGCCGGGGACGAACCCCGCTTCACCGAGTTCTTCCCCGCGATCCACGACAGCAGCGTCCCCACCGCGGCGTTCACCGACGATTCACCGCGCCCGCGGTCGTCGTTCCGTGCGTTGCGCATGACGTTCCTCTTTCGCGATTCCCCGAGGTCCGTGCCCTGGCTTCAGGCTAGGTTCCGGAGGGCACGGCTCGGCACTGCCGTCAGTGACGTCCTGGCGATGACATCTGTCATGCGCGGGGTGGGAGCCCTCCCCCGCTGTCACCATTTCGGGGCATTCAGCCCCAAAGACCGCGACTCCGCGCCCCTGGCGAGCCATCCTCTTCCCTGAGCGCAGACACCCGTTCTGCCTGGTCCGAGCGCCCTCGGAGGGGTCTTGAAGACGAACATGACGAAGATGACGCAGACGGCCAGGAAGGCATCCGCCCGCATGGCCTTCCCGCTGGCTCTGAGCCTGGCCCTCGCCGCTGCGGCCGCGGCCGTCCCGGCGACCGCCAGCCCCCAACTCTCCCCGGCCCACTCCACACGCCACGCGGCGGCCAAACGCGTCGTGCTGACGAACTCGGACGACGGGCGGGCCGTGGCCCTGGCCGCCGGTGACGACCTGGAGGTCCGCCTCACCGCCTCCCGCTCCCAGGGGCTCAACCACACCTGGCGCGTTCCTCAGAGCAGTGACGCGAGCGTGCTCCACCGGACCGCGGGCAGCGCCACACCGTCGGGCGGCGCCAGCGCGGTCTTCCACGCCGAACACCCCGGAACCGCCACCATCACCTCGGCACGCGCCTGTCGACCGGACCCCGGCCGCGTCTGCCCCATGGTCGTCGCGCCCTGGAAGGTCACCGTTGAAGTGAAGTGACGTGGCATGCCGCTCCGTCCAACTCCACGTAAAGAGTGGCCATTCGGGTCGCGCGAGCAGTAACCGCACGCGGATTGCCGGTTGTTGTCGGCGGTGGCAAAGTGAGCCGACCCACCTCGCTCGACTCAACCACCCGCAACCACAGCCCACTTGGGCCGACCGAAACGTGCTCGGCGCACGACTTCGCCATGCACAATGAGGCATGACTACGAAGCTCGTGTCCGCCGCGTCCCGCCGTCCTCTCCCGGTCGCCGCGACCGGCCGCCGGGTGGCGCTCGCCGCCCGCGCCGCCGCGCAGCACGCCGGGCGCACCCCCGCCGCCCTCGACCGCGTCACCGCGGCGGGCGGCGCGGTGCCGTCCGCCTCGGCCTTCCAGTCCGCGCTGTAGGGCGCGCCACGGCCCGCCGGACCATGGCGTTGTCCCACGAAGGTGACCCCACCACCACCTAGGATCGGCCTCGATGATTGAGACCATCGTGTTCGACATGGGCGAGACACTGGTACGCGACGACCGCTACTGGGCATCGTGGGCCGACTGGATCGGCGTGCCCAGACATACCCTCGCCGCCCTGGTCGGGGCGGTGGTCACGCAGGGGCGCGACTGCTCGGACGCGCTGCGCATCCTCAAACCCGGTATGGACGTGGGCGAGGCCCACTTGGCCCGGGAGGCCGCGGGGCGCGGTGAGCACCTCGACGAGACCGACCTGTACGACGACGTACGGCCCGCGCTGGGCGGGCTGCGCAAGCTCGGGATCCGGGTCGTCGTCGCCGGGAACCAGACCGCCCGGGCGGGTGAGCTCCTGCGCGGCCTCGACCTGCCCGCCGACCTGGTGGTCACTTCCGCCGAGTGGGGCGCCGTCAAACCCCAACCCGCTTTCTACGAGCGGGTGTTGGAGGTGGCCGAGGCGGCTCCTCACAAGACCGTGTACGTCGGTGACCACCCCGCGAACGACGTGTTCCCGGCCAAGGCTGCCGGGCTGCGCGTCGCCCATCTCAGGCGCGGGCCGTGGGGGCACTGGTGGGCGGACGACCCGGAGGTCGTCGCGGCGGCGGACTGGCGCATCGACTCACTCGTCCAACTCGCATCCATCGTCGCCGAGGACGTCGCGGTCGGGTAGCCGAGCAGAGGCGGCTCGGGCTCCCCCGCCGGTGCGGGTGGAGCCCTGCCGCGGTATCCGGTTCACCGGTCCGGCTGCGGCCGCCCCCTCACGGGTTGTTGAACGTCACCTCCGGGTTGGCCGCGGTCGGCCCCGCGAGGACCGGGCGGTCGATGCCCCGCAACTCCTGGTCGAAGAAGGCGCCGACGTACGTCCGGATCAGGGCGACGGAGCGCTGCGCGGGCAGCGCTGAGTGCGGAAGGCCGAAGTGGTCGTCGATGACGGGCGCGTCCGAGAAGGTCATGTGCTCGGCGCCCGCGACGGTCAGCCAGCGCTTCCAGCCGTCCAAGGTGGGCCACGTCGCGTCCCACGTCCTGTCCTTGCCGCCCGGGCGGTGCGTCTCGTCGTCGGCGCCCAGCATCATGAACGGCCGCCCGCCGAGCCCCTGGGACGGCAGCGCGTCCCAGAACGCCCCGTCCATGTTGACGCCGGCGCCGATGCGCCCGTCCCGCGCCATCGCGGCGAGTGCGGAGGCCCCGCCGATGGAGTGGCCCGCCATGCCGACGCGCTTCCCGTCGATCGCGGCGGAGTACCGCCAGGCCGGGTGGCGTCCGGTGAGGCGGTCCAGGAGGTAGGAGACGTCCGCCGCGCGGGTCGAGGTGACCAGGCTGCCGGGGGCGCCGTCCTGCATCGCCTTGCAGGCCACGCAGGTCAGCAGGCGGCCGCCCGGGAAGCTGGTGCCGAGCGACTCGTAGGCATGGTCCACCGACGCCACGACGTAGCCGCGGCTCGCGAGGTCCTCGGCGAGGGTGGTGAGGGAGTAGCGCGGGGCGCCGAAACCGGGTGAGAGCACGACCAGGGGGTGACCGCCGCGCGCGGGCCGTGCTCCCGGCCGGGCGTGCGTGCGGGCTCCGGTGACCTCGTCCACCCGCGCGGGGTCGACTTGCAGTGTCTTGAGCAGGGCCGGGGCCTCGGCGGTGGTGGTGTACGGAGCGGACTGGCCCACACCGGGGCGGGCCGCCGGGTAGGTGAGGGTGACCATGAGCTCGCGGTCCTGGGTCGGCACCCAGGGATCGCGGCGGGAGTGGTCGACGAGGTGGAGGGTGTCGGCGCCGATCGCGTACGGGCCGGTGGGGCGCGGGAGTTCGATGGGCCGGGCCTCGGCGGTCGCGGTGGCGCGAACGGGGGCCGGGGCGGCCTGGGCGGCGGTCGCGGCGGCCAGCGGCGTCGCGAGGGCTAAGGACAGCGCGACGGCGGTGGCCGCGCGGGAGAAGTTGACCATGGCCGACACGCTACGGGGGCCCGGCGGACGCGCACATCCGGCTCAGGTCGCGCGACGTCCGCGAAGGCGTACACCCCATGGCCGACCGAGGCGGCCCGGCCCGTACGCCCGCGGTCGGATGCGGGACGTGGGCGCGGAGGTACGGCTCGGTCTGCGGTCGTGGGGCCCGGGTTTCACCCGGAAGGGCAGTGCGCACGGCGGCGCTTCGGGGCGGGGACGCGCCCCCGGGCCGGGCCGCGAGGGCGATCCGGACCGGGGCTCTCCCCTGGGGGCGAGGTTTAGAGCTTGTCCATGCGCGTGTACGGGCTGACGATTCGGGCCTGGCGGGAGCCGAAGTCGACGAGCATCGCGACGCCGTCCTCGACCCCGATGATGGTGCCCAGGCCGAACTGGTCGTGTGTGACCCGGTCTCCCAGGATGAAGTGCTTGGCCGCCGGAGCGTCCGGGGCTTTGAAGGGGCTGGTGGGCAGGTGGCGCCGGGGCGCGGATGGCTTCGTCATCGTCACCCCAGTATGCGCCGCCGAACGGCCCGAAGGGCAGGCCCGCCGGATGACGATGGGGAATCGATCCGGTATCTGCCCCGACCGGAACGCATCCAGGTGCGAAATTCGTCACGAATTGACACGCAACCCGCAGGTTGCAAATCTGGAGAGGAAGCCCTGTACGCACGGCGTCGGAGGTGGGTGTGGACGACGTCTTCAGGGCGCTGGCCGACGCCAGTCGGCGGCGCCTGCTCGACCGGCTCCAGGCGCGGAGCGGGCAGACGCTGCGGGAGCTGGGCGAGGGCCTCGCCATGTCGCGGCAGGCGGTGAGCAAGCATCTCGCGGTGCTCGAAGCGGCCGGTCTGGTCACGTCGGCGCGGCAGGGCCGGGAGAAGCTCCACTACCTCGATCCGGCGCCGATCCGGGAGCTGTCCGACCGCTGGATCGGCAAGTACGAACACGGCGGACCCGACGCGCACGGCCGGACCAAGCGGAGCATGGAGGAGCAACTCGCCATGGACAAGCCCGAGTTCAGTTACGTGATCTACATCCAGGCCACCCCCGAGCGGGTCTACGAGGCCCTGACGGACGCCGAGTTCGCCCAGCGTTACTTCGGCGGCTGGGGACCGATGTCCGACTGGCAGGTGGGTTCGCCGGTGCTGTGGAAGATGGGCCCGGACGGGGCGTACGAGGATCTCGGACAGGCGGTGCTCGAAGCGGTGCCGGGCCGTAAGCTCGCGTACACCTGGCACCGACTTCTTCCGATGCACCGTCAACTCTTCGACACGGAGCGTGAGTTCGAGGCCGCGAAAACGGAGCAGTCCCAGGTCGCGTTCGACATCGAGCCCGCCGATCCCTCCTCGCTCGGGGTGCGGCTCACCCTCACGCACGACGGTTTCGACAGCCCGGACAGCGAGATGCTCAAGGGGGTCAGCGGCGGCTGGGTGATGATCCTCTCCACGCTCAAGACGCTACTGGAGCACGAGGAGACCACGCTCGGGTGAGCCGCATGCGTCCGGCCCCCGCTCCCCAGTGCGGGGGAACGGGGGCCGGACCGTTTGCGGGGCGGCTCAGACGGCGAGCCGGCGGATCGCCGTGGGTGCGTGGCCCGGCTCGGTGGCGAGCTCCTCGAACTCCTTGACCGCGCTGATGTCGGACGTCGGGCTCATCGCGATGTTGGTGACCCGCTCCAGGATCGCCTCGACGACGACCGGGACGCGGAACTCGGCGGCCAGCTTCTTGGCCTCCTCGAACGCGGGCAGCAGCTGGTCCGGCTCGGTGACGCGGATCGCCTTGCAGCCCAGGCCCTCGACGACCTTGACGTGGTCGACGCCGTAGACGCCCAGCTCCGGGGAGTTGATGTTCTCGAACTCCAGGTTGACCTGGAAGTTGATGTCCAGGCCGACCTGCGCCTGACGGATCAGACCGAGGTAGGCGTTGTTCACGAGAACGTGGACGTACGGGATCTTGTGCTGCGCGCCGACCGCCAGCTCCTCCAGCATGAACTGGAAGTCGTAGTCGCCGGACAGGGCGACGACCGGGGTCTCCGGGTCGGCGGTGGCGGCACCGAGCGCGGCCGGGATGGTCCAGCCGAGCGGACCGGCCTGGCCGCAGTTGATCCAGTGGCGCGGCTTGTAGACGTGCAGCATCTGCGCGCCGGCGATCTGGGAGAGGCCGATGGTGGTGACGTAGCGCGTCTCCGGGCCGAAGGCCCTGTTCATCTCCTCGTAGACCCGCTGCGGCTTCATCGGGACGTTGTCGAAGTGCGTGCGGCGCAGCAGCGTCGACTTGCGCTCCAGGTGGGAGGCGACCCACGCCGAGCGGTCGGGCAGCTTGCCCGCGGCCTTCAGCTCCTTGGCGACCTCGACGAAGAGCTCCAGGGCGGCCTTGGCGTCGGAGGCGATGCCGTAGTCCGGGGCGAAGATCTTGCCGATCTGGGTGGGCTCGATGTCGACGTGGACGAACTTGCGGCCCTGGGTGTAGACGTCGAGCTTGTACCCGGTGTGGCGGTTGGCCCAGCGGTTGCCGATGCCGAGGACGAAGTCCGACTCCAGGAACGTGGCGTTGCCGTAGCGGTGGGCGGTCTGCTGGCCGACCATGCCCGCGTTCAGCTCGTGGTCGTCCGCGATGGTGCCCCAGCCCATGAGGGTCGGGACGACCGGCGTGTTGGTGATCTCGGCGAACTCGACCAGGAGGTCGCTGGCGTCCGCGTTGATGATGCCGCCACCGGCGACGATCAGCGGGCGCTCGGACTCCAGCAGGAAGCCGATGGCCTTCTCGATCTGGGCCCGGGTCGCGGCCGGCTTGTAGACCGGCAGCGGCTCGTAGGTGTCCGGGTCGAAGTCGATCTCGGTGAGCTGGACGTCGATGGGCAGGTCGATGAGGACCGGGCCGGGACGGCCGGAGCGCATCAGGTGGAAGGCCTGCTGGAAGACGCCGGGGACCTGCGCGGCCTCCAGAACGGTCGTCGCGGCCTTGGTGACCGGACGGGCGATCGCGGCGATGTCGACCGCCTGGAAGTCCTCCTTGTGGATCACCGCGACCGGGGCCTGGCCGGTGATGCAGAGGATCGGGATCGAGTCGCCGATCGCGGAGTACAGGCCGGTGATCATGTCGGTGCCCGCAGGGCCCGACGTGCCGATGCAGACACCGATGTTGCCCGGGTTGGAGCGCGTGTATCCCTCCGCCATGTGGGAGGCGCCCTCGACGTGGCGGGCGAGCGTGTGGTCGATGCCACCGCCCTCCTTGAGCGCCTTGTAGAAGGGGTTGATCGCCGCGCCCGGCACACCGAAGGCGTGGCTGACGCCTTCGCGCTTGAGGATCTCAACTGCCGCTCGGGCAGCGGTCATACGAGGCATGGGGTGCTCCTGCTTCGGCCGGCGAAATCGGCTCCGGCGCGCCACCTGGCCGCGCCACTTTTGAACCTGATTCCGTAATGCGGAAGTTTCATTCTGCTATGTGGAAGCAATGTAGGACGGGCTCGGCCAGCCCGTCAAGGGAGTGCCGGGATGTGCGAATGCGCCACGCCGCGGTCGCGGTTGATGGACCATGGACCGCGGAACCCCCGGGCGGGCCGCCGGGGGCCTCGTCCGGCGCGGACCCGACCCCGATGCGGGCCGCGTCGTCATGGAGGTGGGGGCGGATGAGCGGTGACGGCGTGCCGGTGCGCTGTCCGACCTGTCGGCGCGATCACGTCTACGTGCCGCCCGCCTTCCCCTGCGCCTGCGGGGCCCCGCTCGCGCCGCCCATCCAGCCCGGCGCCGCACCCTCGCCGATCACCCACCGGACCTGGACGGACACCTGGGTCACGGTCCGGTGCCGGGCCTGCGGGCGGCAGAGCCAGTGGCCGCAGCCCGAGCTGGGCTGCTCCTGCGGAGTGGTCCTCAAGGTGCCCGTCCGGCCGGTGACGGCGCCGCCCGCCCCCGTGACCGTGCCGCGGCCGCCGGGGGCGCGGGACCGCCGGGCGTTCCGGCCGCTCACGATCCGTACCGCGCGGGACGCGGTGACGGCGGCCGGGCTCTATCTGACCTGGCTCGGCTTCAGCGACATACTCCACGCCGAAGCGCCCGCGGCCTCCGGCATCGACCTGCGCGGCCGGGGCCTGGTGGCCCGGGTGGACCCGACGACACGACCGGCCTCACTGAAGGCCGTCGAGTGCCTGTGGCTGCACGGGATGACCGCGTCCGCGCGCAGCGTGCACTTCTCGCTCGCCGGGTACGCGCGGGACGCCAGGGAGCGCGCCGACCAGCTGTGCGTCCCGCTGTTCGTCCTGGATCTGACGGGGACGCCCCAGCCGGTGAACCAGGCGGCCCGGGAGCTGGTCTCCCGGGGCGCCGGCGCCCCGCCCGGCCCTCAGGCGCCGTAGCCCTCCCGCAGCTCCACCTTGCGGACCTTGCCGCTGACCGTCATCGGGAAGGCGTCGAGAACCCGCAGGTGGCGCGGGATCTTGTAGTGGGCCAGCCGCTCGCGGCAGTACGCGGCGATCTCGTCCAGAGTGGGCGGGTCCGCCGGGTCGCGCGGGATGACGCAGGCCAGGATCTCCTCGCCGTACCGCTCGTCCGGCACCCCGACGACCTGCACGTCGGCGATCTTGGGATGCCGGTACAGGAACTCCTCGATCTCCCGCGGGTACACATTCTCACCACCGCGGATGATCATGTCCTTGATGCGGCCGACGATCTCGACGTACCCGTCCTCGCGCATCACCGCGAGATCACCGGTGTGCATCCAGCGCCCCGCGTCGATGGTCTCGGCGGTCCGCTCCGGCTCGTCCCAGTAGCCGAGCATCACGCTGTAGCCGCGGGTGCACAGCTCGCCCGGCTCGCCGCGCGGGACGGTGACGCCGGTGGCCGGGTCGACGACCTTCACCTCGACGTGCGGCATGACCCGGCCGACCGTGCCGGTGCGCCGCTCCAGGTCGTCGTCCGCGCGGGTCTGGGTGGAGACGGGGGAGGTCTCCGTCATGCCGTAGCAGATGGACACCTCGGCCATGTGCATCTCGGCGACCACCCGCTTCATCACCTCCGCCGGACACGGTGAGCCCGCCATGATTCCGGTACGCAGCGAGGAGAGGTCGTACGCGGCGAAACCGGGGAGGTTCAGCTCGGCGATGAACATCGTCGGCACGCCGTACAGCGAGGTGCAGCGCTCCCGCTCGACGGCCCGCAGCGTCACCTCGGGGTCGAAGGACGCCGCCGGGATCACCACGCAGGCCCCGTGCGAGGTGGCGGCCAGATTCCCCATGACCATGCCGAAGCAGTGGTAGAAGGGGACCGGGACGCAGATCCGGTCGGCCTGCGTGTAGGAGAGCAACTCCCCGACGAAATAACCATTGTTGAGCACATTGTGGTGCGAGAGCGTGGCCCCCTTGGGGAAGCCCGTCGTGCCCGAGGTGTACTGGATGTTGACGGGGTCGTCGCAGGACAGCTCCGCCTCGCGCGCCGCCAGGTCGGCGCGGGTCCGCCCGGCGCCCTCGGCCAGCAGCCGGTCCCATCCCGGGTCCCCGATGAAGACGGTCCGCCGCAGGGCCGGACAGGCGCCCCGCACCTGCTCGACCATCGCCCGGTAGTCGCTCGACCGGTGGGACAGCGAGGCGAACAGGACCGAGACCCCTGCCTGGCACAGCACGTACTCCAACTCGTGCACGCGATAAGCCGGGTTGATGTTCACCAGCACCGCGCCGATCCGCGCGGTCGCGTACTGGACCAGGACCCACTCGGGGCAGTTCACCGCCCAGATCCCGACCCGGTCACCCTTGGCGACGCCGTCCGCGAGCAGCGCGCGGGCCAACTCCTCGACGGCGGCGCCGAATTGGGCGTACGTCCAGCGCCGCCCGGAGGCGGCGTCGACCAGCGCCTCGCGCTCCCCGTACGCCTGGACCGCGCGGTCCAGGTTGTCGCCGATCGTGTCGCCGAGCAGGGCGGTGGCGCTCACCCCGTGGGCGTACGACAGAGTCACCATCGCAGCTCGCCTCACTTTCTGAACCGTGGCCCCAGCATGCCCCGACCGGCCCTGACCTGCCTAGGCTCGCGCGCCGGGAAGATCGAATCGCAGGAGCCGCACCGGGCTGCCCGACGGGGGCCGGGACGGCGAACGCCGGGCGCCGCGGCGGGGGGCCGCGGCGCCCGGCGTCGTCGGCGCTCAGGCGGCGCCGCCGCGGGTGACGGGGAATCCGTGCGCGCGGGCGGTCAGGACCACGAGGAGCACCGGCGCGAGGAGGGCCAGGACGCTCCACGGGAAGGAGCCCGAACCGAGCGCGTTCAGGAGGATGCCGCCGACGAGGCCGCCCCCGGCCATCGCCACGTTCCACAGCGTCACCAGCATGGCCTGCGCGGCGTCCGCGTGCTCGCCGCCGGCGTCCCCGACCGCGGTCTGGAGCAGGGTGGGTGCGCCGCCCCAGCCGAGTCCCCACAGCGTGACGGCGACGTACACCTGGGCGGTGCTGTCGGAGAGCAGGGCGAGAACGGCGGCCGCGGCGGCCACCAACAGCGCGCTCAGGATGGTCAGTTGACGCAGACGACGGTTGATCAGTGCGCCCACCACCCAGATGCTCACGAGCGAGGCCGCCCCGAACACCAGGAGCACCAGATCGGTGGAGCCGCCCATGCCGAGCCCGTCGAGGAAGGTCGCGACGAAGGTGTAGAGGATGGTGTGGGCCAGGACGAAGACCAGGGTGACGAACAGGACCGGCACGACGCCGGGCACCTTCAGGGCGGCGGCCATCGGCGTCCTGCCGCTCCGCCGCAGGCCCGGGAAGTCCGGCACCGCCGCGCCGATCCAGCCGAGCAGGGCCACGGTCAGTCCGGTCATCACCAGGAAGGCCACCTGCCAGGTGACGGCCCTGCCGAGGAAGGTGCCCGCCGGTACACCCAGCGACAGGGCGACCGGGATACCGGCCATCGCGATCGCGATGGCCCTGCCCTGCGCATGGGCCGGGGCCATACGGCGCGCGTACCCGGCGAGCAGCGCCCAGGCCAGGCCCGCGGCCACCCCGGCGCCGAACCGGGCCGCCATCGTCAGGGCGTAGTCGGCCGAGAGCGCGGTCACCGTGTTGGCCACCGCGAACCCGGCCATCGACACGAGGAGCAGACGCTTGCGCCGCCAGGCCGCCGTCGCGGCGGTGAGCGGGATCGCGGTGAGCGCGGTACCGAGGGCGTAGATCGTGACCGTCTGCCCCGTCGCGGACTCGCTCACCCGCAGGTCCGAACTCATCGCGGGCAGCAGGCCCGCGGGCAGCGTCTCGGTGAGGCTGGTGATGAAGACCGCCGTGGCCAGCGCGAGCAGCGCGAGCCAGGGCAGCTTCTGACTGTCGTTCTGGTCGTTCTGGTTGATCTGGTCGTTCTGGTGGTTGTCGGAGGCTCGGGGGCCAACTGTGTTCTGCTTCTCGCTGATTGACATGGTGGAATGCTCGAACCTTCACACCGGTGTGAGGGTCAACGAGAAGGCGTGTGGGCTGCGTCACATGCGCGCCACGTGTGCGGCCGCGGTGCCGCTTGCGGTGTTTCGGTGGGGCGATGCGTTGCGGTGGCCGGGCGCGGGTCGCGTCGCGCACTCGCGGCGGGGGCCGTACGCTGCGGGCCGCCTTCGCCTCTACGCCGCGGTCCACCCTCCGTCCACCGGCATGGCGGCGCCGGTGACGAACGTGGCGCGGTCGCTGCACAGCCAGACCGCGGCCTGGGCGATCTCCACCGGAGCCGCCATCCTGCGCTGGACCGAGCGGGCCACGAAGCTCTCCTCCAGCTGCGGCGTCCCGGCCAGCACCTCCTCCATCAGTTCGGTACGCGTGCTGCCCACCACGAGCGCGTTGACCCGGATTCCCTGGCGCCCGTAGTCGGCGGCGGCCGCCCGGGTGAGCCCCAACACGGCATGTTTGGCAGCCACATAGGCAGCCGACGCCCCTGTCGCCTGGAGGCCCGCGACGCTGGAGGTGTTGACGATGGAGCCGCCTCCCGCCTCCAGCATGGCGGGGATCTGGTGCCGCAGACAGTTCCAGGTGCCGCGCACGTTCACATCCATGGTCCGGTCGAAGATCGCCGTGTCCGTCTCGTGCAGCGGTGTCCCCGCCGTGGCCCAGCCCGCGTTGTTGAACGCCCCGTCCAGACGGCCGAACCGGCCCACCGCGATCTTGACCGCGTTGGCCACGTCCTCTTCGCTCACCACGTCACCCGCCGCGGTCTCGGCCCTGCCCCCGGCCTCCACGATGTCGTGGGCGAGCGCGTCGAGACGTGCCGCGCGCCGTGCCATCACGACCACCGCCGCCCCTTCCGCCGCGAAGAGGCGGGCCGCCGCCTCCCCGATGCCGCTGGACGCCCCCGTGATCAGAACGGTCCTGCCTTCGAGCATGCCCTGCGCTTCAGCCATGGTTCCGCTTCCTTCCGATGCCGCTGCCGGTGCCGCTCGGGCCGTACCGGCCGGTGTGTGTACGTACGCGTGTGACGCGGGCGCGCGCCCGGCACTCCCATCCTGCCGCGCCCCATCTGGCGGCCCTGGGTGGGCAATTGCTCCATGTGGTCCGAAGTGGTGTGGTTTTACGGGATGGGGAAACCCGGTGTGGGGAGTTGCCACATGTGGGCGAGCTTGGGTGGCCTCGCCTCATGTGGCGACCCGGGGCTGTTACGTAGGCCCTGGACACCTGGCCCTGGACATGTGGGTCCAAAACATGTGGCCACCTCCCATGTCGCCCCGCCACATGTGGCCAGCTCCTCCCCCGCGCCCGGCACGAGCCCGCGTCAGCGGAACGCCGCCGCGTGTCGAGCGGCCCAGTCCCTGAACGTGCCCGGCTCCCGGCCGGTGGCCTCACGGACCCCGTCGGTGAGCCCCTCCTTCGCGCCCGCGGCCTGCCGTTCGGCGCTGGCGAGCAGGTCTTGGGCGAGCAGCTCCCCGAACCGGTCACGCCAGGCACCGAATGCCTGCTCGACCGTCAACTCCTCGTATTTCAGCGGGAGTTGCAACGCCTCGGCGAGCTGATCCGTCTGGTCGCGTACGCTGAGCGCCTCCCCGCCGGTCAGCGCGTGGATCCGGCCCGCCTCGTCGGCGACGAGAGCCCGGGCCGCGGCGAGCGCCACGTCTTCGGGGTCGACGCACGAGTTGCGGGAGTCCCCGTACAGCGCGCGGATCACGCCCTCCTTGCGCACTCCGGTCGCCCAGCCCAGGGCGTTGGACATGAAGGACCGGGGCCGCAGCAGCGTCCACTCCAGGCCCGACGCCCTGACCTGCTCCTCCATCGCACGCTGCCAGGAGGTGATCCGGTCCTGGGCCAGCGGGTCCAAGACCGCCGCCGCGGACAGCTTCACCACGTGCCGGACTCCGGCCGCCCGGGCGGCGGCCAGCGCGTTGGCGTCGTGTGCGGGCCGCAGCGGGTCGAAGGTGACGAGCAGCAGGGCGTCCGCCCCACACAGCGCGTGGCGCAGCCCGGCGGGATCGCCGAGGTCGGCGCCCACGATCTCCCCCGCGACCCCGTCCCGGGCAGCGCGCTCCGGGTCCCTGGTAAGGGACCGTACGTCGTGATGCGGGGCGAGCAGACTCGCCACCATTCCGCCCACGGTGCCGCCGGCTCCGGTGACCACGATGCGCATGCGCCGCTCGCCGCTCAGGTTTTCACCGACGTGATCCGGCCATAAGATCCGCTCGCTCATGAGACCTGGCCCCGCTCGGCCTCCAGGCTGATCGCCCGCGCTGCGGTGGGCACGGCGAGACCCGGCAGCAGCAGCTCCCACATCCGGACCGTGCGCTCGACCAGGTCCTCGCGGCCGTTGACGAGGTTCGCGTACAGCTGGATTCCCGTGCACGCTCCGACGACGAACTCGGCGACGTGCTCGGGCACCACACCCGGCATGAGTTCCTTGTCCTCGTCCGCGTCGGCCAGGCACTCGATCATGATCTCGCGCCACTCCAGAAAGGTGGAGGGGTCGTGCATGCCGAAACTGCCCTGCTCAACGGCGAGTCGGACCCCCGCGCGGAGCAGCGGATCGACGCGCAGCCGGTGCGCCCAGACCAGCGTGATGTCGACGAGACGCTGCAACCCCCGCGAGCTGAGCCGCGGTTCTATGGTGTGCTTCTGCGCGTTCATCACCGCGACGGCGAGATCTTCCTTCGACTTGAAGTGGAAGTACATCGCCCCGGCCGTCAGCCCGGCCCGCGCCAGGATCTGGTTGATCAGCGCCGCCGCGTACCCCTTCTCGTCGAACTCCTCCGCCGCGGCCCGCAGGAGCACCTCGCGGGTCCTCACCGCCCGCTCCTGTCTGATTTCAGCCATCGCTCCGCCCCCATATGGGTTCGACAAAAATAGAGAACGCCTTTTATATTATCGGCCATTGCCGCACCGGTCCATCACTCACGGTGACGCACCGCCCGTTTCGACTTGTGCCCGGGGGGCCGCATGATGTCGGAGATCCAGCGCGCGCTCGTCGCCGCGCTCCAGCGAGGCACTACCGATCCGCGGCACTCCACCGGGTTCCTCCGGCATCGCGGAAGCTGCCTCTGCCCCTCCCTCAACTCCCCCTCCTAACAAGCACGTTCCTTCGTTTTCGGCACATCCGACTCACTGCACGCACCCCACCCGTGAGCCCGTCGGCCCCCACGCCGACCGGCCGTCTGTGAGGAGTACCCATGCCGCCCCTGCCTCTATGCCCCGCGCCACCCGCGCCCACGGTGCCAGGCGAACTGGTCCACAAGACCAATCCCGACGAGGTGTTGCTGACCGGTTGGCGCCGCACCGCCCCCGACGCCTTCGCCGTGACCGCCCGCTGGCCGGAGGTCCACTCCTTCTATGAGATGCGCCTCGGTCGGCACGACCCGCTGATCCTGAGCGAGACGATCCGCCAGATCTTCCCGCTGCTCTCCCACGCGGCCTACGACGTCCCGTTCGGACACCACCTGTTATGGGAGCACTACCGCTTCACCCTGCAACCCGACGCCCTGGACGTGATGCTGCTTCCGGCCGTCGTCGACCTGCACGTCACCTGCCTGGAGGCGGTGCGCCGCAACGGGCGTACCGCCGCCCTGACGCTGCTGATCCGCGCTTTCCGTGGCGACACCCAACTGGCCACGGCCCACACCCGCTTCACCATCCAGCCGCCGCCCGTGTACCGCAGGCTGCGTGCCCGGTTCGTCGACGCCCACGCGTGGCCCGCACCCCGGCTCGGCCCCCCTGTTCCCCCCGCACGTGTGGCCCGCACCCACGGCAACGATGTGGTGCTGTCGCCCGCCCACACCCCCCACCGCCATCAACTCCGCATCGACCCCGAGCACCCCATCCTGTTCGACCACCCGGTCGACCACGCGCCCGGGATGCTCCTCCTTGAGGCGGCCCGCCAGGCCGCCCACCACCTGCACCACCCCGAGCCCACCCTTCTCGCAGCCATGGACTGCCAGTTCCACCGCTATGTCGAACTCCACGTGCCCTGCTGGATCGACACCCGCGAGTTACCTCCGGACGCCTACGGCCGTCCCCGGGCCACCGTCACCTTCCACCAGAACAACACCCCGCACTTCACCGCCACCCTCACCCACCACAGACTCGACTCCCCCGGCGCCATGTGGCACGTCTGACCGCCTGACGCCCATGTCGTACCAGGCCGCCAACTGGGCACGCGGAAAGCTCGGTTGACGGCCACGGCCGCGGTCAAAAACGTACGCCACTGACAGGAGGGGAGGTCAGTTGATCTCCCGCTCCAGGCCGGACCAGTACGGCTCGCGGAGCTTGAACTTCTGGATCTTTCCGGTGGCCGTCCGCGGGATCGCGTCGCGGAACTCGACGGAGGTCGGGGCCTTGTAGCGGGCCACGCGCTCCTTGCAGTACGCGATGATCTCGGCCTCCGTCGCGGACGCGCCCGGGGCAAGCACCACGAGCGCCTTGATCGTCTCGCCCCACTTCTCGTGGGGCACGCCGATCACGGCGACCTCGGCGACCGCCGGGTGGCTGAAGATCGTGTCCTCCACCTCGATCGAGGACACGTTCTCACCGCCCGTGATGATGACGTCCTTCTTGCGGTCCGAGATCGTCAGAGAGCCGTCTGCGGCGTCGATCGTGCCGCCGTCTCCTGTGTGGAACCAGCCGCCCTCCAGGGCCGCCGCGGTCTCCTCGGGCTTCTCCCAGTAGCCGTCGAGCACCACGTTGGAGCGGGCCAGGACCTCGCCGGAGCCGGACACCTTCAGCTTGACGCCGAGCGCGGGCACTCCGGCCCTGGACAGGTTGCGGGCCCGCTCCTCGGCGGGCAGCCCGGCGTCGGCCGGCCGGGTGCGGTTCATGGTGAGCAGCGGGGACGTCTCGGTGAGCCCGTAGATCTGGGTGAACTCCCAGCCCAGTTCCTCGTCCATCCGCTGGATCATCCGGGTGGGCGGCGGCGCCCCCGCGCAGACGACCCGCACGCGGTCGCGCCCGGGGATCTCGCCCTGCCACGACGCCGCCGCGTCGAGGACGAGGTTCCACACCGCGGGCGCCCCGCACATCAGCGTGACGCCGTGCTCGGCCACCCGGCGCAGGATCTCGGCCCCGTCGACCTTGCGCAGCACCACCTGTTTGACGCCGAGTCCGGCCATCACGTACGGCATGCCCCAGCCGTTGCAGTGGAACATCGGCAGGGTGTGCATGTAGACGTCACCCTCCCAGGCCCGGGTGTGCAGTCCGAACGTCAGGCCGTTGACCCAGATGTTGCGGTGGGTGAGCTGAACTCCCTTGGGGCGGGCGGTCGTTCCGGAGGTGTAGTTGATCGTGGCCGTCGCGTCCTCGTCGGGCCGCGACCACGGGCGCGGCTCGACGCCGAACCGCATGAGATCGCTCTCGGTCCGCTCGCCGAGCACGAACCGGTGGCGTGCCTTGACGGCGGAGAGCTCGTCGTCCACCTCCGGGTCGACGAGCAGGACCGAGGCCCCGCTCTGCCGCACCACGTAATCGACCTCCTCCGGCTTGAGGCGGAAGTTCACCGGCACGCAGATCCGGCCACTCATCGGCACCGCGAACAGCAACTCCAGCATGCGGGCCGAATTGTGGCTGACCACCGCCACCCGCTCGCCCTCGCCGACGCCGAGCGCGTCGAACCCGGCCTGCCAGGCGCGGACCCGCTCCGCGAACCGCCCATAGGTGAGGCCAGGGACTGGCGGGGCGGGCTGATCCGGCTCGTCGACGACGCCGGTACTGGAGGAGAAACCCAGCTCTGCCCGGTCGAGGAAGTCCGAGACCGTCATCGGAATCCGCATCGTTCTTCTCTCCTGTATCGACGTCATCAGCAACAGCTGTCAGGTGGGGAGTCTGGTACCTACCGACGCGGGCAGTGGCCGAAACCCCGAATCGGCCTGCCCGGGCCGTCGAACAGGGCGTCCGCTCAGCTCAGCCGGTGCAGGGCCGCCTCGGTCTCCGGTCCGTCGGGCAGGTACGCCAGGAAGTGGTGGCCCGGTTCGTCGACAGCGGCGAGCTTGACCGAGCGCAGCCGCAGTTCGCCCGCCACCGGGTGCCGGAAGTGCTTGACGGCCGGGCGGAAGACGGCGGTCTCCCGCTCGTCGAGCCAGCGTGCCGCACAGGGGTCCGCCCGGATCTCCTCGATGATCTCGGCGTACCGGGGATCGCGCGGGTGGTGCGCGGCCCGGGCCCTGAACTGGCCGAGCAGCGAACGGGCTTCGGGCTCCCAGTCGGCGAGCAGCGTCCGGCACGGCGGCCAGCGGAACACCAGCCAGAGCATGTTGCGCCGCTTGGGCGGCAGCCGGGCGAGGTCGGTCAGGAGCACGGCGTACGCGGTGTTCCAGGCGAGCAGGTCCCAGTGCGGGTCGACGACCATCGCGGGATGCGGGAGCAGCGCGTCGACGAGCGAGCGCAGATGGGGCGAGACCCAGCTGGCCGGGGTGGTGCCCGGGGCGGGGGCGTCCTCCGCGAAGGAGAGCACGTGCGCGGTCTCGGCCGGGTCGAGCCGCAGCGCCCGCGCGACGGCCCGCAGTACCTGCTCCGAGGTCCGCACCCGGCCCTGTTCCAGCCACGTGTACCAGGAGGAGCTGATTCCGGCGGTCTCGGCCACCTCCGCACGGCGCAGGCCGGGGGTGCGGCGGCGGGGCGCGACGGGCAGCCCGAGCGCGGCCGGGGCCAGGCGCTCACGGCGCGAGCGCAGGAACGCGCCGAGTTCCGCTCGGGGGTCCGGTGGGTTCGTCACAGTGTGAGTGATGCTAATCGGCTGAGCCCCCACGGCCGTTGGCCCCCCTGCTGAGCTGGGGGCATGACCATTTCACCGCCCCGGGGGCTGCTCGGCGCCGCCGGTTTCGTCAGCAACTTCGACCGCTTCTCCATCGCTCCGATGCTGGTCCTGATCGGCTCGGCCTTCGGGGTGCCGCTCGGCACGGCCGCGCTCGCGGCGAGCGCGTACACCCTGGGGTACGGGCTCGCGCAGCCGTTCTGGGGCATGGCGAGCGACCGGTTCGGGAGAGTGCGGGTGATGCGCCTCTCGCTCGCGGCCTCGGCCGTCGGCGCCCTCGCGTCGGCGGCGGCGCCGGACGCGGCGTCGCTCATCGCGGCGCGGGGGTTCACGGGGGTCTGCTTCGCGGCCGCCATCGCGGGTTCGCTGACGTATGTGGGCGATGTGGTCGCCCCGGCCGGACGGCAGCGGGCGCTCGGCTCGTTGATGACCGCGTTCGCGCTCGGCACCGCGCTGGCCACGGTCGTCGCCGGGACGCTGGCCCACTGGGTGAGCTGGCGGCTGGTGTTCGCGCTGCCCGGTCTGCTCGCCGGGTATCTGGCGCTGGCCCTGCGCCGCCTGCCCGAACCGGCCCTCGCCCCGCGCGAGGGCGGCGCGCTGCGCACGGTCCTGCGCTCACGCTGGCAGTGGTACGTGATGGGGGTGGCCCTCCTCGAAGGAGGCGTGCTGCTCGGCTGCTTCACCTATCTGCCGGCCGCCCTGGAGTCGCTCGGCGCGGCTCCGGCGACGGCGGGCGCGGTGGCGGCGCTGTACGGGGTGGCGGCCATGGTCGGCGCCCAGGTGGTGCGGCGCCTCGCGGGCCGGCCCGGCCCGGTCGCACTGATCGTGGCGGGCGGCGCCCAGCTGACCCTCGCGTACGCGGCCCCGGCCCTGCGTCCGTCCCCGCTGGCGCTGGGCTTGAGCGCGCTCTTGCTCGGCGGCGGCTGGGCGTTCCTGCACTCGACGGTGCAGGCGTGGGCGACGCTGCTGGTCCCGACGGCCCGGGCGACCGGTGTCGCCTTCTTCGGCGTCGCCCTGTACGTGGGCAGCGCGCTGGGCACGGGGCTTGCCGCCACCTCGGCTCAACTGGGCCACTTCCAGACCCTGTTCGGGGTGGCGGCGGCCCTGTCCGTACCGCTGACGGCCCTCGCGGCGTACGGCCGGCGTCGCTACGGGGACGGCGGGCCGCCGCGCCGAGAGCGCTCTCGGCGGGCGGCGGACCCGCTGCCGTCCGACCCCCGTACGGACGGCCCGGCCCGTCGGCGGTGAGCCCGCCGGGGCGCGGCTCCTTGTCGGCGGACGCGGTTACTTGTCGGCGGTCAGCGTGCCCGCCGCGCCCCAGCTGTCGGTGGGGACCTCGTGGATCCACACCTGAACGGTCTCGGCCGGGATCTTGTACGCGTCGACGAAGGCGTCCGTCACGCGCTTGACCAGCTCGCGCTTGAGCTCGACGTCGCGGGGACCCTGCTGAACGGTGACGATGGGCATGGCCAACTCCTGTGTCAGCGGCGGCTTCCCGGCCTTCCCGGGTCGCTCACCGGCGTGACCTCAGTCCACCGGATCCGGTCCGCCCGACCAAGAAGCAGACTGCGACCGCAGCGATCTGCTTTCGTGATCGTCGCAGTTCAGGCGGCTTCTAGGGACGGCTGGCCGGGCTGCTCACGGAGGCTGAACACGCTCTCAGGAACAGCTCGACCGTGGCGGGCGTACGGCCCGCGCCCACCGCGAGTCCGGTGGGCAGCGCGAGCCCGGGAGCACGCACCGGCCGGAAGGCGACACGGGGGCTGTGCAGCACGCGGGAGTGGGCGGCGTACACCACCGTCCACAGCGAGCCGAGTCCGATGGTGGCGAGGACGTCCTGGAGCGAGCCGCCGACCGGGCCCGGCACGGGCTCGAAGCCCGCGGCGTGGCAGGCGCCGACGACGAGGTCGACGAGGGCGGGATTGTTGCGCCGTGCGGTGATGCACAGCGGAAGCGTGGCCAGCTCTGAGAGCGCTATCTCGTCCTGGCGGGCCAGCGGATGGGCCGCGGGGAGAGCCACGACCAGCGGGTCCTCCCACAACGGCAGGACGCGCAGGCCCGGCGCGGGCTGCGGGGAGCGGACGAACGCGGCGTCGAGCCGCCCGTCGGCGACCTGGGCGAGCCGGTCACGGGTGGGCGCGGAGACCAGCTCGACGGGGATGTCCGGGGCGATCTCGGCGAAGGTGCCGAGCACGCGGTCGAGGTGCTCGCCGAGTCCGGTGCTCGTGCCGAGCCGCAGGGTGGTGCGCTCACGGACGGCGGCCCGGGCCCGTTCGGCCGCGGCGAGCACCTCGCGCGCCTCGGGCAGCAGCCGCTCCCCCGCCCCGGTGAGCCGCACGTGCCGGGGCGACCGGTCGAAGAGCTCGCACCCCAACTCCCGCTCCAGACGCCGCACTTGCTGGCTCACCGCCGACTGGACGATGTGCAGCCGCTCGGCGGCCCGCCCGAAGTGCAGTTCCTCGGCGACGGTGACGAAGTAGCTGAGCTGCCGCAATTCCATGCGGGCGACTGTATCCAGGGGGCGGACGGTGTCCCTGGCCGCATGCGGACTGCCGTGAGGGGCCGGGCGGCCCTGGGCGCGTGCGGCCTCCCTGGGGGCGTGCGGCCTCCCTTGGGGCGTGCACGAGCTGCCCTGGCCGCATCGGGGCTGCCCTGAGGCAGGGGCGGCCTCGGCCGCATGCGGGGCCTGCCCGGCCCCGCAGGGGCTGATCTGATGCGGGTGCCGCTCTACGATCAGCGCCCGTGCGAGCCGGAGCCCTGGCCTCGCCGCACACCGCGCGGACGAGAAGGTGTGCGGCGGCGACAGCCGACCGGGCTCGGCACGGCAGCAGTGCATGGCATGGCCACACACGGCGCGGCAGTGCACGGCATGGCATGGCATGGCCCGATCCGGCACGGCACGGCACGGCACGGCACGGACAACTCGGGCCGCTGGTATGGGTGCGGACCGCGTGTGTGATGTCCGTGCCCTGGTCGCGTCGCACAGGGGTGAGGTTGAATGACGGACATGGTGTCGACCGACCGATTCCTCGCCTTCGCCGCGATGTCCCTCCTGGTGATCGTGATCCCGGGACCGAGCGTCCTGTTCGTGATCGGCCGCGCCCTCGCGCACGGCCGCCGGACGGCCCTCGCGACGGTCCTGGGCAACGTGCTCGGCTCGTACGTGCTGGTGGTGGCGGTGGCGCTCGGCATCGGCGCCCTGGTGGAGCGTTCGGCGTCGGTGTTCATGGCGGTGAAGCTGGCGGGCGCCGCGTACCTCGTCCTGCTCGGGGTGCAGGCGTACCGGCACCGCAAGGACATGCGGCTGGGAGTGGCTGCCGTCGGTGAGGCCGCGGCCACGGTCCGGCCGGCCCACGGCGACCTGCGGACCGTCGCGGACGGCGTTCTGGTGGGCGTCACCAACCCCAAGGGGATCGTCTTCTTCGCGGCGGTGCTGCCGCAGTTCGTGGACCACGCGGCGGGGCACCTGCCGTCCCAGATGCTGCTGCTCGGCCTGGTCCCGATCACGATCGGCCTGGTCACGGACACCCTGTGGGGGCTGGGCGCGGCGGCGGCCCGCGGCTGGTTCGCCCGCTCCGAACGGCGCCTCTCGCTGATCGGCGGGGCGGGCGGCTTCGCGATGATCGGCCTCGGCGTGACGGTCGCGGCAACGGGCCGGGCCGACTGAGCCTGCACCGGCCTCGGCGGGCGCCCCGCGGCCACCACCCGGTGGGATGAAATCGTTCCCGGGAGCCGCCTCCACCCGGTCGGCCGACGCTCCCGTGCCCACCTGCGCCAGGAGCGCGTAAAAATCCGGGGCGTCGGGGTCAATGCCGCGTCATGGCGGGACAGGGCGCCAGTGCCGGGGGCATACCTTCGGGCGTACGGGCGCATGACGCGTACGGCATCCGCACTTCCGCACCGGAGGACACCATGGACAGCCTCGCCATCGAGGACGCCGATCCCGAAGAACGCCGCCCGGCAGGGCCGCTGTACGTGCCGGTTCGGCTCGGCTCTGCCGGAGGACACCAACTGCGCTTCCTGCGCGACGAGTTCGGCACACGCACCGCCGTCGGGTTCACCAGCCCGGACCGGCTGAACGCCGTCCTGGGCCGCGACCAGAACTGGATCCGCCTCGCCGAGCCCGCCCTGAGAGCGCTCTCGGCGCCGCTCGGAGTGACCGTGGTGACGGTCGACCCCCTGCTCGCCCCTCCCGCCCCGCGCAGACGCCACAACCAGACCCCGTCGGCGTGCACCCGCCGGGACCACGCGCTGAGCCGGTAGAGCGGGTTCGGCTCCGGTTCGCCGGACGGTTCGGGGCGGTTCTTGTGGGGGCCGGTTCTGCGGGACGACCCCTTCAGGAGAGGGCTCTCCCGACTCTCGAAGGGCAGGGGTGAGAGCCCTTCGGGCAACGGGCCAACGCCTCCGCATGGGGGCCGTCACCCCTGGAACTTCCGGCCTCGGGATGTCACCTCTGGCTGGTGAACTCCCCGAAGCGCACGTCGTAGGAGGTGGCCGAGGTCAGGTCGGCGAGGAGCCGTGCCCCTTCCTCGGCCACCGCGGCGCGGCTCTCCCTGCCGAGCGCCCCGAAGGGTTGCACGGTGAGGAGAGCCGCGCCGTCCTTGTGTTCCTCGATGCGCCAGATCCCGGCGAGGAAACCGTCGACGAGGAGCGTGCAGTGGGCCTGGTTGCCGGTCCAGCTGCGCCCCTTGTACTCGGCCGGTACGACCCGGCCGCGGTCGGCGTGCGAGAGCAGCAGGTTGTCGAATTCGGGCAGAAACCGCGGCGGGGCGGGGGTGTCCTCGGCGGGCCGGACGGCGTCCGGCAGGTCGAAGAGCTCGACGCCGTTCTCGTCCTGGAAGACCGCGAGTTGGGGCCGGAGCCGCTCGAACACGGCGCCGAGCCGGGTGAGCCCGGACCAGGTCCGCATGTCCTTCACGGAGGCAGGGCCGAAGGCGCCGAGATAGCGCAGGACGGTCTCGTCGGGGGCGGGCACGGGCCGGGGCGGGCGGCCGAGCCAGTGCTCGACGGTGGTGAGCGCGACCTGTCCGCTGCGGCCCCACATCCCGCGCGGGGTGACCTGCACCAGCGGCAGTACGCAACGCGCGGCGACGGAGAGCGCGGTGGGATCCGCCTCGGGCCACTCCTTCGCCAGTTCTTCCCGCAGCTCCTTCATCGTGTACGGCCGCTCCTCGACCAGCGCGCGGACGATGGCGCCGAGCCGGTCCGTGTCGACCCCGACGAGGCCCTTCCGGAAGGTGTTCAGCTCCCGGTCCCGAGCCGCCTGCACCAGCGGGCGCAGGGTGAGCGCGTCGTCCGCGGTGTTCGTGTGGATGGTGGACCGCAGGGTGACGATCCGCACCACTTCGCGCGCCTCCATCAGCTCTGAGAGCGCTTCCGGCCGGAACCCGGCGAGGCGCGACCAGAGCGCGAAGTAGGGCGGCTTCACGTTCTGCGCCTGAAGCCCGAGGAGGTGAGCGACAGCGCCTTTGGGCGAGAGCGCGTCGCTGCGTCGCAGCAGGAGCTGACGGTCGAGGGTGGCGCGGTTGAGGGCGCGGCGGGAGAGGACGGGGTGAGTGCCGATGCCGTTCTTGGAGGCCATGCGGAGCACGGTACCGATCCTTGAGGACAGGTCCTGTCCGCTGTGGGTCACGGGCGGGTGCTGGCCACGTGGCCGGCACAGGCGATGGGAGGACTCCGCGCGGGCGGACCGCCTTGAAATCCGTAGCGCACCCGGACCTTGAGGCCGTCGCCCCGTCGAGGTTGCCCCCGTGCACACGCAGGTAGCGTGAACCCATGGACGAGGTCGGCACCCCAGATGGGCAACCCGGCGCCGAGGATCGCGGCTTCCCCGTGTTCCACGCGGCGCGCTGCGGTGGGCTCGGCGAACTGGACGGCGCGCTCACCGGGTGCCGGGCCTGTCCTCGGCTGGTCGCCTGGCGCGAGGAGGTCGCCGCGACGAAGCGGGCCGCGTTCCGGGAGTGGGAGTACTGGGCCAGGCCGGTCCCCGGCTTCGGGCCGCACGACGCGCCGCTGGTGGTGGTCGGGCTCGCTCCTGCCGCGCACGGCGGCAACCGGACGGGCCGCATGTTCACCGGTGACGCGTCGGGGGACTTCCTCTTCGCGGCGCTGCACGCCGTCGGCCTCGCCTCCCGGCCCACGGCCACCACGGCCGACGACGGCCTTGAGCTGTACGGGGTCAGGGTGACCTCCCCCGTACACTGCGCTCCTCCCGCGAACAAGCCGACACCTGACGAGCGGGACACGTGCCGGCCCTGGCTGGCAGCCGAGATCACTCTGCTGAAGCCTCGGGCGATCGTCGTCCTGGGGGCCTTCGGCTGGCAGGCCCTCCTGCCCGTCCTCGCCGACGCGGGCTGGCAACTGCCCCGCCCCCGGCCCCGGTTCGGACACGGAACCGCGGTGACACTGCGACGCGCCGGGACGGATGCCGCACACCCACAGGCAGGGGGCCGGGGCGAGCGTCATGACGCGGCCGCCGCCGACGAACTCCATCTGGTCGGGTGCTACCACCCCAGCCAGCGCAACACCTTCACCGGGCGCCTGACCTCTCCCATGCTGGTGGACCTGCTCCACCAGGCGGCCGGCCTCGCGGGCCTGAGCGAACAGGCCATGTCGGTGGACCAGAGGGGCACCCCGCTCAGGCCATCCGAATAGGTGGGTCATTTTGCCGCTCATCATGCGTGCGCCGGTGACCCGAGTCGCTTATCGGCCGGGGCGGTAATGAATTGCCGGGCCTCGTCGCGTAGGCCCGGGCGCGCCCCCCACCATCCTTCAATTCATCGATTTCCAGCCACCCGGGACAGCGTTCGATGCCGCCCTGGACCGCAAGAGGTTAGGCCCCTTCTCCCCGGCCCACCTGTCCCCGATTCGTGGGACGCATACGGGGATTGACCCTGTCGGCTCCCGCTGTGGATCATCCTCTCATTCCCCGTTCCGCCGGAATGATTCAGGAGCCAACCATGGCCATTCGCGATGATCTGATTCTCGAGGACACCACTCTCCGGGATGGCGAGCAGACGCCGGGCGTAGCCTTTTCCAAGGAGACCAAGACCAAGATTCTTGACGCGCTCATAGCCGCCGGGGTGACCTCCGTCGAAATCGGTATTCCGGCCATGGGCGGCGAGGAGCTGGACTTCATCAAGTCCTGTGTGGACCGGCAGGACGAGGCCCGGCTCGTCGTGTGGCACCGGGGTGTCCGGGAGGACGTCGAGCGCTCGATCGACATGGGGTTCAAGGCCGTTCACATCGGCCTGCCGACCTCCGCGGGGCACCTCAAGGCCAGTGTCCGCAAGGACCGCACCTGGCTGCTCGCCACCGCCACCGACCTGATCAAGATGGCCAAGGACCGCGGCGCCTACGTGTCCATCAGCGCCGAGGACATCGCCCGCACCGAGATCTCGTTCCTTCAGGAGTACGCCGGTGTGGTGCACGAGGCGGGGGCCGACCGGCTGCGGCTCTCGGACACCGTCGGCCTGCTCGGGCCTGAGGCGTACGGCGAGCGGGTCGCCGCGGTGGGTGCGGCGGCGCCGATCGACACCCAGTGCCACGCCCACAACGACTTCGGCCTGGCGACCGCCAACACCATCGCGGGGCTCAAGGCCGGTGCCCGGTACTTCCACGTGACGGTCAACGCCATCGGCGAGCGCGCGGGCATGGCGGACCTCGCCCAGGTCGTGGTCGCGCTCAAGAAGCTGTACGACCGTGACCTCGGCATCGACATGACCAAGCTCAAGGACCTGAGCCGGCTCGTCTCGGACGCGGCCAAGCACCCCGTGCTGCCGTGGCAGCCGGTCATCGGGGACAACGTGTTCGCCCACGAGTCGGGCATCCACGCCAACGGCATGCTGCGCGACACCTCCACCTTCGAGCCCTTCCCGCCGGAGCACGTGGGCGGTGAGCGGCGTTACGTGCTGGGCAAGCACTCGGGCCGCGCGCTGATCGCCTGGTCGCTGGAGCAGCAGGGCATCGAGCCGAGGGAGGACCTGCTCGGGCTCTGCCTGGACGAGGTCCGCCACATGTCCATCCGTACGGCGAGCGCCGTTCCGCCGGAGGACCTGGCCGACATCTACCGCCGGGCGCTGGCCCGCGCCGCGGCAGCCGCCTGACCCTTCCCTCCCGCCCGCCGGTCCGGCGCCCTCCCCCCTCGGGCGCCGGGCCGGCGACCCCCGACGAAGCGAGAAGGGTCAACCATGCACGACATGCTGCGCTCCCTGCCCCGGGCGCGGGGAGCAGGCCGGTACGTGAGCCTGGCCGCAGCCGAGGAGAACGGCCTCACCGGTCTTCATGCCGCGCCCCGCAGCGTGCGCATCCTGGTGGAGAACGTCCTGCGGGCCGCCGTGAAGAGCCATGACGAGGCGGCTCTGGGGCGGGCGTTGGCCTCGTCCGCCGCGCTGATCTCCGCCTGCGCCGGTGCGGGCCCCGAAGAGGAGATCGCCTTCAGCCCCACCCGGCTGATCCTCCAGGACCACACCGGCGTCCCCGTCCTGTCCGACCTGGCGTCCCTGCGGTCGCTGCTCGCCGAGCGGGGTCTCGACCCTCGCCGCGCGCGGCCCGCGCTGCCGGTGGACATCGTCGTGGACCACTCGGTGGAGGTGAACGCGTGGGCCCGGCCCGGCGCGGTCGCCCTGAACATGTCCCGCGAGTACGAACTCAACCGCGAGCGCTACCGGTTCCTGCGCTGGGCACAGCGCGAGATGAGCGGGCTGCGGGTCGTGCCGCCCGGCCGGGGCATCGTGCACCAGATGAACCTGGAGCACCTGGCCCAGGTCGTGATGCCGGACCCGGACGGCCTGCTCGCCCCGGACTTCGTCCTCGGCACCGATTCGCACACCCCGATGGTCGGCGCCCTGGGCGTGCTCGGCTGGGGTGTCGGCGGCATCGAGGCGGAGACCGCGCTGCTCGGGCACTCGGTGTCCCTGCTGAGCCCGCCGGTGGTGGGCGTACGGCTCACCGGTGAACTGCCCGTCGGCAGCACCGCCACCGATCTGGCCCTCACCATGACGCGGTTCCTGCGCGACACCGGTGTGGTGGGGCACTTCGTGGAGTTCTTCGGCCCCGGAGTGCCCACGCTCTCCGTCCCGGACCGGGCGACGGTGTCCAACATGGCGCCGGAGTACGGCTGCACCGTGGCCTTCTTCCCGGTGGACGAGGCGACCCTCGACTATCTGCGGCTCACCGGCCGCCCCGAGCGTGACGTCGCCCTGGTGGAGGCGTACGCGAAGGAGCAGGGCCTGTTCGTGCCGCTGGGCAGTGCCGAGGAGCCCCGGTGCGCGCGGACCGTCGAGTTCGATCTGTCGTCGGTGGAGCCCAGTGTCTCGGGACCGCGCCGGCCGCAGGAGCGGTTGCCGCTGCCCGCGGTCGCGGACAGTTTCCCCGAGGGCGCCCGGTCGGGCGGCGGTCAAGGAGCGCTGGCGGACGGGGCAGTGGGCATCGCCGCGATCACCAGCTGCACCAACACGTCCAACCCCGAGTCGATGGTCATCGCCGGTCTCGTGGCGCGCAAGGCCGTCGAGCGCGGGCTGAGCGTGCCGCCCTGGGTCAAGACGACGCTGGCCCCGGGGTCCCGCGCGGTGCCGCGCTATCTGGAGGCCGCCGGGCTCCTGCCGTACCTGGAGAAGCTCGGCTTCGCGGTGGCGGGCTTCGGCTGCACCACGTGCATCGGCAACTCGGGCGGGCTCGCACCCGCCGCCGAGCAGGCCGTGCGGCGCGACGGCACCCGGCTCGCGGCGGTCCTCTCCGGCAACCGCAACTTCGAGGGCCGCATCCACCC
Organism: Streptomyces sp. NPDC045846; assembly: GCF_056431605.1. Classification (NCBI taxonomy): domain Bacteria; kingdom Bacillati; phylum Actinomycetota; class Actinomycetes; order Kitasatosporales; family Streptomycetaceae; genus Streptomyces; species Streptomyces sp. NPDC045846. The sequence continues at coordinate 112,335 of NZ_JBWKKJ010000001.1, read as the reverse complement.
CGACGTGGCGGCCGCCTACCTCGCCTCCCCGGCGCTCGTGGTGGCGTACGCCCTCGCCGGAACCGTACGGACCGACCTGAGCGGCCAACCGCTCGGCACCGGCGCGGACGGGCACGGCGTACGGCTCGCGGAGCTGTGGCCAACCCCGGCGGAGATCGCCGAGGCGGTCGCGCACGTGGCCCGCGAGCACTTCGTACGGGAGAAGGACGCGCTCTTCGAGGGCGGCGCCGAGTGGCAGGACCTGGATTTCCCCGAAGGGCCGGTGTACGACTGGCCGCGGGAGTCCACCTATCTGGTGCGCTCGCCGTTCTTCGACCCCGACGGGCGGACCGGCACCACCGATCTGCGCGGCGCTCGGGTCCTGGTGTTCGCCGGTGACTCGACCACCACCGACCACATCTCCCCCGCCGGAACCATCGCCGAGGACTCACCGGCCGGCCGCCATCTGGCCGGGGCCGGGATCGCCCGCGCCGACTACAACTCGTACGGCTGCCGGCGCGCCAACCACGAGGTGCTGGTGCGCGGGGCCTTCGCCAATCCGGGCTTTTGCAACAAGCTCACCCCGTCCCGGGGCGGCAGCCGCACGCTCCATGTGCCCAGCGGCGAGGAGATGAGCGTGTACGACGCGGCGTCCCGTTACGCCGCCGAGCGGACTCCGGTCGTCATCCTGGCGGGCCGCGACTACGGGTTCGGCAGTTCCCGCGACTGGGCGGCCAAGGGGCCCGCGCTGCTCGGCGTGCGGGCCGTGCTGGCCGAGAGCTTCGAGCGGATCCACCGGAGCAACCTGGTGGGCATGGGCATCGTCCCGCTCCAGTTCCCGCCCGGGCGGGGTCCGAAGGAGCTGGGTCTCACCGGCCGCGAGACCTTCGAGATCAGCGGTCTCGCGACGCTGCGGCCGCGCGGCGAGGTCACCGTGCGGGCGCTCGGCCCCGGGGGCCAACTGGTCGGCGCCTGGCGGATGGTGGCCCGCGTGGACACCGCCCGCGAGCTCGACTACGTACGGCGCGGCGGGTTCCTGCGCGCTGTGGCGGCCCCGCTGCTCGACCCCGCCCGTCCGCCGGCGGCCGAGACCGCGGGGCGGGGCGCGTCGTGAGGATCGTCGGGATCGGCGGATCGAACCGGCCCGGCTCCACCGCCGAGCGGGCGCTGCGGGTGGTCCTGGCCGAGGCCGAGCGGCAGGGCGCCGAGGTCCGGCTGTTCGCGGGCGCCGATCTGGTCATGCCCCTGTACGACCCCGGCGGCGCGCCGCTCTCGGGGCCGGCCCTGCGGCTGATCGAGGCGACGGCCGGGGCCGACGGAGTGGTGCTGGCCAGCCCGGCCTACCACGGCGGCATCTCCGGGCTCGTCAAGAACGCCCTCGACCACCTGGAGGAGCTGCGGGACGACGTCAGGCCGTATCTGAGCGGCCGGGCCGTCGGCTGTCTGGCCGTCGGGCAGGGCCACCAGGGCGCGGTCGTCACCCTCGGCGCGCTGCGCGCCGTGACGCACACGCTGCGCGGCTGGCCCACCCCGCTGGGCGTGGCGCTCAACAGCACGCAGACCGGCTTCACCCCGGCCGGGCGGTGCGACGACCCGCGCATCGAAGAACAACTCACGTGTGTCGCGGAGCAGGTGGTCGACTTCGCCCGCCGCTCCGCCAACCACCCTCTCGTACGCCATATCTGAGGAGCCATCATGAACAAGCGAGCCATGCTGCGCGAGGCGATCACCCGGGACGGAGAGCTGGCCCTCGCCGCGGGCGTGCACGACGGGCTGGGCGCGCGGATCGCGCAGAACAGCGGTTTCCAGGTGCTGTGGGCGAGCGGTCTGGGGATCTCCGCCTCGCACGCGGTGCCCGACGAGAGCATCCTGACGATGACCGAGTTCCTCAACGCGGCCCGCATGATGAACGACGCCACCGATCTGCCGGTGCTCGCGGACTGCGACACGGGCTTCGGCGACGCGCGCAACGTGGCGCGCATGGTCGACCAGTACGAGCGCGTCGGCATCGCGGGCGTCTGCATCGAGGACAAGGTCTTCCCCAAGCGGAACTCGCTCGGCGACGGCACCCAGCACCAGGAGACCATCGAGGGCTTCAGCAACAAGATCCGGGTGGCCAAGAAGGCCCAGCGCACCTCCGACTTCGTCGTCGTGGCGCGCATCGAGACGTTCATCGCCGGAGGCAGCAAGCAGGACGCGATCAGCCGGGCCGACGCCTACGTCGAGGCCGGCGCGGATGCGGTGCTCATCCACTCCAAGTCCCGTGACGGGCAGGAGATCCTGGACTTCGGGCGGAGCTGGCAGCGCACCGACGTACCGCTGATCGCGGTGCCGACGACCTACCCGGACGTGGACGCCGGGCAGCTGCGCGCCGCCGGGTTCTCGCTCGCCGTCTACGCCAACCAGGGTCTGCGCGCCTCGATCACGGCGATGCGGCAGAGCTTCGCGCACATCTCGGAGCACGGCTCGACCCGGGGCCTGGAGGACGGGATCGCGGAGCTGCGCGAGGTCTTCCAGCTGCAGGGCTGAACCCCTTCCGCACAGAAAGGAGATCGGCCCTCATGAGCGAGTCAGAGGACCGCGGGCTGGTGCTGGGCGCCTATCTGTCCTACGGGACGGGTCACCACGCCGCGGCCTGGCGGCACCCCGACGCCGTGGCGGACGGCGCGCAGAACATCGACCACTACGTCGACCTCGCCCGGACCGCAGAACGCGGCCTGTTCGACTTCATGTTCCTGTCGGACACGCCGTCCGTGTTCAACGACGACCGGGACGGCTACGGCAGCCGCGTGGTCGTCTTCGAGCCGATGACGCTGCTGTCCGCGCTCGCGATGAAGACCACCCATCTCGGGCTGGTCGCCACGGCCTCGACCACGTACAAGGAGCCGTACAACGTCGCCCGCGAGTTCGCCTCGCTGGATCTGCTCAGCGGCGGGCGCGCGGGCTGGAACATGGTGACCTCGTCCAAGAAGGACGCGGCCCACAACTTCGGCCTGGAGGAGCATCCGGAGCACGGGGACCGCTACCGCCGGGCCGCCGAGTTCTTTGACGTCGTCACCGGGTTGTGGGACAGCTGGGACGACGACGCCTTCCCCCGCGACAAGGAGCGGGGCGTCTTCTACGACCCGTCCCGTCGGCACGAACTCGGCCACCAGGGCGCGCACTTCGGGGTCCGGGGCGAGCTGAACGTGGCCCGCCCGCCGCAGGGCCACCCGCTGGTGGTGCAGGCGGGTTCGTCCGAGGACGGGAAGGAGCTGGCGGCGCGCACCGCGGAAGTGGTGTTCACCGCGCAGCCGGACAGGGAAGCGGCGCGGGCCTTCCGCCAGGATCTCCGGCGGCGGCTCGACCGGTACGACCGCGTGAATCAGGACATCCTGGTGATGCCGGGGCTGTGCCCGTTCATCGGTGCCACCGACGAGGAGGCGCGGGAGAAGTTCGAGCAGTTGCAGCGGCTCATCCATCCGGGGCTCGGCGTGGCCATGCTGTCCGACCTGGTGGGCGGATTCGACCTCTCCGGGTACGACGTCGACGGTCCGCTGCCCGCGCTTCCGCCCTCGAACGGCAACCAGAGCCGGCGCGGGCTCATCGAGAAGCTGGCCGCGGAGGGGCTCACCATCCGCGAACTGTACGAGCGCATGACGGTCGCCCGCGGGCATCTGGTGCTCGTCGGCTCCTACCGCCGGGTGGCCGAGACGATGGCGCGGTGGCTGCGGTCGGGCGCCGCCGACGGGTTCAACATCATGCCGCCCCAACTCCCGGGCGGACTGGCCGAATTCGTCGATCATGTCGTGCCCGAGCTACAGAAGCTTGGCGTATACAAGGATGGCTACCGGGAAGGCACCCTGCGCGACAAGCTCGGCCTGCGCCGTCCGCCCTCCCGGTACGCGCCCGCGGCCGGCGGCGCTCCGGGGCACGTCGGCCCATCGCACTACGGAAACAGGTGACCGCGCATGGAACCGCGCAAGCAGAAGTTCGACACCCTCGCCGACGACTACGACCGGCACCGGCCCCGCTATCCCGCCGCCCTGCTCAAGGAGCTCGCCGCGCCGCTCGCGGGGCGCCCCCGGCCGCACGTCGTCGACGCCGGGGCGGGCACCGGCATCGTCCTGGAGGGGCTCATCCCGGTCCTCGGTGCGGACGGCCGGTACGAGGCGGTCGATCTGTCGACCGACATGGTGGCCAGGGGCCGGGCCAAGTTCCCTTCGGTGAGCTGGTCGGTCGGACCGGCCGAACCGTTTCTGGAGCAGGCGCGGGACGTCGATCTGATCGTCGCCGCCCAGTCCTTCCAGTGGATGGACCGGCCGCGCTTCCTGCGCGCGGCGCTGGGCTGCCTGAACCCGGGCGGCCAGCTCGCCATCATCCAGAACAACCGTGATTTCGCGGCGAGTTCGTTCCTGGACGCCTACGAATCGCTCCTTGAGGAGCTGAGCCCCGGCTACAGCCGGCACTACCGGGCCTTCGACTTCGCCGCCGAACTGCGCGAGGTCTTCGCCCCCGGCGGCGGCACCGTCGAGGCCAGGACCGCCGACTGGACGACGACGATGGCCGCGGACGACTTCGTCGGCATGGCGAAGTCCTCCACCCAAGTGCAGCGCGGCATCGAGGCCCACGGCGAGGCGCTGCTCGACCGGCTGCGGGACCTCATCGACCGCCATGCCGAGCGTGACGGCACGCTTCGGATGCCGTACCACAGCGAACTCTTCACGGCCCGCACCGCGCCGGCCGCCGAGAGCGATGGATGACCCGGTCCCGGCGGCCGTGCGGGGCGTAGCGGTGGCCGGTGCCGTCGAGGCGGACGTCGCCGGGATCCTCGCGGTGCTGGCCGCCGCCTACGCCCCCTACGCGGGAGAGTTCCGGCCGACCGCGCTCGGCCGTACGGCCGAGTCCGTGCGCCGCGAGCTCTCCCACTGGCTGGTCGCCCGCCTCGACGGGCGGCCCGTCGGCTGTGTGCTGCAGTACCCCGAGGACGGCTCCTACACCCTGTGCTTCCTCGCGACCGAGCCCCGGCTGTGCGGCCGCGGCATCGGTTCGGCGCTGGTCGACGCGGTGGTGGGCCGGGCCGCGGCGGCCGGCCGCCGCGAGATCCGCATCGCGCTGCGCACATCCCTGGCGGCCAACACCGCCTTCTTCACCCGGCGGGGCTTTCGGCGCGTGGCGCCGTTCCGCCCCGGCACGCACGACCTGTACGAGCTGAAGCTGGAGGCACCACCATGGGCACCGTGATCGTCCTGGGCCACCGGAAGGGCATCGCCGACGCGGTCGCCCGCCGCGGCCTCGAAGTCTTCCACGTGGAACGGAAGATGAAGGAGGCGCTCGCCGGGACCCGGTTCGCGCTGGTCGACGACCTGGAGGATGCCCAGGAGGTGCTCCGGACGGTCCTCGGCGCCGGCCTCACCGATGTCGTCGGTGTCGTCACCGGGCACGAGCAGGGTGTGTTCACCGCGGCCCTGCTCCGCGACCACCTGGGGCTCGCGGGCGACCGCGACTGGGCGCGCACCCTGCGGTTCCGGGACAAGTACCTCCAGAAGGCCGCGCTGCCCCCGGACGTGCCGCGGGCCCGGTGCGTGTACCTCGGCCCGGGCGCCACCTACGGCGAGGCGGCCGCCGAACTCGGCACGCCCTTCGTCGTCAAGCCCGCCAACGGGGCCGGGTCCATAGGCGCGGCGCCCGTCGCCTCGGAGCGGGAGTTCGCCCGGCACCTGGGCTCGCGCGGCGCGGCCGACGCGGCCTGGGTCGCGGAGTCCTTCGTGGGCGGCCGGGAGTTCAACATCGACGGCGTCTGGTCCCGGGGACGGCTGCGGTGGTGCGCCGTCTCCCGGTTCCACGAGCGCCCGATGCACACCAACTCCGGTGCCGTACTGGCCTCGCAGGTGCTCTCGCGGAAGGAGAACGGCCCCTTTCTCGACCGCGCGGCGGCCATGGCGGAGCGCGCGCTCGGCGGCCTCGGCGCCCCTGACTGCGTCTTCCACCTGGAGGCGTTCGAGGACGGCGACGACCTCGTCTTCGGCGAGTGCGGCGCCCGTACCCCCGGCGCCCACCACACCGAGATCGTGCAGCTGACCCACGGCGTCGACCTCTACGACCTCACGGTGGGCCTGGCCCTCGGGGAGGACCCGGACGAGCTGCTCGCGCCGCGCGACCCCGAGGCGTACTTCGCCTACATCTACCTGCGGCGGTTCGAGGGGGTGGAGCTGACCCGGGCGGACTTCGAGAAGCACTTCACGTTCCACGAACTCAGCTACCCGGACCATCCGGGAGGGGCCGGGACCGGTTCGTACGGCCGGGCCGGGCACGCTCTGGTGTCCGCCCCCGACAACGCCCGGCTGGGCGAACTCGTCGGCAGGATCGTCGCGTTCAACGAGTCCGGCCGTGTCTGACGCCCGCGCCCTCGTCCTCAGCACCGGCAAGCCCCTCTTCGACGCGGCCCGCGCCCCCTTCGCCACCGAGGTCGAGTACCTGGACCTCCACGCGGGCGGGGCCCCGGGCGGCGGGCTCACCGTGCCGTCCTTCGACCACGAGCGCGAGACGCTCGACACCGTCGACCGGCTCATGGCGCGGCGCCCCTTCCGGCACGTCCTCGCCACCTCGGAGAGCAACCTCGCGTTCGCCGCTTTTCTGCGCAGCCGGTACGGGCTGCCCGGCCTGGGCTTCGATGCGGCCCTGACGGTCACCAACAAGTGGCGCATGAAGCAGTGGATCACGCCGTTCCTGCCCACGGCCCGCTGCTGGCTCTCCGGCGACTTCGCCACGGCCGCGCCCGCCGACCTGCCGCAGGAGGTGGTGGTGAAACCGCTCTCCGGCTCCTCCAGCAAGGGGGTGCGCCGGATACCGGCCGGGCAGGCGCGGAAGCTCGCCGCCGCCGGTGACGAGCTCTTCCTCGTCGAGGAGGCCGTCGACGCGGACGCCGAGCTGCACGTGGACGGAGTGGTCCGCGGCGGTGGACTGCGCGCCGCGTTCGCGTCGGCCTACGACCGGCCGGTGCTGAGCGCCGCCGGTACGACCCGGGCGAGCCTGCATCTGCCGCCGTACGATCCCCGGCGCGGGCCCGCGCTCCGGGCTGCCGAACGCGCCGTGGCCGCCCTCGGCCTCGCCGACTTCGTCTTCCATCTGGAGCTGTTCCAGGTCGGCGACCGGCTCCTGTTCAACGAGATCGCCCTGCGCCCGGCCGGTGGCGGGGTCGCCGAGTCGCTGCGGACCTTCCACGGCGTCGACCTCTGGGGCGAGTTCGTGCGGATCCAGCTGGGCAGGCCGCCGGGGGCGGGCCCCTCGGACCGCGGCGGCCCGGAGGGTTTCAGCGGCGTGATCGGGGTGGCGGCGCCCGCCCCGGGCAGCGGCCTCCGCGTTCCCGCGGACTCCGAGTTGCTGGCGGTGCCCGGCATCGTACGGATCTCGCCCGGCAGTTCCCGGGCCGAATCGGAGGCGGGCCTGGGCAGTTCGTGCGCCTTCTCGCGGCTCGCGTTCTTCTCGTGTCCCGACGAGGCGGCCGTGCGCGCCGCCCTCGCCGGCATCGGCCGGCTCTCCGGCGGCTGACCCACCCGCGCCGCCGTCCACCTCACCGGTGCCTCACGACAGGTCGTTCCCCCATGCCGTTCGCCAAGCCGCCCTCGCGCCGGCTCGCGCCGCCCCCGCCCGCGCCGGAGCAGCGCTCGTCCCGCCTGTTCTTCACCCTGTTCTTCACGCTGTCGTCGTTCGCCGAGGGCGGGCAGGCGGTCGTCCTGCTCTGGCTCACCTACGCGTTGACGAGCAGTGCCCTGCTCATCGGCCTGATGGTGGTGCTCGGCTACCTCCCCGCGGCCCTGCTCGGTCTGCTGTTCAAGAGGTTCGCGGACCGGGGCCGGGCGGGGCGGGTGGCCCGCCGCACCAACACGACGCTGTCCGTGGTGTCGCTCCTCCTCGCGATCCAGCACTTCTCCTCGGGCGGGCGTACGGCCCTGTCCATCACCGTCATCGCCCTGAGCCAAGTGGTGCTGTCCATCGCGAAGATGTTCAACAAGGCGGCCCTGAACCGGCTGATCCGGGGCGCGTTCGAGCGGGAGGAGGCGGGGCGGCTGCTCGCGGTGTCCCAGTCGGCTTCGTTGACCGGGCAGGTCTTCGGCGCGGGTCTTGCCGGTGTGGCGCTCGCCCAGGGCTGGATCACGGCGGGGCTGGTCTGCGCGGCCCTGGCGTACGCCGCGAGCGCGGGCTCGCTGGCTCTCGGCACCCGGGGGTACGCCGACCGGGCGGAGCCCGGCCCGGGCCCGAAGGGGGGCCCGGCGGACGGCGGGGAGCGTACGAAGGGCGGGCGGGCGTCGGTCCGCATCCGGTGGAGCTCCGCCCTGATCGGGGTGCTCGTCTTCTCGGTGCCCAGCAGCGGCGCGCTGCAGTTCCTCAACACTGTCCTGGTGCCGCTCGCGAGTGCCGTGGCCCCTGAACGGCCTTCGTACTACGCGCTGTTGAACATCGTGACGATCGCGGGCGGCTTCCTCGCCGGTGTCCTGCTGTCGACGGGCGCGGTCTCGTCCCGGCGGGTGCTCGGCTGGGCGCTGCCGGTGACGGTCGTGCTGGCGCTGGCCCTGGCGCTGGTCGATGCCGCGTATCTGGTGGCGGTGGTCGCCTTCGGTCTCTCGCTGGCCGTCACCTGTCACGTGATCTGCATGCAGGTGCTGACGAACCAGGTGCCGGCGGACCACGAGGTGGGGCAGTTCGCGGTGGTCCGCAATGTGGTGGCGTCGCTGGCCAAGGCGGCGTTCTCGTTCGCCGCGGGAACGCTGGTCGGGGTCTACGGCGTGACCACGGCCTTTGTCGTGCTGGCCTGCTGCACGGCGCTGTTCGCCGTCGGGTGGCTGGTGATGCGGCCTGAATGGGACGCGCCGGGCGTCCCGCCGCGCTGAGTCGCTCCTCGACGCGGTCTCGGAAAGGAGACGGAGACATGGTGCTCGACGCGGGAGAGAGCCGCGGGGCGTTCGTCGCGTGGCTGAGGTCGGCGCGCGACGCGCTCGTGGCCGACGACGGCGAGCGGGGGCGTGCGCTGCGGGCGCTCGGTCTGGACGACGCGGGCCTGGACGCGTTCGCCGCCGCGCGACGCGTCGTGGTGAGCCTCCCGCACGCCAGCCCGAACGTCTTCTTCCCCCGGGTCGGCGTCTCTTGGTACGTGCGCCACCTTCAGCGCGCCGATCCGTCGGCCTTCCATCTGCGGGTCGCGCTGACCCATGTGAACTTCTCGGACCTCGGGTGGCGGCCCTATGCGTGGTGGTTCCTCGACCGGCACGGCGCGCTGGCCCGCGAGACGCTGTTCACCCGGAACAAGAAGGCCAAGCACGTGGTCGTCGCCGGGCAGGGGCCTATGTCCGAGGTGCCCTCGCGTGCGGTCGGCGCGGACCTGGAGGCGGCCCGCCTCGCCCTGCACGGAGCCGATCGCGCGCTCTCGCACCTGCTGCTGATGTCGGCCGTGGAGCGTGCGGCCGGACTCACCGTGCCCGGCCGCACGCTGTACCTGCCGCTGGACCTGCTCGTCGCGTTCTTCCGCGACGGCCTCGCGGGGGCGGAGCCCGCCGCGAGGGGGACGAGTGTCACGGGAGTCGGGTCCGAGGTCTCCGGCGATTGGCCCGCCGCGCTGTTCGGGCTGCGGACGCGGGCCAGGAGGCTCGACGGCACAGGCCGGCTGGTGGACTGCGACACCCCGGGCGAGGCGTTCGTCCTCGACAACTCCTCGAACATCGCGCTGCTTTCGCTGCTCGGCTGTGCGGGAGTGGTGGGCGGCGCGAAGATGGCGGGCTACTGGGGGGAGATCGAGGAGCGCGTGGAGCGGGCGGGCCGGCTCAGCGGGGTGCCGGTGCCGCTGCCCGAGTTGCTGCGGCTGCCCGACGGTGTCGCGTACGAGGAGTTCGTACGCCCCTCGCCGGGCCTCGCGGCGGAGCTGGCCGCCGCGGGCATCGGTTACGCGCAGGGGATGGCGGTGGCCGAGCACGGCCCGTTCGCCGAGGAGGCGGACCCCTTCCGGTGACGCGGCGGACGCAGACCGCGCCAGGTCCGGATGTCACGGGGGCGCGTCCCGTCCGGTGACCCGGCGGGCGAGGGTCAGTTCCAGCCATAGGCCATGGCCGCCTTGACCAGCTCCGCCTTGTTGCCCAGGGCCAGTTTGGCCCGGACGCGTTTGACGTAGGTGTCCACGGTGTGGCGGCTGATGCCCATGCGCCGGGCCGCCTGATCGTGCGTCAGACCGTCGGCGAGCAGGCGCAGCACCTGCCGCTCCCGGGCCGAGAGCGCCCCCGCCTCCTTTGCCGCCCCGGCCGACCGGGGCGGCAGCCGCGCGTTCCGTGCCGCGAGGTGCACGGCAGTGGCCAGGACCACCGGATCCGTGCGCTCGGGCAAACAGAGGGCCACCCCGGGCCAGGGCTGCTCGGCGGCCGCGGCGCAGAGCAGTACCACGCAGGAGGCTCTGCCCGCCGCGGCCTCGATGCCGGCCGGGTGGGGCCGCCCGGGCGGCCGGTCGAGGACGAGCACGTCCAGACGGTCGGGCAGCACCAGGGGAGCGCCCGGCAGGGCGACCGCCGCCGCACTCAGCATGTGCACCCGTACGTCCGGGAACGCGGACAGCGCGTGCCCGACCGCCCAGGCGATCAGCGGGTGTTCGTGGACCACACCGATGTCGTACATCGCGACCCTCCGGGGTGTTCGAGTGGGCACATCCTGCAACACCCCCCTTGCGGCGCCCTGTTCGGATCACGTGGGCTTCTTGCGTCCCCCTTACCGCCCCCTTGCCGCGAGGTTGCCGTCCCCTTGCCGTCCGCTTGCCGCCGGGTGACGGAATCCCGCCGCGCGATCTTGGAGCGGTCCGGTCGGCATGCCAAGATCACGAACGGAGGGTCCAGGCATTCGTCGGTCCGCCGCCTCCGGCGCGACCGCAAGCGCGAGAACGGTGGGGATCACATGTACACACCTCGGACGCCGGGCCCGCCGCCGCAATCGGAACGGGACCCGGCGTCCGGGCTGCTGCTGCGGGTCATGGGCCCCATGTCGGTGCGGCACGCGGACGTGGACCTGCCGCTGGGCCCGCCGCTGCGCCGGGCGCTGCTGGCCCTGCTGCTCATACGCCTGGGCCGGGTCGTGCCCACCGAGCAGCTCATCGAGGAGCTGTGGCGGCACGAGCCACCGCGGCGGCCCGTCGCCGCGTTGCAGAGCCACGTCTCCCATCTTCGGCGCGCCCTCGATCCGGTGGGCGGCCCGGGCGCCCCGTCGGCGCTGCGGCATCTCGCACCCGGCTATCTCCTCCAGCTCTCCCCCGAACAGGTCGACGTCTGCCGCTTCGAGCAACTCGTGGCTTCCGGGCGGCAGTTACTGGACCGGCGCGACCACCTCTCCGCGCGGGCCCGGCTCAGCGAGGCACTGGAGCTGTGGCAGGGCCATCCGTACGGCGAGTTCGGCGCCCATCCGCGGCTCATCGACGAGGGCGCCCGCCTCGAACAGCTCCGGCTCACCGCGCTGGAGTCGTGCGCCGAAGCGGGCCTCGCCCTCGGGGCCGCCGACGAGGTGGCGGCCGGCCTCGGCCAGGAAGCGGGCCTGCACCCGGCGCGCGAACGCCTGGTCGGCCATCTGATGACCGCGCTCTCCCGCCTCGGGCGGCAGGCCGAGGCGCTGGAACTGTACGAGCGCACTCGCAGCCATCTGGCCGAGGAGTTCGGCGTGGACACCGCCCCCGGACTCCAGCGCGTCCGGGACGCCATCCTGCGCCAGGAGCCCGGGCACGGGCTGCTCCCGGACGAGCCGGAGACGGTCGAGCTCACGGCCGGGCCGACACCCGACTGCCCGGACCCCGAGGTCCCCTCCCCCTTCACCGGCCGGGACCAGGAGCTGCACCGGCTGGTGGGCGCGGCGGCCGGCGCGCTCACCGGCCACGGTCACGTGGCGTGCGTCCTCGGCCCGGCCGGTGTCGGCAAGACGCGGCTCCTGCTGGAGCTCGCCCCCCGCCTGGAGGCCGGCCCCGGCGACCTGGAAGTGGTGTGGAGCCACTGCTTCCAGGGCGAGGGGGTCCCGCCCTACTGGCTGTGGACCCAGGTGCTGCGCCGGCTCGCGGCCACCCGGCCGGAGGAGTTCCGCGCCGCGACCGAGCCCTTCGGCACGCTCCTGGCCCCGCTGATGCCGGAGCGGTCGCGGCGCACCTGTGACGGGCAGGGCTCCGAAGTCGACTGGGCCCAGGCCCGGTTCCTCTCCCACGACGCGGTCTGCGAGGTGCTGCTCACCCTGGCCGCGCAACGTCCGCTCGTGCTGCTCCTGGAGGACCTGCACTGGGCCGACACCGCATCCCTCGAACTGCTGCGGCTGCTCGCCATCCGCCGCCAGGGCAATCCGCTCAGCGTCGTGCTGACCGCCCGCGGCTTCGAGGTCGAGTCCGACGCCGCCGTCCGCCGCACCCTCGCCGAGACGCTACGCGGCCCGCGGACGGAGACGCTCCGGCTCGGCGGCCTCTCCCGGAACTCGGTCGCGGCCCTGGTCCGGGCGCAGGCCGGGCCGGGAGTGCCCGGTGAGGTGGTCGAGGCGCTGCACCAGCGCAGCCGCGGCAACCCGTACTTCGTCATGCAGCTCCTCTCCCTGCTCGGCGACGTCCGGCACCTGCACGACCGGGGCGCCGCGGACATGCTCCTGGCCCGCATCCCGACGGGCGTACGGGAGGCGCTGCGCCAGCGCTTCGCCGCGCTGGAGGAGCCGGTCCTGCGGGTGCTGCGGCTGTGCGCCGTCATCGGCAGCGAGGTCGACACGGATCTGCTGCACCTCACCGCCGTCGAGGACGAACCGGTGGCCACCGCCCTGGAGTCGGCGCTCCGCGCCGAGCTGCTCGACGAGGACCCGCACCGCCCGGGCCGACTCCACTTCGCCCACGCGCTCGTGCAGGAGACCCTCCTCGACGAACTCCCGCACGAGGAGCGCTGCCGCCTGCACGCGCGCGTCGCGGCGGGGCTGTGTGCGCGGGGGCACCGGCGGCGGGAGGAAGAGGAGATCGAACGGGTCGCCCACCACAGCTGGCGCGCCGAGGACGCCCTGCCTCCCGGCGAGGTCCTCCCCCGGCTGCTGCGCGCCGCCGACCAGGCCGAACAGAGCCTCGCGTACGAGCAGGTGGAGAGCTGGCTGCGGCGCGCCGTGCGCCTGATCGGCCTGCTGCCGCCGGGCGACGACGCGGCCCCCGCCCTGGAGCAGCGGCTGCACATCCAGCTCGGCCAGGTCCTGGCCATCACCCGCGGCTACGGCGACGCCGAGGCCGAGGCGCTGCTCGGCCAGGGCCGCGCGCTCAGCGCCGTCACCCGGACCCCCGAGGACCCGTCGGTGCTGTGGGCGCTGTGCGCGGGCCTCCTGGTCACCGGGCGCTACGACGACTCCCGCCGGTTCTCCGCGCTGCTGCGCACGCTCGCCGACCGCACCGGACACCCCGTCGCCCAACTGGGCGCGGCCTACGGCGAGGGCATCGTCCTGCACATCCGCGGCCGGCTCCCCGAAGCGCTCGCCGAACTGGAGGGCGCCGTCGAGACGGCTGACCGCTTCGCCCGCGAGGGCCACGCGCTGGCCCGTACGTTCCAGCACGACCCGCGCGTCTCCTGTCGTTCCTACGACGCCTTCACGCACTGGCTGCTCGGCGACCGGGCCGCCGCGACCGAACGCCGCCGTCAGCTGCTCCAGTTGACGGCGTACGAGAGCAGGCCGTCGGACCGCGCCTTCGCCCTCTATGTGGACGCGGTCCTGGCGGCCTGGGAGGACGACGTCGACACGGCGCTGCACTCGGGCGCGGAGGGGGCGCGCCTCGCGGGCGAACACGGGCTGCTGTACTGGAAGGCGATGCTGAACCTCCCCGAGGGCTGGGCGCTCGCGCACTCCCGTCGCGAAGCCGAGGGCATCACGCTGATGCAGTCCGCCCTGGCCGAGCTGCGTCCTTCCCGGACCCACCTCCGCCTGCCCCTCCACCTGGGGCTCCTGGGCCAGGCCCAGCACCGCGCGGGCCGCCAGGAGGACGCGCGCGCCACCCTGCGCAAGATGCTCGCGGTCGTCGAACACCGCCAGGAACACACCTACCTCGACCCGGCCCTGCCCCCGACCCGCCTGCTCCACTCGCTGCTGGGGAAGGCCGCGGCGGAACGCGTCCTCGGGGCGGGCCGGGGCGCCGAGCCCTGCCGGTCGGACGCCCCCGGCTAACTCCGGAGCGCGTGGGACGCCCCGAGCGCGGCCAGCGTGAAGCCGTCCCGCAGCTCCCCCGCGCGGACCGCCCGCGCGATCTCCCGGGGGCTCCACCACCGCGCGGCGGCGACCTCCCCGTCCCCGGCCGGGCCCGGGCGCAAGGGGGCGTCGCCCCGCACCGCGACCTCGACGACGGCGACCTCGCTCTCCAGCGAGCCGGAGTCGACGTCCAGGTACGCCACCGCGGCCGCCGCCGAGCCCACCAGGCCCGCCTCTTCCACCAGTTCGCGCAGCGCGTCCGAGACGGGGTCGGTCTCCCCGAAACCGCGCGGGAGCTCCCAGGCCCAGCGGCCGATCGTGGGGCGCCACTGGCGGACCAGCAGCACGTCGTCCCCGCGCCGGGCCAGCACCACGACCCCGGTGCGCCCGCCGCCGACGCGGATGCGGTGACGGACGGTCTCGGTGCCGGAGGGCAGCCGGTAGGTGTCCAGGTAGACCTCGCACCATCGGCCGCCGTCGGCGTCCGTGTAGGCCTTGCGGGTGTGCGTGCGGGGTGCCTCGGTGTCCATCAGGAGCTCCTTCCCAGTACCCCGGGAAGCTCTATCACGTCGTACCGGCCCCGGAAGTCGGTCAGGCGGGTCACCCCGGCCGCCACGGCCGCGACGACCACCGGGGCGAGCGCCCCGCCCGCGCCGGCGGCGAAGACTCCCGGCATCCCCTCGCCGAGCAGGCTGGTCGCCAGGCTCATCCCGCCGCCCGCGACCATCTGGGCGGTGGCCCCGCGCGCGCCCTGGGTGAACCGCTGGAGCCGGGTCACCGAGGCCTCATCCCCGCCGTCGGCCGGGGGCTCCTTCGTCCGGTCGGCGAGCAGGTCGCCCACCTCCTGCAGGGCGGCGAGGTCGCGTCGGTGCCACCAACCGGCCAGCGCGTCGGCCGCGTCGTCCGTGTAGCGCTGCCATTGCGCACCGGTCATCAGGCCCAGCCGCAGTTCGAACCGGGTCGGGTAGCGGACGACCGGTGTCCGCTCCACGAGCGCCGCCGCCTCGCGGCGCCGGATGCCGCGGCGCGGCGAGGCCAGCCCCAGCATGCAGCCCTCGCTCACCGCGATGGCCCGGTAGTACGTCTCGTCGAAGGACTCGCGCAGGATCCGCGCGTCGGCCCGGTCCGCGGGGTCGTCCGAGCGCAGGAGCGGGTCGAGGCTCTCGTACAGGCGGCTCCGGCTGGGCAGGCCGTTCACGTCGAGGTGTCCACCGGTCCAGGCGGCGAGCGCCGCCCGGCCCCCTTCACCGGCCATCTCGTCGGGGCGCGGCAGAGGACGCAGCGCGTAGGCGGTCGGGTAGTCGGCCGGTGCCAGCGGGCTGACCTCCAGCAGGCCGCGCTCGGCGGCGTCCAGCCAGTCCCGCCAGCGGGCGACCGTGCGCCGCCGCACCGCGGTGTCGAGGACCCCCGTGGCCGTCAGCAACCGGTCCGCCACGGCGGCCGGTCCCTCGGCCGCGAGGGCTTCGGCAGCGGCGCCGGCGTCCGCGCGGGCGGCCAACTCCCGCTGGAGGCACAGGCATTGGCCGTCGGAGACGGGGAGCGAGGAGAAGAGGAATCCGGTCGAGAGCATCGCCGTCAGCTGGCCGGCCAGGTCCGCGTTCCGGGAGTTCACCCGGATCGGCAGGACCGCGCCTCCGCCGATCGCGCGGATCGCCAGCTCGTCGAGGAGTTCGGCGGGCCGCAGCACCGCGAAGGCGGCTCCGTCGAGGAGTTGGGGATACGTCAGGAACAGGGAGCCGCCCTGGATGACCTCCCAGCGCAGCCGCCCGAGGAGCTCCGCCCGCCCGAGCGCGGTCGGCCTCTCCACGGGCGCGTCGCCCCCGGGTGCCCAGGCACTCAGCCTGGCCCGCTGCCGCACGCTGTCCCACCCCGTACTGAGGACCGCTGTCATGTGCCAGCCCCTTCCTGTGCCGCGCCCGCCGCCCTGGAGGAGACCTCGGGCACACGTCCGGTACCGGCGTGCCCCGCGGATCGAACGCGACCGGTCGCGTGACGCGACACGGAGGCGGACACACGGGCGGCGCCTCGGACCCGACGTCCCCGAGCCGAACAGTGGCGTCCCCGCTGCCAGACGTCAAGGACGCCAAGGGAGTTGAGGACGGCGCCCCCCGGTCGCGGGGTCGGCAGGGTGCGGGGAGGTCCGCGTACCGCGCCCGGCCGTCACACCTCGAAGCGGTACCCCATGCCCGGGGATGTGATCAGGTACCGGGGGTGCGCGGGGTCCGTCTCGAGTTTGCGCCGCAGCTGGGCCATGTACACCCGGAGGTAGTTGCTCTGCGTGCGGTAGCTGGGGCCCCACACCTCCTGCAACAGCTGGCGCTGGCTCACCAGTCGGCCGCGGTTGCGGATCAGGACTTCCAGGAGGTGCCACTCGGTCGGGGTGAGCCGCACGTCGTGTCCGGCGCGTCGCGCCTTCTTGGCGAGGAGGTCGAGCGTGAAGGCCTGGGTGGTGACGACTCCCCCGTCCGCGCTCTTCGCGGCCGGTTCGGCCCTGCGGGTCGCGACCCGCAGCCGGGCCAGGAGCTCGTCCATGCTGAACGGCTTGGTGATGTAGTCGTCGGCGCCGGCGTCCAGCGCCTCGACTTTCTCGTCGGAGGTGTTGCGCGCGGAGACCACCAGGATCGGCGCGCGGCACCAGCTCCGCAGCCGCCGCATCACCTCGATGCCGTCCATGTCGGGCAGGCCGAGATCGAGCAGGACCGCGTCCGGGGGCCGTACGGCGGCGAGTTGGAGGGCGCTGGCGCCGTCCGCCGCCGAATCCACCTCGTACGCGCGCGCCTTCAGGTTGATCTCAAGAGCCCGTACGAGCTGTGGTTCGTCCTCGACCACCAGCACCCGGGTCATCGGCGTGCCGCCTTTCTGTCGTGCGCGGGCCGCGGGAGCCGGGGCCCGGTGGTCTTCCGGACCCGCGGCTCCCGCCCGCCGTCGTAAGTGGCTCACTTCTGCGTGAGTTCCTTGAGTGCGATGTTCAGCTTGAGGACGTTGACGCCGGGTTCGCCCATGAAGCCGAGGATCCGGCCGCTGGTGTTGTCGGTGACGAGCTTCTCGACCTGCTTGACGTCGAGGTGGTTGCGCTCGGCGACGCGGTTCACCTGGAGCTTGGCGTACGCCGGTGAGATCTGCGGGTCGAGGCCGGAGCCGGAGGAGGTGACCGCGTCGGCGGGCACGTCGGCCGGGTCCACCGGGTGGCCGGGCGTCGAGTTGTCCTTGACGACCGCGTCCTTGGCGTCCTTGACCTGCTTGATCAGCTTCTCGTTGTCACCGGAGAGGTTGGTCGCGCCCGACACCAGCAGGTTGTACTGGGTGTTGACGCTGTTCGCGGCGAGCCCGTTGGAGGGGCGCGGCTGGAACCACTTCAGGTCCGGCTGCGCGGCCTCGTCGGCGTTGTTCGGGTCCTTCTTCGGGAGGTTGTAGGTCTGCCCGATGAGCGAGGAGCCGACGACCTTGCCGTCCGCCTTGATCTCGGACCCGTTGGCCTTGCCCGGGAAGGCGAGCTGGGCGATTCCGGTGACGACGAGCGGGTAGATCACGCCGCAGACCACGGTCAGGACGAGCAGCGCGCGCAGTCCGGCGCCGAGCAACCGGGCGGTGTTTCCAACAGAGTTGTTCATCGTGGGTCAGCACTCTTTCATTTCAACGCAGCCCGGGGATGAGGGAGATGAGCAGGTCGATGATCTTGATGCCGACGAACGGGGCGATCAGACCGCCGAGGCCGTAGATCCCCAGGTTGCGGCGGAGCATCTTGTCGGCGCTGGTCGGCTTGTACTGCACGCCCTTCAGGGCCAGCGGTACGAGGGCGATGATGATGAGCGCGTTGAAGATGACCGCGGACAGGATCGCGGACTGGGGGCTGTGCAGGCTCATGATGTTGAGCTTGTCGAGGCCCGGGTAGACCACGGCGAACATCGCCGGGATGATCGCGAAGTACTTCGCGACGTCGTTGGCGATCGAGAACGTCGTCAACGCGCCCCGGGTGATGAGGAGTTGCTTGCCGATCTCGACGATCTCGATCAGTTTGGTCGGGTTGGAGTCGAGGTCGACCATGTTGCCGGCCTCCTTCGCGGCCGACGTACCCGTGTTCATCGCCACGCCGACGTCGGCCTGGGCGAGGGCCGGGGCGTCGTTGGTGCCGTCACCGGTCATCGCGACCAGCTTGCCGCCCGCCTGCTCCCGCTTGATCAGCGCCATCTTGTCCTCGGGCGTGGCCTCCGCGAGGAAGTCGTCGACGCCCGCTTCCTCGGCGATGGCCTTCGCGGTCAGCGGGTTGTCACCCGTGATCATGACCGTCTTGATGCCCATCCGGCGCAGTTCGTCGAACCGCTCCCTCATGCCCTCCTTGACGACGTCCTTGAGGTGGATGACACCCAGGACCCGCGCGCCGTCCGCGTCTTCCACAGCCACCAGCAGCGGCGTGCCACCAGCCTGGGAAATCCGGTCGGTGAGCGCCTGGGCGTCCTCTGCGACACTGCCGCCCTGCTCCTTGACCCAGGCGACCACCGAACCGGCCGCACCCTTGCGGACCTTGCGTCCGTCCACGTCCACGCCCGACATGCGGGTCTGGGCGGTGAACGCGATCCACTCGGCTCCCACGAGTTCGCCCTGGTGACGCTCGCGAAGCCCGTACTTCTCCTTCGCGAGGACCACGATCGAGCGGCCCTCGGGCGTCTCGTCCGCGAGGGAGGAGAGCTGGGCGGCGTCGGCGACCTCGGCCTCCGTGGTGCCGCGGACCGGCACGAACTCGGACGCCTGGCGGTTGCCCAGGGTGATGGTGCCGGTCTTGTCGAGCAGCAGCGTGGAAACGTCACCGGCGGCCTCGACCGCCCGGCCGGACATGGCCAGGACGTTGCGCTGGACCAGGCGGTCCATGCCCGCGATGCCGATCGCGGACAGCAGCGCGCCGATCGTGGTCGGGATCAGGCAGACCAGGAGCGCGGCAAGCACGATCATGGACTGCTCGGCCTTCGCGTACATCGCGAAGGGCTGCAACGTCACCACGGCCAACAGGAAGACGATCGTGAGGGACGCCAACAGGATGTTGAGGGCGATCTCGTTGGGGGTCTTCTGACGGGCCGCGCCCTCGACCAGGTTGATCATCCGGTCGATGAACGTCTCGCCCGGCTTCGTCGTGATCTTGATGACGACGCGATCGGACAGCACCTTCGTACCACCGGTCACCGCGCTGCGGTCACCGCCCGACTCGCGGATGACGGGGGCCGATTCACCGGTGATCGCGGACTCGTCGACGGATGCGACACCCTCGACGACGTCTCCGTCGCCGGGGATGATGTCGCCCGCCTCGCAGACGACCAGGTCACCGACGCGCAGCTCCGTACCCGGGACCTGCTCCTCGGCGCTCCCGTTCAGGCGGCGGGCGACGGTGTCGGTCTTGGCCTTGCGCAGGGTGTCCGCCTGCGCCTTGCCGCGTCCTTCGGCGACGGCCTCCGCCAGGTTGGCGAAGATCGTGGTCAGCCAGAGCCACGCGGCGATCGCCCAGCCGAACCACTCCCCGGGGTTCTTGACCGCCAGGATCGTGGTGAGCACGGAGCCGATCTCCACCACGAACATGACCGGGGACTTGACCATGACGCGCGGGTCGAGCTTTTTGACCGCGTCCGGGAAGGACTTGACCAGCGCCTTCGGGTCGAACATGCCGCCCCCGACCTTGCCCTGGTCCTTGTGCCCGCCGGGGACGTCGCTGTGGGGCGCGCGCGTGGGTGTTGCGGTGGACATCTCGTCCTCGTGCTTCAGATTGGTGGTCATGACGCCAGCCCCTCCGCGAGCGGGCCGAGAGCCAGCGCCGGGAAGTAGGTCAGTCCCGCGACGATCATCACGGTCCCGACCAGCAGGCCGGTGAACAGCGGCTTGTTGGTGCGCAGCGTGCCCGCCGTCTCCGGGATGGGCTGCTGCTCCGCGAGCGAGCCCGCCAGGGCCAGCACGAACACCATGGGGATGAACCGGCCGAGCAGCATGGCCAGGCCGAGACTGGTGTTGAACCAGGGGGTGTTGGCGTTGAGGCCCGCGAAGGCGGAGCCGTTGTTGTTGGCGGCCGAGGTGTAGGCGTACAGCACCTCGGAGAAGCCGTGGGCGCCCGAGTTCGTCATCGACGTCAGCGTGGACGGCATGGCCATCGCGATGGCCGTGAAGATCAGGACGAGGGCGGGGGTGACCAGGATGTAGCAGGCCGCGAACTTGATCTCGCGGGTGCCGATCTTCTTGCCCAGGTACTCCGGTGTACGTCCCACCATCAGGCCCGCGATGAACACCGCGATGATCGCCATGATCAGCATGCCGTACAGACCGGAGCCGGTGCCGCCCGGCGCGATCTCGCCGAGCTGCATGCCCAGCATGGTGAGGCCGCCGCCGAAGCCGGTGAACGAGGAGTGGAAGGCGTCCACCGCGCCGGTGGAGGTGAGGGTGGTGGCGACCGCGAAGATCGACGATCCGCCGACCCCGAACCGGTTCTCCTTGCCCTCCATGGCACCGCCCGCGAGGTCGAACGCGGGGCCGCCGTGGTGGAACTCGGTCCACATCATCAGGGCGGTGAAGCCGACCCAGATCACCACCATCGTCGCCAGGATCGCGTAGCCCTGCCGGACCGAGCCGACCATGCGGCCGAAGGTGCGGGTCAGCGCGAACGGGATGACCAGGATCAGGAAGACCTCGAAGAGGTTGGTGAACCCGTTGGGGTTCTCGAAGGGGTGGGCCGAGTTGGCGTTGAAGTAACCGCCGCCGTTGGTGCCCAGCTCCTTGATCGCCTCCTGCGAGGCGACCGCGCCGCCGTTCCACTGCTGCGAGCCGCCCATGAACTGGCCGACCTCGTGGATGCCGGAGAAGTTCTGGATCGCGCCACAGGCGACCAGGACGAGCGCGCCGATCACCGAGATGGGCAGCAGAATGCGGACGGTGCCGCGCACCAGGTCCGCCCAGAAGTTGCCCAGTTCACCGGTGCGGGAGCGGGCGAAGCCCCGCACGAGAGCGACGGCGACGGCGATGCCGACGGCGGCGGACACGAAGTTCTGCACCGCCAGGCCGCCCGTCTGCACGACGTGGCCCATCGCCTGCTCACCCGAGTACGACTGCCAGTTCGTGTTCGCCACGAACGACGCCGCCGTGTTGAACGCCTGGTCCGCGGGGATCGAGACGAACCCGAGCGAGCCGGGCAGCGAACCCTGGAGGCGCTGCATCAGGTAGAGGAAGAGGACGCTCACCGCGGAGAAGGCGAGGACGCCGCGCAGATAGGCGGGCCAGCGCATCTCGGCGGAGGGGTTGGCGCCGATGGCCCGGTAGATCCACTTCTCGACACGCAGATGCCTGTCGGCGGAGTAGACCCGGGCCATGTAGTCGCCGAGCGGACGGTATGCCAGGCCCAGGGCCACCGCGAGCGCGAGGAACTGGAGCACACCAGCGAGAACAGGAGACATGGCGGGGCTCAGAACCTCTCCGGATACACAAGGGCGAGGACGAGGTAACCCAGCAGGGCGACGGCCACGATCAGGCCGACGATGTTCTCGGCAGTCACAGCTTCGCCACCCCCTTGGCGATGAGCGCCACCAGCGCGAAGACCGCGACCGTGGTGACGACGAAGGCCAGGTCGGCCATCGTGGACTCCTCAGAGAGGCTCGAAAAGAACGGACTCCCTGAGCAAACCTCCTCACCAGCCGCTTTCGGCCTCCGTTGACGCCCCTCTGACGGCCCGCGGCACGTCCTTGACGGCTCTCATACGCCGATGCCCCCGCAGGCGGGGCCGCGGGGGCATCGAGGCGGTTCGGCCGTGTTGTCGCGTCGTTGACGCGGGGATGGGCCGGCGCTGCCGGGGAGCCGTGAAAACCCGCCTCACGCGGATCAACTCGTGGTCGTCCGGGGCGCGTTGACGGATTCGGAGGGGTGGTACGGAGCCGAGGGCGGCCGGTGGGGGTCCGGCCGCCCTGGGACGGGTCAGGCGGCCCGGCGGACCCGGGCGGCCTTGCGGGCCTCGGCCAGCTCGCGGGACTCGCCCGAGCGACGCGAGGTGCCGACCCGGCCGGAGGACTGGCCGCGTGCGGTGCCGCGGCCGCGGAACGGGGCCTGGCCGCGCTGCTTGGGGCGCTCCGCCGGGGCCGCCGCGGGGGTGACGGGGATGCCGGAGGGCGCCTGGGCGCCGGTGATGCGGCTCAGCTCGGCCTCGCCGGAGCGGACCTGGGTGATCATCGGGGTGATCCCGGCGGCCATCATCAGGCGGCTCATCTCGCGGCGCTGGTTGGGCAGGACGAGCGTGACGACGCTGCCGGACTCGCCGGCGCGGGCGGTGCGGCCGCCGCGGTGGAGGTAGTCCTTGTGGTCGGTCGGCGGGTCGACGTTCACCACGAGGTCGAGGTTGTCGACGTGGATGCCGCGCGCCGCGACGTTGGTCGCGACCAGCACGGACACGTCACCGGTCTTGAACTGGGCCAGCGTGCGCGTGCGCTGCGGCTGGGACTTGCCGCCGTGCAGCGCCGCGGCCCGCACACCGCTCTGGAGCAGGTGCTTGGTGAGCTGGTCGACGGCGTGCTTGGTGTCCAGGAACATGATCACCCGGCCGTCGCGGGCCGCGATCTCGGTGGTCGTGGCGTACTTGTCGGCGCTCTGCACATGCAGCACGTGGTGCTCCATGGTGGTCACCGCGCCCGCCGACGGGTCGACGGAGTGGACCACCGGGTCGTGCAGGTACTTGCGGACCAGCAGGTCGACGTTGCGGTCCAGGGTGGCCGAGAACAGCATCCGCTGCCCCTCCGGGCGCACCTGGTCGAGGAGCTCGGTGACCTGCGGCATGAAGCCCATGTCCGCCATCTGGTCGGCCTCGTCCAGGACGGTGATGGCGACCTGGTCCAGGCGGCAGTCGCGGCGCTCGATGAGGTCCTTGAGCCGACCCGGCGTGGCCACGACGACCTCGGCGCCGGAGCGCAGCGCACCGGCCTGGCGGCCGATCGACATGCCGCCGACGACGGTGGCCATCCGCAGCCGCAGGGCACGGGCGTACGGGGTGAGCGCGTCGGTGACCTGCTGGGCCAGCTCACGCGTGGGGACCAGGATCAGCGCGAGGGGCTTCTTGGAGTCGGCGCGGCGCCCGGCGGTGCGCACCAGCAGGGCGAGCCCGAAGGCGAGGGTCTTGCCGGAGCCGGTGCGGCCGCGGCCCAGGACGTCCCGGCCGGCCAGCGAGTTCGGCAGGGTGGCCGCCTGGATCGGGAACGGCTCGTTCATGCCCAGGCCGGCGAGCAGGTCGAGCACCTCGGTCGGCATGCCGAGCTCGCCGAACGACGCGACGGGGGGCAGCGCGGGGGTGATGGTGTCGGGGAGGGCGAACTCGCCCTGCGGGGCGGCGGGCCTGCGGCCGCCGCCGGAGCGGTTCGCGCCCTGGGGCCGGAAACGGGCCCCGCGGTCGGCGCCGCTCTTACGGGCGGCGGAGTAGCGGTCGTTCGTGCGAGCTGAACGGTTCACGGAGAACCTTCCTCGATATGGCACGTATCGAGGGACTCCCGGTGGAATTACCACCGGGACATCGCAAGAACGAGCCGGAAACAGAAGTCGAATATTCCGATCCGGCCGCACGAAGGCGTGGAAATTCCCCGCCCGGTGTCGGAATGCCGGGAATCCGCCGCCTGGGAAGGCGGACGGGCCGGATCAGGACAGCGGGCTGAGCCGGGCCCCGGCCGTGGCCGTGGCGGTTCGTCCGCTGCGTGGCGGGACAGACGGGCGGCTGCCCGGTGTCCCGCGGGCCGTGTGGAGTGCCGTCACGAAGGGACGGCGGGCCCGGTGGAACAGCAACGGGCTGGGGCCCGCACCCCAAGGTGCGAGCCCCAGCCGCGTGCAGAAAACGCCTCAGCGTCAGGCAGGCGTGATGTTCTCGGCCTGCGGGCCCTTCTGGCCCTGCGTGACGTCGAAGTTCACCTTCTGGCCTTCCTGAAGCTCACGGAAGCCCTGGGCGGCGATGTTGGAGTAGTGCGCGAACACGTCCGGACCGCCACCCTCCTGCTCGATGAAGCCGAAGCCCTTTTCCGCGTTGAACCACTTCACGGTGCCAGTAGCCATGTCATATCTCCTTCGGGGCAATGCCCGGGGGTCCGCACTGTGCTGACCCCGTCGTTACCGCGATGATTGCCCCGTCCGGAAAAAGCACCGGAAATACAAAAGCGCCCGACGGCATAAAACCATCAAGGCACTTGAAGTCTTTGGGAACCACAACTGCAACTGGGATCAACAGTAGCACGGATCCGGCAGGGCGGCACGGCGAATACTGCTATTTCGCGCGCGCCACCAGGAAGCCTCGCCGTACTTTGCGTAAAATTCCGTGGTCGCCACGACAGATATTGTGCTTCTCCGCTGCCGGGGTCACCTTCGACGGGGTGTCCGAACTGGCCAGTTATGCACCCTCGCACTTGATCTTCCGCGGCGTCCGCGAAGACTGGTCCGGTGCACGGGCGCCCGGCCCGCCTCCCCGGAGAAACGAGAGCCGCCATGACCACTGTCCTGATCACCGGTGCGACCTCGGGCATCGGTGCCGCCTTCACGGAGCGCTTCGCGGGCTTCGGATGCGCTCTGGTGCTGGTCGCCCGGGACAAGGAGCGGCTGCGGCGGACGGCCGAGGAGCTGCGGGCCCGGCACGGGGTGCGGGTCGAGACGCTGGCCGCCGATCTGGTCGACCCGCAGGACTGCCGCCGGGTCGAGGAGCGGCTCGCCTCGGCCGAGGACCCGGTGGACGTCCTCGTCAACAACGCTGGTTCCGGCCTTCCCGCACCCTTCCCGCACAGCCCCGTCGACGACGAGGAGCGGATGCTCGACCTGCTGGTGCGGGCGCCGCTGCGGCTCACGCACGCGGCCGTGCCGGGGATGACCGCGCGCGGTCGGGGCGTCGTCCTCAACGTCTCCTCGGTGGCCGGCCTTCTGCCCACGGGCACCTACGGCGCCGCCAAGGCGTGGCTGACCGCCTTCAGCGAGTCCCTGCGCGTCGACCTGGCCCCGCACGGCGTCCGCGTCCTCGCCCTCGTGCCCGGCTTCACGCGTACGGAGTTCCAGGAGCGGGCCGGGATGGACGTGAGCTCGCTGCCCGAGTGGGCCTGGCTCGACGCGGAGAAGGTCGTCGAGCAGGCCCTGAAGGACCTGCGCCGCGGGCGTCCGGTGAGCATCACGGGGCTCCAGTACAAGGCGTACGCCTTCG
This sequence comes from Streptomyces sp. NPDC045846, assembly GCF_056431605.1. Lineage (NCBI taxonomy): Bacteria > Bacillati > Actinomycetota > Actinomycetes > Kitasatosporales > Streptomycetaceae > Streptomyces > Streptomyces sp. NPDC045846. The sequence continues at coordinate 87,008 of NZ_JBWKKJ010000001.1, read as the reverse complement.
CCGTACGTCATGTGCCGCGCACGGTCGCGGCGCGGATGGCCCGCTCCCGCCGGCCCGCGAAGTGACCGCCGGGCGTCGTGCGCGGGGCACCGGGCGCGGGGGTTGATAGCGTCGCGGCGTGGGTCACATGCGCGGTCCGGACGGTAGTGGATCCCCTCCCCCGGCCCGGGCGGTCGGGGCGTTGCGGGTGGCTTCGGCGCTGCTGGTGCTCGGGGTGGCCGTGCCCGCCTGTCTCGCCGCCGGGGCCGGTTCCGGCGGGCGGGCCGCCGTCGCGCTGGGCCTCGCCGTCCTGCAGGTCGTGGCGCTGTGGTGGGTGGTGGCACGGCCCGGTGCCGTCCTCGCCGTGAGCGCCTCGCTCGGGGCCGCGATGTGGCTGCTCCTCCCGGCGCTGAGCCTGACGGGCTCCCTGCTCGGGGCCCAGCTCGCGCTGTGCGTCCTGTCGGCGCTGCGCCCGGCCCGTATGTCCCGCTGGTGGCTCCTTGGCATGCTCGCACTCGCCCCGCTCGCCCTTGTCGGCGGCAGCGCGCTGGTGCTCGTCAGCCATGTGCTGGCCGTGACGCTGGCCTGGACCGCGGGGCAGTGGCGCCGGGCCCAGCTGGACCGGCTCGCCGCCGAGACGCGGCGGGCGGTGGCCGAGGAGCGGGCCAGGATCGCCCGCGAGGTGCACGACGTGGTGGCCCACACGGTGTCGGTGATGGTGATCCAGGCCGGCGCCGCCGAGGACGTCTTCACCACCCACCCCGAACAGGCCCGGCAGGCGCTGCGCGCCATCGACAGCGCGGGGCGCTCGGCACTCGGTGAGCTGCGGGTCCTGCTGCGTGCGGAGGCGGACGCGGACGGAGACGGGGACGACGGGCGCCGTCCACCGCGCGGGCTCGCGGACCTCGCCGAGCTGGCCGCGAGCACCCGCGCCGCCGGGCTCGCCGTCGAGCTCCACGAGGAGGGCCGGGTGGCCGCGCCTCCGTCCGCCGTGGACCTGGCGGGCTACCGGATCGTCCAGGAGGCGCTGACCAACACGCTGCGGCACGCCGGGGCGAGCCTGGTGCGGGTGTCGGTCCGCTACGACGAGGAGTCGGTACGCATCGAGGTGACCGACAACGGCCGCCCCACCGGCCGGAGTTGGCGCTCCATGGGCTCGGGCCGAGGTCTGACGGGCATGCGCGAACGAGCAACACTGCTGGGCGGCACCCTGAAGGCCACCCCCACCCCGACCGGAGGCTTCACAGTCCAAGCGGTACTACCAACGCGCCCGTCCCCCTGAACCACCCCGAAGCCCAAGAGAACCGCCCCTCGGCCCCACGAGACCCCCCAGCCGAAACGGGGTTAGGGGCGCGAGGAACTGCGCGACCAGCCACATACGGCCCGCAGACGGAAACGGGATCAGGGGCGCGGGGAACGGCGCGACCAGCCACACACGACGCGCGGACGACAAGGGGTTAGGGGCGCGGGGAACGGCGCGACCAGCCACGCACGGCCCGCAGACGAAAACGGCGTTAGGGGCGCGGGGAACGGCGCGACCAGCCACGCACGGCCCGCGGATGGAATCGGGGTTGGGGGCGCGGGGAACGACCACGCACGGCCCGCAGACAGGCGGAATCAGGGGCGCGGGGAACTGCGCAAGCGGCACTCGGCCCGCAGCCGACAGCGCGGAGGCCCCGGCGGCCGGGCGGGAGCGGAACCGCGGCGGGCCGGGGCGAGCCCCGGGCCAGGGCGGGCCCTAAGGTACGAGGCGTGACGATCCGCGTGGTGGTGGCCGACGACCAGACACTCGTACGCGGCGGATTCCGCATGATCATCGACGCCCGCGACGACCTCGAAGTGGTCGGCGAGGCCGCCGACGGTCGGCACGCGGTGCGCCTGGTCACGGAGTTGCGCCCCGACGTCGTCCTGATGGACGTACGGATGCCCGTGATGGACGGCATCGAGGCGACGCGGGCGATCGTCGCGTCGGGCAGTGCCACCCGGGTCCTGGTCGTCACGACCTTCGACCTCGACGAGCACGTACTGACCGCGCTGCGGGCCGGGGCCAGCGGGTTCCTCCTCAAGGACATCCGGCCCGCCGAGCTCGCCGAGGCCGTCCGGGTCGTGGCGCGCGGGGACGCGCTGCTGGCGCCCACCGTGACCCGGCGCATGCTCGACCGCTTCGCGCACACCGCGCCCGCGCCCCCGGCCCCGGACGCGCTGGCCGGGCTGTCGCCGCGCGAACTGGAGGTGCTCACGCTGATCGGGCAGGCGCTGTCCAACCCCGAGATCGCCGCCCGGCTGCACCTCTCGGAGGCGACGGTCAAGACCCACGTCTCGGCGGTCCTGCGCAAGGTGGGGCTGCGCGACCGGGTGCAGGCGGTGGTCGCCGCGTACGACCACGGTCTCGTCGAGCCGCGCCGCGGCTGAGCGGATCCGCGCCGCCTCATCCCGCGGTATGAGCCGCCCGCCCACTCATACCGCGGTCCCAGTGCGGATCCATCCGCCGGGTGGATCCCCGCGCGGCGGGCGTTCCGTACCGTCGGTCGTATGACGCAGACCCTGTACGGCCGGATGTATCTCGCGGCCTACGACTCCGATGCCGCAGCCCTGTACGACCGCACGAGGACCGGATTCCTGCTGCGCGCGGCCGTCCTCGCCGAGCTGGCCCTCCTGGGCCACGTCGCCGACGGTGCGGGCGACGTGGCGGTCGCGGATTCGGGACGTACGGGCGATCCCGTTCTCGATCACGCGCTCGACCGAATCGGGGCGCAGCGGCGCACCTGGAAGGCGTGGATCCGGGCCGATCGCGCGGAGACCCTGGGCGCGGTCGAGGACCGGCTCGCCGCCGTGGGCCTGATCACGGTGGAGGAGCGGCCCGCCTTCGCCCGAGCCTCCCGGCGCTCGGTGGCGGTGCGGGACGCGGCGGGCGTACGCGCCCTGCAACACGGGATCGCCGCGCAACTGCACGGCGCGGGGCCGCTCGCGCCGCACGACGCCGTGCTCCTGGCGCTCGCCGCGGCGGGCGGGGTGCGGCATGTCGTGTCCCGTGCGGACGCCCGCGCCCACCGGGACCGCATCGACGCGGCGACCGGACGGCTCGACGCGCTCGCACCCGCCCTGGGCAAGGCCGTGCGCGGCCTCGGGACCACGCTGGTCGCCGCGCAGGGCGGGATGGGCGGCAGCTGACGCACGAACGGTTCGACGGACGCACCGCCGCACCCGTCATGAGATATGACGGGTCGTCAACTCCCGTGCCCGCGAGGCGAGTGCGGGCGTTCGGCGCTCGCCGGGGGCGACGGGCGGCTCAGACCGCCGGGAAGCTGAAGGTGTAGCCCTGCTGTGCCAACCAGGGCAGCAGCTCCTTCAGCGCGGCGACCGTCTGGGCGCGGTCGCCGCCGCCGTCGTGGAAGAGCACGATCGGGCCGTTCTTGAGCTGCTGCTTCACCGTCTTCACGATCGTCGCGGTGCCGGGCTGCTTCCAGTCCTTGGTGTCGACGTTCCAGCCGAGCGGCCGCATCCCGTGGCCTGCGGCGATGTGGCGGTTGTCGGGCGTGAAGGCGCCGCCGGGGGCGCGGAAGTACTGCACCTTGGCGCCGTCGGCCGCGTCCTCGATCATCTTCTGGGCGTCGAGGACCTCGGAGCTCTGGTAGGCCACGGGCTTCTTGTTCATGGCCTCGTCGTGGCTGACCGTGTGGTCGCAGAGGCGGTGCCCGGCCGCGACGACCTGCTTGACCATCTCGGGGTTGGCCTTGGCCTGCGGGCCGATCATGCAGAAGGTCGCCTTGACGCCGTACTGCTTCAGGACGGCGAGGATCTTCGGCGTCCAGACCGGGCTCGGCCCGTCGTCGATGGTGATCGAGACGGACTTGCCGCCGCTCTCGGTGGCGTGGTCGATCGTCTCGGATATCCCGCTGGCGCCGGGCGGCGCGGCCGGACCCGTCGCGTCGCCGGAGCCGTCCGAGCCGTCCGGCGCGCTGTCGCCGCCGGGCCCCGAGGTCGCGGCCGAGCCGCCGGGGTGGCCGTGCTTGTTGTCGGACGTGGTGCTGGAGTGGGCGAGGGCCGGGCCGGGGCCGTCGGCGGAGGTGTCACTGCCGAGGAAGACGGCGGCGGCGACGCCGCCCGTCAGGACCACGGCCGTTGCTGCGGCCATCACGATGCGGCGTGTGTGGGCGGCCAGTGGCGCCATGGTTTCCCCATCCCCTCGATACGTGCCAGTGCGGCTGCGGAGCTTCACCGGTTGGCCACGATCGCACGATCGCGCCCGAATCCCGAAATGTGAATTCTCCAGCCGGGTATCGCCGGAAAACACCCGAATTCCGGCAACTTCACTGGCCAGCAGGGAGGTTGACGCGACCGCAGGGGTACGAGGGGTCCGGTGCGGACACCGCGCGCCGGGACTTTCGTCCCTAACACGCAGGCAAAGACCGCGCCAAGGGGGCTTCCGGTTCCCGCCGTGAGCAGGCGGTTCGGCGCGGGACCTTCGGCCCGGCGGCGGACGTCCCCGAACGAGAGCCTCGTCACTCCCCGGCGGCGCGGCCCCCGCCTCGGCCGCGGCCGGTCAGAACTCGTCCACCGTGTGCGGCAGTTCCTCGGTGCGCAGCGCCGCGTCCAGGGTCGCCGCCGCGTCCGGGGTGTGCTCCGTCACCAGGCCCGCGCGGACGAGACGGCGTACCTCGGTGCCGCCGAGGTAGCAGGCGGCCAGGTCGCGGACGTCGAAGGTGAGGTCGGGCGCGGTCTCCGTCGGCTCGTACGTGCAGCCGTGCGGGGAGGCCGCGAGGCGGAAGCGGCCCGCGTTGGCCGGGACGCGGTCGTCGCGGACCTCCAGGACGAGGAACGCCTCGGCCGCCCACGAGCGGGCGGTGAGCGCGGCGCCGACGTCCACGAGCCGGATCCAGAGCGCGGGGAACTCGGCGACGGCCCGGACCTGGTCCCGGTCGGTGGCGAACAGGAGCAGTGGGTCGTCCGGCGCGAGCCCCCAGGCGCGGACGGTGCCGGTGAGGTCGATGCCGGCGAGGTAGTTCCAGAGCGCGGCCTCGGCCGCCGGGGTGTCGGCCTCCAGCTCGGCCACCTGCACGGTGCCGGGCTTGGCCGGGTCGTCCTCGCGCCGGGTGCGGTAGAGGGCGTACCCGGCGAGCGGCTCCCCGGCGGCGCCGAGGCCGACGATGCGGGGCGGGCCGAGTTCCTCGTCGTCCTCGTCGGTCTCGGGCAGCCACTCGCCGCGCCAGCGGCCGGTGTCGCGCGCGATGCGCCCGGCGCGCCGGGCGCGGGTCGCCTCGTAGTAGGGGCCGAGTTCGGCGGGCGCGTCGGCGGGGTCGATCAGCCGCAGGGGGCGCCGGTCCGGCTCGATGCGCAGGGCGAGCGGACGGGTCGAGTTGATCTCGACCGAGGTGCCGTGGGTGCCCGCGCCGAAACCGAAGCGGCCGTAGATGGCGGCCTCGGAGGCCCACAGCGCCGCGATGGGGCGGCCGTGCTCGGCGCACCGGCGGAACACCTCGGCGATCATGCCGGAGAGCACGCCGCGCCGTCGATGGGTGGGGGCCACGGAGACGAACGTGAGCCCGGGGCAGGGCAGTTCACCGCCGGGTACGGAGAGGGTGAGGCGGTGCGCGACGAGGAAGCCGACGAGCGCGTCCCCGTCGTAGGCGCCTACGCGGTCGCAGCGCAGCACCATCGCCCGGTGGTAGGCGCGCTTCTCCTTCTCGTCGGGGCGGTCGTGGAAGACGAGCCACCAGAGCTCCAGGGCGCGGTCGACGTCGGACTCGGGCACGTCGCGGAACTCCAGCTCGCTCATGCGGCGACCCTAACCCGGTCGAAACCGGACGGTCACATGCATATCGCCCAGGCTGGGGACGGCCGCGCCCTCCCAGGGCCTGGACACCACACCAGGGCCGGTGTGCGGCGGCCGGACGGACGCGGGAGGCTAGGCCACCGAACCGATCCGGCCCACCGGGGTGTCCTTGCCGTCGTGGTGGATCGGCGTGTGCGCGCCGGTCAGCGAGACCCCGCTGCCGCCGCGCCGGTTGGCGACGATCTCCGCCGCGATGGACAGCGCGGTCTCCTCGGGCGTGCGCGCGCCGAGGTCGAGGCCGATCGGGGAGCGCAGGCGGTTGAGTTCGAGCTCGGTGACGCCGACCTCGCGCAGCCGCTCGTTGCGGTCCAGGTGGGTGCGGCGCGAGCCCATCGCGCCGACGTAGGCGACCGGCAGCTTCAGCGCGGTCTCCAGGAGCGGTATGTCGAACTTGGCGTCGTGGGTCAGGACGCACAGCACCGTACGGGAGTCGGTGTGCGTCCGCTCCAGGTACCTGTGCGGCCACTCCACGACGATCTCGTCCGCCTCGGGGAAGCGGTTCCTCGTCGCGAAGACGGGCCGGGCGTCGCACACGGTGACGTGGTAGTTCAGGAACTTGCCGACCCTGACCAGGGCGGAGGCGAAGTCGATGGCACCGAACACGATCATGCGGGGGGCCGGGACGCTCGATTCGACCAGGACGGTCAGCGGCTGGCCGCACAGACGGCCGTCGACGCCGAGCGAGAGGGTGCCGGTGCGGCCTGCGTCCAGGTAGGCGGTGGCCTCGTCGGCCACCGCGCGGTCCAGTTCGGGATGTCCGCCGAGCACGCCCTCGTAGCTGCCGTCGGGGTGGACGAGCAGGGCGCGGCCCATGAGGTCGGCGGGGCCGTCGGTGATCCGGGCGACCGCGGCGGCCTCGCCGCGTGCGGCGGTGGCCAGGGCGGCCGCGAACACCGCACGGGCGGGCGCGTCGGCGTGCACCGGGGTGACGAGGATGTCGATGACGCCGCCGCAGGTCAGTCCGACCGCGAAGGCGTCCTCGTCGCTGTAGCCGAAGCGCTCCACGACGGTCTGGCCGTCTTCGAGCGCCTGCCGGCACAGTTCGTAAACGGCGCCCTCCACACATCCGCCGGAGACCGAGCCGATCGCCGTGCCGTCGCTGTCGACGGCGAGGGCGGCTCCCGGCTGCCGGGGCGCGCTCCCGCCGACCGCCACCACGGTGGCCACGGCGAACTCGCGTCCCTGCTCGACCCACCGGTTCAGCTCTTCGGCGATGTCCAGCATGTTCGGTCTCCTTACGGATGTGTGGAGGGCGTCAACGGCATGGCCGCTACTTGACGCCGAGCCAGCTCTCGATGGGATGGAGGGCGAAGTAGATGGTGAAGACGGCCGTCAGGGCCCACATGAACCCGCCGATCTCGCGCCACTTGCCCTGTGCTGCCTTGATCACGGTGTAGGCGACGACGCCCGCGCCGACACCGGCGGTGATGCTGTACGTGAACGGCATGAGCGCCACGGTGAGGAACACCGGGATGGAGACGGAGCGGTCGCTCCAGTCGACGTGCTTGGCGGCGCTCATCATCATCGAGCCGATGACGACCAGGGCGGCGGATGCCACCTGGGCGGGCACCAGCTGGGTGACCGGGGTGAAGAAGAGGCAGGCCGCGAAGAACAGGCCGGTGACGACCGAGGAGAGGCCGGTACGGGCGCCCTCACCGGCGCCGGAGGCGGACTCGATGAACACGGTCTGGCCGGAGGCGCCGGTGACGCCGCCGATCGCGCCGCCCGCGCCGTCGATGAACAGCGCCTTGGACAGGCCCGGCATGCGGCCCTGGTCGTCGGCGAGCTTGGCCTCCTGGCCGACGCCGATGATGGTGGCCATCGCGTCGAAGAAGCCGGCCAGCACCAGGGTGAAGACGATCATGCCGACGCTGATGGCGCCGATGGAGCCCCAGCCGCCGAACTCGACGTGGCCGAAGAGACCGAAGTCGGGCGTGGAGACCGCGCTGCCCTTGAGGGCGGGGGCGGTGCCGCCCCAGTCCGCGTCGGTCAGGCCGGCGACCTTGGTGACCACGAAGGCCAGGACGCTGCCGGAGACGATGCCGATCAGGATCGCGCCGGGGACCTTGCGGGCCTGGAGGGCGAAGATCAGGAGCAGGGTGACCGCGAAGAAGAAGACGGGCCAGCCGACGAGCTGTCCGGTGGCGCCGAGGGTGACCGGAGGTCCGTGCTCGGGACCCTTGCCGACGAATCCGGCCTTCACGAGGCCGAGCAGGGCGACGAACATGCCGATGCCCATGGTGATCGCGTGCTTGAGCGCCAGCGGGATGGCGTTCATGATCATCTCGCGCAGGCCGGTGACGACGAGCAGCATGATCACGACGCCGTACATGACGCACATGCCCATGGCCTGCGGCCAGGTCATGTTCGGGACCACCTGGGTGGTCAGGGCCGCGGACACGTTCAGTCCGGCGGCGAGCGCGAGCGGAACCTTTCCGATGAAGCCCATCAGCAGGGTGCTGGCCGCGGCCGCGAGAGCGGTGGCGGTCACCAGGCCCGCGTGGCCCAGCGTGTGCTTGTTGACGTCCGGCGTCGACAGGATCAGCGGGTTGAGCAGGAGGATGTAACACATCGCCATGAAGGTGGTGATGCCGCCGCGCACTTCCTGCGCGAGCGTGGATCCTCGCTCGGATATGTGAAAGTACCGGTCGAGCCAAGACCTGCCGGCGGGGGGACGGGAGCCGGAGCCCGCGTCCTCGGCGGTGGTCTTCGGCTCCAGGGACTGCTGGGTCATGGTGCCTACTCCCAAGGTTCACAGGGGCACCCGCATAAGACTTGAGTCCTCAGGTCAGACAAGCTGCGGGATTTGGGATGATGCGTGGGCTGCACGACCCGGGGGACGGCCCGAGACGAACGGTGTCTGCTCCTGCCGGGGTACCGGTCGCGGTACCGCAGTGCAGATGGCTACGGGTGTTGCTGGTGTGACTCGATGGTGCGTGTCGTGCTCGTACTGCTGGTTACTGCGAGGACCGCGAGCGGTGCGGTACTGGTCTGCTCCGGGCGGTGCGGGCGTCGGAAGTGTGACGTTCCTGGGTGGCACGCACCGCCCGGAGGGCTTGTGAGGAGGAGGGGGCCCGGGGGACGCGAGTCCCCCGGCGAAGAAATCTCTTTCACCCACACCCCCGGAGGGATCAGGCTCCGGTGCCCGTGAGGTGCTCGGGGCGGACCGGGGTCTTGTTGAGCTCCAGACCGGTCGCCGCCCGGATCGCCGCGAGGACGGCCGGGGTGGACGAGAGGGTCGGGGCCTCGCCGAGACCGCGCAGGCCGTACGGCGCGTTCGGGTCGGCGAGCTCCAGGACGTCGACCGGGATGGTCGGGGTGTCCAGGATCGTCGGGATCAGGTAGTCCGTGAAGGAGGGGTTGCGCACCTTCGCGGTCTTCGGGTCCACGATGATCTCTTCCATCACCGCGACGCCGAGGCCCTGGGTGGTACCACCCTGGATCTGGCCGACGACGGAGAGCATGTTGAGCGCCTTGCCGACGTCCTGGGCGGTGGCCAGCTCGACGACCTTGACGAGGCCGAGCTCGGTGTCCACCTCGACCACCGCGCGGTGCGCGGCGAACGTGTACTGGACGTGGCCGTTGCCCTGGCCGGTGACGAGGTCGAAGGCCTGGGTCGGGCGGTGCCGGAACTCCAGCTCCACGTCGATCTCCTCGCCCTCCAGGACGTCCGCGAGGTCGGCGAGGACCTCGCCGCCGTCGGTGACGACCTTGCCGCCTTCGAGCAGCAGCTCGGCGGTGGCCCAGGCGGGGTGGTAGGAGCCGAACTTGCGGCGGCCGATCTCCAGGGCCTTGGCCCGGACGGCCTCGCAGGTGTTCTTCACCGCGCCACCGGTCATGTACGTCTGCCGGGAGGCGGACGTGGAACCGGCGGAGCCGACCTGGGTGTCGGCCGGGTGGATGGTCACCTGCGTGACACCCAGCTCCGTACGGGCGATCTGGGCGTGCACGGTGACACCGCCCTGACCGACCTCCGCCATGGCCGTGTGGACCATCGCGACGGGCTCGCCGTTGATGACCTCAAGGCGCACACGGGCGGTCGAGTAGTCGTCGAAGCCCTCGGAGAAGCCGACGTTCTTGATGCCGACCGCGTAGCCGACGCCACGTACGACGCCCTCGCCGTGCGTGGTGTTGGACAGGCCGCCCGGCAGGGCGCGGACGTCCGCCGCCTCGCCGGCCGCGAGCCACTGCTGCTCGGGCGGCAGCGGGCGGGCCTTGACCCGGCGCAGCAGCTCGGCGACCGGGGCCGGGGAGTCCACGACCTGGCCGGTCGGCATGATCGTGCCCTGCTCCATGGCGTTGAGCTGGCGGAACTCGACCGGGTCCATGCCCAGCTTCGCCGCGAGCTTGTCCATCTGGGCCTCGTAGGCGAAGCAGGCCTGGACGGCGCCGAAGCCGCGCATCGCGCCACAGGGCGGGTTGTTCGTGTAGAGCGCGATGGCCTCGATGTCGACGTCGTCGATGACGTACGGGCCGACGGAGAGCGAGGAGGCGTTGCCGACGACCGCCGGGGAGGCCGAGGCGTAGGCCCCGCCGTCCAGGACGATCTTGCACTTCATGTGCGTGAGCTTGCCGTCCTTGGTGGCGCCGTGCTCGTAGTGGAGCTTCGCCGGGTGGCGGTGCACATGGCCGAAGAAGGACTCGAACCGGTTGTAGACGATCTTGACCGGCTTGCCCGTGCGCAGCGCCAGGAGGCAGGCGTGGATCTGCATCGAGATGTCCTCGCGGCCACCGAAGGCGCCGCCGACGCCGGAGAGCGTCATGCGGACCTTCTCCGGCGGCAGGCCCAGGACCGGGGCGATCTGCTGGAGGTCCGAGTGCAGCCACTGGGTGGCCACGTACAGGTCCACCCCGCCGTCCTCGGCGGGCACGGCGAGGCCGGACTCGGGGCCGAGGAAGGCCTGGTCCTGCATGCCGAAGGTGTACTCGCCCTCGACGATCACGTCGGCGCGCTTGCGCGCCTCCTCCACGTTGCCGCGGATGATCGGCTGGCGGTGCACGATGTTCGGGTGCGGGACGTGACCGGCGTGGTGGTCGTCGCGGCCCTCGTGGATCAGCGGGGCGTCGGCGGCGAGCGCGGAGGCCTCGTCGGTGACCACCGGCAGTTCCTTGTAGTCGATCTTGATCTTGGCGGCCGCGCGGCGGGCGGTCTCCGGGTGGTCGGCGGCCACGAGGGCGACCGGCTCACCGTGGTGGCGGACCCGGCCGTGGGCCAGGACGGGGGTGTCCTGGATTTCGAGGCCGTAGTTCTTCATCTTGGCCGGCAGGTCGTCGTAGGTGAGCACGGCGTAGACGCCGGGCATCGCGACGGCCTCGGAGATGTCGATGTTCTCGATCTCGGCGTGGGCGACGGTGGAGCGGAGCGTCTGGCCCCACAGCATGTCCTCGTGCCACATGTCCGAGGAGTACGCGAACTCACCGGTGACCTTGAGGGTGCCGTCCGGGCGCAGCGTCGACTCGCCGATGCCGCCCTTGGTGTGGTTCTGGGTGACGTTGGTGGGCGTACCGGCCGGTGTGGTGCGGGTGTTCTGCGCCATGGTCAGACCGCCTCTTCCTGACGGGCGGCCGCGAGGCGGACCGCGTCGAGGATCTTCTCGTAGCCGGTGCAGCGGCACAGGTTGCCCGAGAGCGCCTCGCGGATGTCCGCGTCGGACGGCTCGGAGTTGCGCTCCAGGAGCTCGTCGGCGGCGACCAGGAGGCCCGGGGTGCAGAAACCGCACTGCACGGCGCCGGCGTCGATGAACGCCTGCTGGATCGGGGAGAGCGAACCCGCCTCTCCAGTCTGCCCGTCCTGGGGCTTGGCCTGCCACCGCTTGGCGGCGTCGATGGACGTGCCGCAGGAACCGGAGGCGCAGCCGCCGCCGGGGTGGGCGTCGGCGCGGTGGGCGGCGTAGTCGGCCAGGCCCTCCACGGTGACGACCTCGCGGCCCTCGACCTGACCGGCAGCGACCAGGCAGGAACACACCGGCACGCCGTCGAGGCGGACCGTGCAGGAACCGCACTCGCCCTGCTCACAGGCGTTCTTCGAACCGGGAAGACCCATGCGCTCGCGCAGGACGTAGAGAAGGCTCTCGCCCTCCCACACGTCGTCGGCCTCCTGCTTACGGCCATTGACCGTGAAATTGACGCGCATGGTTATGCAGCTCCTTCAAGGGTGCGGCCGTTTCCGCCGCGGTACGTCTCCCAGGTCCACATCAGCGTGCGACGCGCCATGACGCCGACGGCGTGACGGCGGTAGTTCGCGGTGCCGCGGACGTCGTCGATCGGGTTGCACGCGCCCGAGGCGAGCGTGGCGAACTGCTTCGCGACCGACGGGGTGATGATCTTGCCGTTGTCCCAGAAGCCGCCCTCTTCGAGCGCCGCGTTCAGGAACTCCTCGGCCGCCTTCGCCCGGATGGGGGTGGGGGCCGCCGAGCCGATGCCGGTCCGGACCGTACGGGTCTCGGGGTGCAGCGCCAGGCCGAACGCGCAGACCGCGATGACCATGGCGTTGCGGGTGCCGGCCTTGGAGAACTGCTGGGGGCCGTCCGCCTTGGGGATGTGGACGGCCTTGATCAGCTCGTCCGCCTCGAGCGCGTTGCGCTTGACGCCCTTGTAGAACTCGTCGATCGGGATGAGCCGCACGCCGCGCGCCTGCGACTCGACCTCGACGTCCGCGCCGGAGGACAGCAGCGAGGGGTGGGCGTCACCGGCCGGGGAGGCACAGCCGAGGTTGCCGCCGACGCCGCCGCGGTTGCGGATCTGCGGCGACGCGACCGTGTGCGAGGCGAGCGCCAGACCCGGCAGCTCGGTCCGCAGGTTCTCCATGATCTTGGTGTACGGGACGGAGGGGCCAAGCCGGACGCTCTCCTGCCCGACCTCCCACTGGGCCAGCTCGCCGATGCGGTTGAGGTCCAGGAGGTACTCGGGCCGCCGGTGGTCGAAGTTGATCTCGACCATCACATCGGTGCCACCCGCAATGGGCACAGCGGTGGGGTGCTCTGCCTTGGCGGCGAGCGCCTCCTCCCAGCTGGCGGGGCGAAGGAAGTCCATGAGTGGCTCTCTTCCGATTCTCAAATTCGGGGTCGTTCGCGCGGGTCCCGGGGACGGCAGGCCCTCGACATCTCAGTCGTTCATGTGCTGTTAACGCGGTGTGGAATCAGTACACAAGTCCCGATCCCTCGGGTGCAGTCACCGAAACCATGAAGGAGTTGGCTGGTCTCCGCTCACGTCTTGTAGATTCGTATGAAAGGCGGTGCTCCGTTACCTCACCGCTTTCCAACGGCAACATCAAGACAGATCGGCGGCGACACGCGATGCGGCTGCGCGCACTTCTGGAAACCGACGCGCTGGGGCTGCGGCTGCTCGGCGGCGAGGACGAGCTGGACCGCACGGTGCGGGGAGTCATGACCACTGACCTGCGGGATCCGAGCCGCTACCTGACCGGTGGCGAGCTCGTCCTGACGGGTCTCGCCTGGCGCCGGGACGCCGAGGATTCTGAGCCATTCGTACGCATCCTGGCGAGTGCCGGGGTGGCGGGCCTGGCGGCGGGCGAGGCCGAGCTCGGCGCCATTCCCGACGATCTCGTCATGGCTTGTTCTCGCCATCGGCTCCCGCTCTTCGCGGTGAACGAGTCGGTCGCGTTCGCGACCATCACCGAGCACGTCGTACGGCAGGTCTCCGGCGAGCGCGCGGGCGACCTCGCGGCCGTCGTCGACCGGCACCGCAGGCTGATGACGTCCGGCCCGGCGGGCGGCGGCCCCGAAGTGGTCCTCGACCTGCTCGGCTCGGACCTCGACCTGCGGGCCTGGGTGCTCTCCCCCACCGGCCGCCGGATCGCCGGCGCAGGCGACCCGCTGACCCCCGCGGTGGGCGCCGCCCTGGCGGCCGAGCACCTGGGTGCGACCCGCACCGGCCGCCGCGGCCCGCACCGGGCCACCGTCGGCGGCGTGACCTATTCGCTCTTCCCGATCCGCAACCACGGACGGGGCGCCGCGCCCGCCGCCCGGGACGTGCGCGAGACGGTGCTCTCGGACTGGCTGCTCGCCGTCGAGGCCGACGCGAGCGACTGGCCGGCCGCCCGGCTCGACCTCCTCCAGGGCGTCACCCAGCTCATCGCGGTCGAGCGCGACCGGCGCGACGCGGCCCGCACGGTGCGCCGCCGGCTCGCCCAGGAGGTCCTGGAGCTGGTGCAGACCGGCGCCGCGCCCGCCGAGATCGCGGCCCGCCTCAGAGTCGCGGCCCCGGTGCTGCTGCCCGGCCTCGGCTCGGCGCCGCACTGGCAGGTCGTGGTGGCCCGGGTGGACTGGGAGCGCGACTCGGGCGCCGAGATCGCGGGCGGACCGGTCGCCCAGTCGCTCCTGGAGGAGATCCTGGTCGACCCCGCGGTGGTGGGCCCCGAGTCCTCCGACCGGATCGCGGTGGCGCACGCGGGCGACGAGGCGATCGCGCTCGTACCGCTGCCCGCCGTCACGCCCGAGGGCGCGGAGGGCGGCCTGCACGCCGACGCGCTGCTGTCCACCGTGCGCGCGCCGCTCTCGGCGGGCCTCGCCGACGACGGCCGCCTGACACTGGGTGTCAGCGCCGCGGTGCACTCCGCCGAGGGGCTGCGCGGCGCCCTGGAGGAGGCCCGGCACGCCCGCCGGGTCGCCGCCGCCCGCCCCGGCCGGGTGTGCGCGGCCGGCCACCACGAGCTGGCCTCGCACGTCCTGCTGCTGCCGTTCGTGCCGGACGACGTGCGGCGCGCCTTCACGGCCCGGCTGCTCGACCCGCTGCGCGACTACGACCGGCGCCACCGGGCCGAGCTCATCCCGACCCTGGAGGCCTTCCTGGACTGCGACGGTTCGTGGACGCGGTGCGCGACGCGACTGCACCTGCACGTCAACACGCTGCGCTACCGGGTGGGCAGGATCGAGCAGTTGACGGCCCGTGACCTGTCCCGGCTCGAGGACAAGCTGGACTTCTTCCTGGCGCTCCGCATGAGCTGACCGTCGGTCCCGGCCGGTGCCGGACGATTGTGAACTCATTCACGCACCCCCCTTGGCCCGGCGTGCCATTCCGTGTTGAGATGCGAGCGCGACTCAGCAGCTCGATGGCGCGCTCGGGGAGGGCAACGTGGCGCATACCGCCATGTCTGGTTCCGGAACGACTGCAGATGACGGGGATCCGCTCCAGACCGCGGTATGGCGGCTGCGCTCGCGCGGCTGCTGGACGGACGCCGCCGCGCTGCTCGAACCTCATGCGGGCCGGGCATCCGGCGCGCTCCAGCGCAGCGCCCTGCTGACCGAGCGCTGTGTGTACACCGAGTCCGGCTGGGCCGAGGCCGACGAGGCGCTGCGGGCCGCGGAGGCCGTCGCCCGCAGCGACGAGGAGCGCGGCGCCGCCGCCTGCGAGCGCGGCTATCTCGCCTACGCCTCCACGCTGTTCGGGGTGCGCGACCGGGCGGACGAGGCGCGCTCCGCGTTCGGCCGGGCCGCCGCCCTGACCGCGCTCGCGGGACGCGGCCGGGCACTGCTCGACTTCCGGCGCGGGCTGCTCGCCGAGAACGTCGCCGACGCGCCGCAGGCCGCCCGCGCCGCCTACGTCCGGGCCCACGAGGGCGCGGCCGCGCACGGCGACACCCTGCTGCTGTCCTTCACCTGGCGCCATCTGGCCGGACTCGCCCTGCGCGAGGGGGAGTTGGCGGAGGCGCGGCACGGCTTCACCGAGTCCCTGCGCATCCGGGAGGAGCTCGGCTACCTCATCGGCACGGCTCCCGCGCTCGCCGCGCTCGCCGACACCGAGGAGGAGCCGGTCTCGACCCGGCTGCGCACGGAGGCGGCCCGCCTGGTGCGCCTGCTCGGCGTCCCCACCTGGCTCGCGGCGCATCTGGGCGCCGCGCCGCCCCGGCCGTCCGCCGTGTGACGGTCCGTCAGTTGGACGAACGGGCGTCGTCCACCAGGGACTTGAGATGGCTCGCGGCGTGCTGGGCGTATCCCCACAGCGTGGCCCGGACCTCCGGGTGGCCCGCGAGGTAGACGACCGCCGCGACCAGCAGGACGAGCTGGAGCAGGCAGGTGAGCCGGCCCGAGGAGCCACGACGACCGGAGACCTGGGCCAGCCGGTGCGCCTCACGCCCCTGGTCGGACGCGCGCCGGGCCGCGTCGGCGGCCTGTCGGCTCTGCCATTGCTGCTGCTGTATCTGCTGCTGTTGCATCCACGGATCCGGCATGGTGGTCCCCCGAGGTGCGCTGTGTCCCTGTAGGGCCTGGGACGCGGCGGTCGACGGCCCGGGTTCCTCGGCGGCGGCTCTGTTGCACGGCGCGGACGCGGCCGTGACGGGCCGGGGCCAGGCGCCACGGGCTCCGCTCAGAGCGCGGAGCCCGTGAAGTGTTCCCGTACCAGCGACTGCACGACGGGCAGGTTCTGGGCGCACAGCGCGTCCAGGAGGGCCAGGTGCTCGGCGGCGTCGGCGACCAGGTCGGCGCGGCGCGCGACGGGCGCCGCGGTCAAGGGCCACTGCGCGCGCCGGTGCAGGTCGTCGGCGACCTGGACGAGCTGCTGGTTCCCGGCCAGGGCGAGGACCGCCCGGTGGAAGGCGCGGTCGCACTCGGCGTAGCCCGCCCGGTCGCCGGTGGCGGCCGCCTCGGTGGTGGCCTCGGCGAGCGGGCGCAGCTCGGCCCAGCGGGCCGCCGGGACGGTACGGGCCAGCCGCAGCATCACCGGGACCTCGATCAGGGCGCGCACCTCGGCGAGCTCCGCGAGCTCGCGGGGGCTGCGCTCGGTGACCCGGAACCCCCGGTTCGGGACGACCTCGACGGCGCCCTCGATGCTGAGCTGCTGCATCGCCTCGCGCACGGGCGTGGCGGAGACGCCGAACCGCTCGCCGAGCGCCGGAGCCGAGTACACCTCGCCGGGCACCAGCTCGCCGTCGACCAGGGCGGTGCGCAGCGCGGCCAGGATCTGGCCGCGCACCGAGTGGCGGTGAACGGCGCGGGGCGCCGGGAGCTCGCCGTGGGTGTGCTCGCCGCGCGCGTCGCCGAGGCGCTCCCCGCCGCGGGGCTGGCCGGGGATCCGGGGTGACCCGTATGGAGGCACCACCGCCTCGCGCGCTCTGCCCTGCTCCACCCCGGCCTCCTACGGCTCCGCCTGCCCCACACAGACCATAGGCGGACAAAGCGCGAGTTCAAACATCGCCCTCATCCGCTAAGGTAAGGCTTACCTGCCAACGATCGTGATTCGGTGGTTCCGCATGACCGTCTCCACCCTGCTGCCCAGTCCCCTCGCCCCCTCCTACGCCCGCCTCGCCGAGGTCTTCCCCGGTCTCGGGATCAGGGAGTTGACCGGTTCGGAGCAGGCGCCGAGCGGCGCGGGCTGGGTCGGCGCGGCGGAACTCGCGGCCGGCGGCGCGGCCCTGGACGCGTTCCTCGCCTGGGACCACGCGCAGGTCGTACGGGACTACGGCCACCAGGCCCGTCCCGACGTCATCGCCTCCTTCGGCTTCCACCGCTACGCCTGGCCCGCCTGCCTGCTCGTGACGGTGCCGTGGTTCCTGCACCGCCGGGTGCCGCGGGTGCCGGTCGCCGACGTGGCGTTCCAGCGGACGACGGGTCACATCGCCGTGCGGGTGCGGGAGTTCGCCTGCCTGCCGGACGATCCGGCGGCCGCGCTGCCCGGCGCCCGGGTCGTCGCCGACGAGGAGGCACTGCGGGGCGAGGTGCGGGCCGCGGTGGCCGAGCACCTCGGGCCGGTCCTCGAAGGCTTCGGTCCGCGCATGCGGCGGGGCCGGCGGGCCCTGTGGGGGATGGCCACGGACGAGATCGTCGAGGGCCTCTGGTACATCGGCTCCCTGCTCGGCGAGGAGCCCCGCGCGATGGCCGAGCTCGACGCGCTGCTCCCCGGCACCGCGAAGCCCTATGTCGGCACGCCGGGCTTCCGGGAGCTGACCGCGCCCGACGGGCGGCGCCTGGCGACCCGCGACCGGGCGAGCTGCTGCTTCTTCTACACGGTGCGCCCCGAGGACACCTGCGTGACCTGCCCGCGCACCTGCGACGCCGACCGGGTGCGGCGGCTCAGCGCCGCCTCCTGAAACCATGCCACCCGTCCGGGTGAGCGCCAGTCGAACTCAACTCGCGCGCCGGGCACGGCAGTTCGAACGATTCCCCCCTATCCGACTGCCCTCGCGATCCGTTGGCGCCCTCTTGCCCCGAAACCCCCTGCCGCCCCGTACGGCAGGAGCAGTATGGCGGCCGATACGCCCTACGCGATGCAAGGGACACCGCATGCGACTGACCGACATATCGCTGGACTGGCTGCTTCCGGGCGGCGTGATGATCGTGGGGGTCGTCGTGGCTCTGGTAGTGCTCGCGCGCGGCAAGCGCGCCGGTGACAACGCCACCGGCGACGACTCCTGGGAGCGCAGCGAGGAGCGCCGCAGAAGGAAGGAGGCGGTCTACGGCACCGCTTCCTACGTGCTCCTGTTCTGCTGTGCGGCGGTGGCCGCCGCACTCTCCTTCCACGGTCTGGTCGGCTTCGGCCGGCAGAACCTCAACCTGACGGACGGCTGGGAGTACCTGGTCCCGTTCGGCCTCGACGGCGCGGCCATGTTCTGTTCCGTGCTCGCGGTGCGCGAGGCCAGTCACGGCGACGCGGCGCTCGGCTCGCGCCTGCTCGTGTGGACGTTCGCGGGCGCCGCGGCCTGGTTCAACTGGGTGCACGCGCCGCGCGGCATGGACCACGCGGGCGCCCCGCAGTTCTTCGCCGGCATGTCGCTCTCGGCGGCGGTGCTCTTCGACCGCGCGTTGAAGCAGACCCGCCGGGCGGCCCTGCGCGAACAGGGCCTGGTGCCGCGGCCGCTGCCGCAGATCCGGATCGTCCGGTGGCTGCGGGCCCCCCGGGAGACCTTCGGCGCCTGGTCGCTGATGCTCCTGGAGGGCGTGCGGACCCTGGACGAGGCGGTCGAGGAGGTGCGCGAGGACAAGCGCGCCAAGGAGGAGAACAAGCTCCGCAGGCGGGACCAGGAGAAGCTGGACCGGGCGCACTTCAAGGCGCTCAGCCGGCAGAACCGGACCTGGGGGCGCGGCAGGAACGGCGGCCGCCAGGTCGACGTCCCGGGGATCGGCGCCGGGCAGGGCTCCGCGCAGCCCAAGGCTGTCGCGGAGCCGGCCATAGCGGAGCCGGGACAGCTGCCGCTGCGCAACCGGCCCTCCCTCCTGGCCGTCGGGACCGCTGAGACCTCGGCGGCCCGCACCGTGGACCTCACCGCCGAGGACGACACCCAGGCGCTTCCCCGGCTCGACTCCCTGGAGCGCAAGCTCAAGGACCTTGAGCAGCAGTTCGGTTAGCCCGCCGGGTCGTGCGGTCCCCCGCGACCCGGCCGGGCAAGCGGTGCGCGGCAGGCTCCCCCGGGGGCGCCTCAGTACCGCGACACCGTCGCGTCCCCGAGTTCGAACCAGACCACCTTTCCCATGCCGTGCTCGCGCACGCCCCAGGCGTCCGCGAGCGCTTGGACGAGCAGCAGCCCCCTCCCGTGCGTACCGTCGTCGGCGGACGGTGCGTGCGGCGTCGGCAGCGCGGCCACGAAGTCCCGTACCTCCACGCGCAGCCCGGACTCCCCCACGGTCGCCGTCACCACGGCTCCGTGATCGGTGTGCACCAGGGCGTTGGTCACCAGCTCACTGGTGAGCAGTTCGGCCACGTCCGCCGCGCCCGCGTGCCGCGAGGGACCGAGGAACTCCCTCAGCGCGCGACGTATCTCCCGCACGGCGGTCAGATCCGCGTGCCCCACTCTCCTGCGCAACAGGCGCTGGTCCCCCTGCTGCGCATCAGGTGTCCGGACGGGCCCGCTCCCCGCGGCGCCGAGCCCTGCCTGATGCCCTGTCATAACCCCCACCTGCACGATGCGACGACCCTTCCCCCTCGAACACGCACACGGGATGCATGCCCAACCGGGCCGTGGTCACTCATGGTGATTCCTCAACGACCGAACGGGCATGCCTTCAGGGACCCGCGGGAGGAGACCGCATGCATGACGACCGAGCTCTGGTGGAGGGACGGCTGGAGCGGGCGCTGCGCCAGTTCGTCCGCCCGGCGCGGTACGCCGCCCGGACGCCGCTGACCCTCGCCGTCTGGCACGCCCCGGGCGAGCCGGTGCCCGTCGCCGAGGCCTTGACGGCGGCATACGAGCCGTTCGCGCCCGGTACGCGGTGGGGGCGGCCGTGGTCGACGAGCTGGTTCCGGATCGAAGGGCGGGTGCCCGCGGCGTGGGCGGGTCGCAGGGTCGAGGCGGTCATCGACCCCGGTTTCACCGGGGAGGGGCCGGGCTTCCAGGCCGAGGGTCTGGTGTACGACGCCGCGGGCGTCCCGCTCAAGGGCATCCACCCCCGCAACCGGCATATCCCGGTGGCAGCGCGTGCGACGGGCGGGGAAGAGGTCCGGCTGCTCCTTGAGGCGGCCGCCAATCCGGCGGTGCTGCACGACTTCGAGCCGACCCCGCTCGGGGACGTGCGGACCGCGGGGCATCAGCCGATCTACCGATTCGCGTCTGCCGATCTCGCCGTACTCGACGACGAGGTGTGGCACCTGGTGCTGGACGTGGAGGTGCTGTCGGAGCTCATGCACGAGCTGCCCGCCGACCGGGCCCGCCGGCACGAGATCCTGCGGGCCCTTGAGCGCATGCTGGACGCGCTCGACCTGCACGACGTGGCCGGCACCGCGGCGGCCGCGCGCCGCGAGCTGGCCGACGCCCTCTCCCGGCCGGCGGGCCCGAGCGCCCACCGCGTCTCGGCGGCGGGCCACGCGCACATCGACTCGGCCTGGCTGTGGCCGCTGCGCGAGACGGTCCGCAAGGCGGCGCGCACCTTCGCCAATGTGACCGCGCTGGCCGACGACTACCCCGAGCTGGTCTTCGCCTGCTCCCAGGCGCAGCAGTACGCGTGGGTGCGCGACCACCAGCCGCACATCTGGCGGCGCGTCAAAAAGGCTGTGGAACAGGGGAATTGGGCGCCGGTCGGTTCGATGTGGGTGGAGTCGGACGCCAACATGCCGGGCGGTGAGGCACTGGCCCGCCAGATCGTGCACGGCAAGCGCTTCTTCCTCGAGGAGCTCGGCGTGGAGACCGAGGAGATCTGGCTGCCCGACTCCTTCGGCTACACCGCGGCCTTCCCGCAGCTAGCGAAGCTGGCCGGGGTGAAGTGGTTCCTCACCCAGAAGCTGTCGTGGAACCAGACCAACCGGATGCCGCACCACACCTTCTGGTGGGAGGGCATCGACGGCACCCGGGTCTTCACGCACTTCCCGCCGGTGGACACCTACAACTCCCGCCTCCACGGGGCCGAACTCGCCCACGCGGAGCGGAACTTCAACGAGAAGGGCCTGGCCACGCGCTCCCTGGTCCCGTTCGGCTGGGGCGACGGCGGGGGCGGGCCCACCCGGGAGATGCTGGAGAAGGCGCGTCGGCTGCGCGACCTGGAGGGCTCGCCGCGGGTCACCGTGGAGAAGCCGTCGGCGTTCTTCGAGGCCGCGCACGCCGAGTACGGGGAGCGGGCCCCGGTGTGGTCGGGCGAGCTGTATCTGGAGCTGCACCGGGCGACGTACACGACCCAGGCCAAGACCAAACAGGGCAACCGCCGCAGTGAACACCTGCTGCGCGAAGCGGAGTCCTGGGTGACCGCCGCGGCCCTGCGCTCCCCCGACTACAGCCCGCCGTACGACGCTCTCGACCGGCTGTGGAAGACGGTGCTGCTGCATCAGTTCCACGACATCCTGCCCGGCTCGTCGATCGCCTGGGTCCACCGCGAGGCGCGCGAGACGTACGCGCGGGTACGCGAGGAGTTGGAGGGCGTCGTCGCGCACGCCGTCCGGGCGCTGGGCGGGGAGCGGCGGCCCGCCGTGCTCAACGCCTCGCCCTACGCGCGCGCCGCGGTGGTCGAGGTCGCCGCCGAGGACGCGCCGGACGGCCAGCCGCTGCCCGGCGGCCGGTCGCTGATCGCGGTCCAGGCCCCGCCCCTCGCGGCCACGGCACTGACCCGGGCGGCCACCCGGCAGCCCCCGGTCACGGTGACGCGGGACGGCTCAACTCTCGTACTGGACAACGGACTTGTGCGGGTCGGCGTCGACTCCGACGGGCTGCTTCGCTCGGTCCGCGACCTCACCGCCGATCGTGAGGTGCTCGCTCCTGGCAGCCGGGGCAACCTCCTCCAGCTGCACCCCGATCATCCCAACCAGTGGGACGCCTGGGACATCGACCGGCACTACCGGCGCCGCCACACCGACCTCACCGGCGCCGATTCGGTCGAGCTGGTCGAACAGGGGCCGCTGCGGGCGGCCGTGCGGGTGGCGCGGAGCTTCGGGAGTTCACGGCTCGTGCAGGAGATCCGGCTGAGCTGCGGCAGCCCGCGGATCGACGTCGTCACGGAGGTGGACTGGCGCGAGTCGGAGAAGGTGCTCAAGGCTGCGTTCCCGCTCGACGTGCACGCCGAACGGTCCACCGCCGAGATTCAGTTCGGCCATGTGCACCGCGCGACGCACGACAACACAGGCTGGGACGCTGCCCGGTTCGAGATCTGCGCGCACCGCTGGCTGCGGGTCGCCGAGCCCTCGTACGGGGTGGCCGTGCTCAACGACTCGACGTACGGGCACGACGTCACCCGGGTCCCGCACGGGAGCGGGCTCGGCACCACTGTGCGGCTGACGCTGCTGCGGGCCCCGCACAGCCCCGACCCGGCGACCGATGTGGACCGGCACCGCTTCACCTACGCCCTGCTGCCGGGCGCCGAGGTGAGCGACGCCGTCGCGGAGGGGCTCGCGCTGAACCTGCCGCTGCGCGTCGCACCGGCCGCCGAGACCGCGCCGCTGGTCACCGTGGACTCGCCCGCGGTGACGGTCGAGGCGGTGAAGCTCGCGGAGGACCGCGGCGGCGACGTGGTGGTCCGGCTGTACGAGTCGGCGGGCGGCCGCGCCCGGGCGACGCTGCGGCCCGGATTCCCCTGCGTCCGCGCGCAGTTCACCGATCTATTGGAACGGCCGCTGGACGAGGCCCCCCTCTCGGCGGGCGGGATCGCCCTGGAGCTGCGGCCGTTCCAGATCGTGACGCTGCGGCTGCGCAGGGGCTGACCGCTCGGCCGGGGAGGCTCGTCTAGTAGGGCACCGTGCCGCACCAGGTCTGGGCCCAGGCCGAGGCGCCGTACTGGTTGGCCGCGCGCACCGCCACGCAGATCTCGTCCCCGGAGAACGGGCCGTTGATCGTGTAGCTGGAGCCGCCGGTGGAGTAGATGGTGTCCACGCTCTTCTTCGTGAAGTTGCTGCCCTTGTTGGTGTAGTGGACGTCGTACCGGGTCGCGCCCGAGACCCCCGACCAGCTCACCGCGAGCGGCATGGAGCACGCGCCGACGCAGGAGTTGGTGTACTCGACCTTGTATCCGGTCATGGCGGGCGGCGGGGACCCGGCGGACGAGCCGCCCGAATCGGCCGGGCCCGACGAGCCGGACGCCCCGGATGAGCCGGACGCCCCCGACGATCCCGTCCGCCCGGACGCCCCGGACCCGTCACCGGCGCCGCCACCCGCACCGCCTCCGGCGCCCTTGGTGGAGCCGCCACCGGGTGCGCTGCCGCCACCGTTGGCGCCGCCCGGGGCCGGCTGACTCGCGCTCGGCGGGGCGCTCGGCCCCTTCGATTCGCCCTTGCCCTTGCCGTCGTCCGGACCCTTGCCGCTCTGACTCGGTGACGGGGAACTTCCGTTGGCGCTGGGCGAGTTGAGGCTGCCGGGGGTGGCGCTCGCGGTGACTCCGGGCGTCTGGGCGCGGGCGCTGCCCCCGTCGCCGTTCGCGAACGGCTGGAGCACGGCGATCGTGCCGCCGCCGACGGTGAGGACGGCGATGACGGGCAGCACGACGAGTCTGCGGCGACGGCGGGGCCGCTCCTCGCCCTCCCGCCGGGTGTTGCCCCCCGCCGCCGGGTCGACGCCAGGAAGCAGGGCCCCCGGCCGCAGCCCGACGGTCGCCCGGTCGACCGGCTCCTCCCGCAGCGGCGTGGCCTCGGCGTCGAGCAGCCGCGCGGACTGCTGCGCCAGCCGCGCGACGACGCGGGCGGGCAGCCAGGCGCCGCGCGCGGCAGCCGGACGCGGCCGGTCCGGGTCGGCCAACAGCTCGTCGACGCCCGGTCGTTGGTCGATCTCCTTGGCCAGGCAGCGGGAGATGAGCGACCGCAACGCCTCGTCCTCGACGCCGGCCAGATCGGGTTCGCCCTCCACGATCTGGAACATCACGGCGTGCTGGTTGCTGGCCCCCTGCCCGAACGGCAGCTGCCCGGTCGCGGCGTACGTCAGCACGCACCCGAGGGTGAACACGTCGCTCTTGACGCCCGCGCTCTGGCCGCGCACCTGCTCGGGCGACATGAAGCCGGGAGAGCCGACGGCCATGCCCGTGCTGGTCAGCAACGACTCGACGGACGTCTCCAGGGCCCGCGCGATCCCGAAGTCGATGACCTTCGTGCCGTCCACGGTGAGCATCACGTTGGACGGCTTGAGGTCGCGGTGCACGATCCCCGCGCCGTGGATGTCCTTGAGCGCCTTCAACAGCCCGTCGGCCAGCGCGTGCAGGGAGTCGGTGGGCAGCGGCCCGTGCCGCCGCACGATCTGTTCGAGGGAGAGCCCGGGCACGTACCCCGTGGCGACCCACGGCGGCTCGTCCTCGGGGCCCGCGTCGAGCACCGGCGCCGTGTACCGCTCCCCGACCTTGCGCGCCGCCTCGATCTCCCGGCGGAACCGCTCCCTGAACTGCTCGTCGGACACGTGCTCCTCGTGCACGACCTTCACGGCGACGGTGCGCCCGCTGTCCGACCGGGCGAGGAACACCCGCCCCATGCCCCCGGCGCCGAGCCGCCCCAGGAGGAGATACGGCCCGATGCGGGCCGGGTCGCTCACCGCCAGCGGTTTGATGCCGCCGTTGACGTAATCGTCCTTCTCGACGTGCTCGTCCCCGTTCGTACCGCTCATGATGGTGTGCGTCCCCCGGCCCTTCTCGCCTGGTCATCGGCGTAACCCGGTTGAGCGTAGCCGCTGTTGAGGTACCGGGTGAAGGTGAGGACGCGGGGGGTGGGCAGGCGGTTCGGTGCGGCGCGGTGAAGGAGTGGTGACCTTCTCGCCCCTCCGCGCCCGCTCCCTACGGCCTCGGCACGTTGCGCAGGTTGGAGCGGGCCATCTGGAGCATGCGGCCCACCCCTCCATCCAGGACGATCTTGCTGGCGGAGAGCGCGAAGCCCGACACCATCTCGGCGCTGATCTTCGGCGGGATGGAGAGCGCGTTGGGGTCGGTGACGATGTCCACCAGGGCCGGGCCCTTGTGCTTGAAGGCGTCCTTGAGGGCGCCCGCGAGCTGCTTGGGCTTCTCGACGCGCACCCCGTAGGCCCCGGCCGCCCGGGCGATGGCCGCGAAGTCGGGGTTGTGGTTGGTCGTCCCGTACGAGGGCAGCCCGGCGACGAGCATCTCCAGCTCGACCATGCCGAGCGAGGAGTTGTTGAACAGCACGATCTTCACGGGCAGGTCGTGCTGGACCAGGGTGAGGAAGTCACCCATCAGCATGGAGAATCCGCCGTCCCCGGACATCGAGATCACCTGGCGGCGCCGGTCGATGAACTGGGCGCCGATCGCCTGCGGCAGCGCGTTGGCCATCGAGCCGTGGCTGAAGGAACCGATGATCCGGCGCCTGCCATTCGGTGAGATGTAGCGCGCCGCCCACACGTTGCACATGCCGGTGTCGACCGTGAACACGGCGTCGTCGTCGGCGAGTTCGTCCAGCACGGAGGCCACGTACTCGGGGTGGATCGGGACGTGTTTGTCGACCTTGCGGGTGTACGCCTTGACGACGCCCTCCAGCGCGTCCGCGTGCTTCTTCAGCATCTTGTCGAGGAAGCGGCGGTTCGTCTTGGTCTTCACGCGCGGGATCAGACAGCGCAGGGTCTCCTTCACGTCGCCCCACACCGCGAGGTCCAGCTTCGAGCGGCGGCCCAGGTGCTCGGGGCGCACGTCGACCTGGACGATCTTGACGTCGTCGGGCAGGAAGGCGTTGTACGGGAAGTCGGTGCCGAGCAGGACCAGGAGATCGCACTCGTGGGTCGCCTCGTAGGCCGCGCCGTACCCGAGGAGGCCGCTCATCCCGACGTCGTAGGGGTTGTCGTACTGAATCCATTCCTTGCCGCGCAGCGCGTGCCCGACGGGCGACTTGATCCGCTCGGCGAACTCCATGACCTCCGCGTGCGCCCCGGCGGTGCCGCTGCCGCAGAAGAGGGTGACCCGGTCGGCCGCGTCGATGAGCGCGGCGAGCTGGTCGATCTCGCTGTCGCCGGGCCGCACCGAGGGCCGGGAGGTGACCAGGGCGTGGTCGATCGCCTTGGCGGGGGCCTGCTCGGAGGCGATGTCGCCGGGCAGGGACAGGACGCTGACGCCGCCGCGGCCGATCGCGTGCTGGATCGCCGTCTGGAGCACCCGGGGCATCTGCTTCGGGCTGGAGATCAGCTCGCTGTAGTGCGAGCACTCCCGGAACAGCTGGTCGGGGTGGGTCTCCTGGAAGTAGCCGAGGCCGATCTCGGAGGAGGGGATGTGCGAGGCGAGGGCGAGGACCGGGGCCATCGAGCGGTGCGCGTCGTACAGGCCGTTGATGAGGTGGAGGTTGCCGGGGCCGCACGACCCGGCGCACGCGGCCAGCTGCCCGGTGAGCTGGGCCTCGGCGCCGGCCGCGAACGCGGCGACCTCCTCGTGCCTGACCTGGATCCAGTCGATGGCGGAGGTGCGGCGGATGGCGTCGACGACGGGGTTCAGACTGTCGCCGACGACTCCGTACAACCGCTTCACGCCCGCGCGGACGAGGATGTCGACGAACTGCTCTGCAACATTCTGCTTGGCCATGGGTCCATCAACCCATGCCCGTGGCCGTCACGCCTCCCAGACCGCGACGGCCGTGCGGTCGTCGGCGTATCCCTTCACCCTCAGCCCCACGTCGGCGAGGAATCCGGCGAGCCCCGGCGGCTCGGGGCGGGCCCAGCGTTCGGCGAGTTCCTTGGCGAGGGCGGCCTCGCCGCGCAGGGGTTCGGCGAGGCCGCCGCTGCACAGCAGGAGGGTGTCGCCCGGGCGGGCCACGGAGGCCCGGAAGCGGAACGGTTCGCCGGGCGGCGGGGGCGGGTCGATGTAGGGGCGGGCGGGCTCGACGGTGCCGAGGTCCATGGTCAGGCGGTCGCCCTGCGGGGTTTCGGCGGGCGCCGAGCCGAAGCCGACCACCGGCGCCCCGAGGACCTCGCCGGGCTCGGGCACGGCCGGCTCTATGTCCTGCCAGACGCCGCCGCGCAGCCGGAAGAGCCCGCCGTGGCCGATGCCGAAGAACACCCGGGTGCGGCAGGCGGGGTCCGCGGAAAGAAGCAGACAGCGCAGGCTCGCGGTGTACTCCTCGGGCTCGGCCCCGAGCTCGGCGGCGCGGGCCCGCAGCATTCCGTAGCTGCGGTCGGTGAGGCGGTGCAGGCCCGACTTGAGGTCGCCGCGCCGGCCCGCTCTGATGTCCTCGGCGAGGCGGACGTGGCTGCGGCCGATGGCGCCGCCGATCCACTGGCAGGCGTCCGCGGCGGCGAGGTGGGCCCGGTCGCTGGTCCGCGCGCCGCTGGCCACGGCAACCAGGACCAGGGCGTTCTCGTCGGCGCCGAAGCGGGCGGTGAGCAGGGCGTCGCGGCGCGGCTCGCCCCGGAAGCGCGCGGAGTCCCCGCGTGAGGAGGCGGCCCGCAGGACGTAGGCGCCGTAGCGGGCCCCGTCGAGCACCGTGTCGGCGACGAGTTCGCCGAGCTCGTCGGGCCGGGCGGCGGGCAGCGCGGTGGGCTCGGCGTCGTAGGTGGGCGGACCGTCACCCACATGGCCGGTACGGGGCCGGGGCACCGGGACGAACTGCTCGGGCGGCGCGGTCTCGGGCGGGCCGAACTGTTCGTCGGGGGCGGTCATCGGTGGGCCGGACGGGTCGATCATCGGGGCGCGGCGGTCGCGCCGGGTGCTCGCGCGGCGCGGCTCGTGGGCGGCTCTGGCCGGATCGGGCGGGGCGGTGATCGGCGGCGTATCGGGGGGTGTGCCTTCGGCCACGGCGCCCGGATCCGGCGGGGCGCCCTCCGTCCAGCCCGGCGGCAGGTCGGGCAGCGGGGCCGGGGCCGACGGCGGGGGTGGGGCCGACGGGACGGATTCCCACCAGGCCGCGGGTTTTCGCGGTTCGGGCGGGGTTTCGGGCGGCTCCCAGGGCGCCCGGGGCTGGGGAGCCGGGGCTGCGGCCGCGTCCTGCGCGGTGGCGGGTGACGCGGCGTGTTCCGCGGGCGGATGCGTCGCCTTCGCACCCGCCGCGTCGGCCGGGCCCGGCGCCACCACGGCCGAACTCACCGTGTCCGCCGCCGAGTTGAAGCGGTCGTCGAGACTGTCGCCCGAACGGTCGGGCCCGGCGTCCGGTGCCGACTCGTCGTACAGCCGGTTCCACCAGTCGTCGTCCCGCGTTGGCCTCTCCCCCTGCTGGCTCATGCCCTTATTGTCCACCGCTGGAGGCATACGAAAACGGGGCATCGGGAAAATGTGCTCAACGGACAAGTGTGGCAACGGGGCCGGAGGCCCGGCGGGCCCCCCGAGGGACAACCGGTCGCGCGGTGGGCGCACGGAGTGCGCGTTCCGCACGACCTGGAACCGTCCCCGCCCACCACAGCCTTGCCTCCGGCGATTGAGGCGAGAGCGGCCGCGATGGCCACCCCCGAGGCCGTACGCGATATCGGGCGGATCGCTCCCACTGGATCATTCCAGAACAAAGGGGATCATTCCCGATGGTCCCAAGTGCCGCGCCCCCAGCGGCTGTTGGGGCTGCGGTGGCTCGGCGCTGGCCGCGCGGCGGGCGGTCCGGGGATGATGTCGTGCGGCGGTTTTGCGCCGGGCGGTCTCCCGCCGTCGCGCAGGTGAGGAAGGCGGTCCGTGGTGCTGGGAGCGATAGGGCTCGACGAGACACAGGAGTCGGCGTACCGCGCGCTGGTCGCGGTCGGCGCGGCCGAGGTGACGGACCTCGCGCACCGGCTAGCACTGCCCGAGAACGAGACCGAGCGGGCGCTGCGCCGACTGGAACGCCAGGGCCTGGCCGCCCGGTCCTCGGCCCGCACCGGGCGCTGGGTCGCGGCGCCGCCCGGTGCCGCGCTCGGCGCGCTGCTCACCCGGCAGCGCCATGAGCTGGACCAGGCCGAGCAGGCGGCGGGGCTGCTGGCCTCGGAGTACCGGGCCGAGGCCTCCGCGCCGGCCGTGCACGACCTGGTCGAGGTGGTGACCGGGGCGAGCGCGGTCGCCCACCGCTTCCGCCAGCTGCGGCTGGGCGCGGCCGACGAGGTGTGCGCGCTGGTGACGGGGAAGCCGCTCGCGGCCACCGGGATGGACAACGAGCCCGAGGAGCGGGCCCCGGACCGCGGGGTGGTCCACCGGGTGGTGGTCGAGCGCGAGGTGCTGTCGCTGCCCGCCGGGATCGTCGAGCTGTCCGCCACGCTCGGCCGCGATGAGCAGGTGCGCACGGTGGACCGGGTGCCCACCGAGCTCGTGGTCGTGGACCGCGGCCTCGCGATGGTGCCGCTGACCGGCCGGGGTGCCGAGCCCGCCGCGCTCGTGGTGCACGCCAGCGGGCTGCTCGCATCCCTGACGGGGCTCTTCGAGGCGGTGTGGAAGGACGCGGTGCCACTGCGGCTCGGCGGCGGGGGCCACGGCATCGTCGAGGAGGACCGGGGCCCGGACGCGACCGACCTGGAGATCCTGTCGCTGCTGCTGGCCGGGATGACGGACGCCAGCGCCGCCAAGCAGCTGGAGCTGGGCCTGCGCACCGTGCAGCGCCGGGTCAAGGGCCTGATGGAGCTCACGGGCGTCACGACCCGACTCCAGCTGGGCTGGCACGCCTACGAACGGGGCTGGGTGGCCCGCTGAGCACCCCACTCCCCCGGGACCCGGCGGGCGCGAACGCTCCGGAACTGCGGGAACGCGCCGTTTACCGCACCCTGGGCAGATGAGCGTGTGGCAGCTCCTCGCGGTCGGGGCGGTGATGCTGATGGGCCTGTGCGGCGTGCTGGTCCAAGGCGTCCCCGGGCCCGCGATCGTCTGGGCGGCCGTGCTGTGGTGGGCGCTCGACGACATCACCGGGCTCGCCTGGAGCATCCTGGCCGGCGCCACCGGCGTGCTCCTGCTGAACCAGGCCCTGCGGCCCTTCCTGCCCCCGCGCCGCTTCAAGGCGGCCGGGGTGGTCAAGCGGTCGGTGCTCACCGCCGCGGCGGCCGCGGTCGCGGGGTTCTTCGTGCTGCCGGTGATCGGCGGGATCGCCGGGTTCGTCGGGGGGCTCTACGCCGCCGAGCGGGTACGGCTCGGCAGCCGCGGGGACGGCTGGGCGTCGGCCCGCACCGCGCTGCGCGCGGGCGGCTACTCGGTGATGGCCGAGCTGTTCGCCTGCCTGCTGGTGGCCGGGGCGTGGCTGGGCGCGGTGGTCTGGGGCTGAACCGGGGCGGCCGCGGTCCGAAGACCCGTGACGGCATCTTGGTGACGTGTGGCGGCGGGCGTGTGAGGGTGGCCCCATGACCGAATTCAGCGAGGCCGAGCGCGCGTACCTCAAGAGCCAGCGCCTTGGCCGGCTCGCCACCGTGGACGGGAAGGGGCAGCCGCAGGCGAACCCCGTCGGGTTCTTCCCGCAGGACGACGGGACGATCCTGATCGGCGGGTACGCGTTGGGCACCACGAAGAAGTGGCGCAACCTCCAGGGCAACCCGAGGGCCGCCCTGGTGGTCGATGACGTGGTGAGCGTGCGGCCGTGGAAGGTGCGCGGGGTGGAGATCCGCGGCCGGGCCGAACTCCTCACCGGGCCACACGAGTTGGGACCGCACTTCAGCGAGGAGCTCATCCGCGTCCACCCCGACAAGATCCACAGCTGGGGCCTGGAGTAGGCCCGGGCCGCTAGGCCGTCTTCAGCTCCGGCTTGTACAGGTCGAGCCAGATCGCCAGGTCGAGCGTGCGCTCCAGGCCGCGGCGCGAGGCCTGGTGGATCTGCGGGGCGCTCGCCTCGGCGGCCCGGCGCAGGCCCTCGCGGTCGATGAGGTCGAAGACGGGGTGGGAGGGCTGGGCCAGCAGGTCCTTGGCGTGGCCCTGGAGGGCGGTGGCGTACTTCGGGTCCTGCGTGGAGGGGTAGGGGCTCTTGACCCGGTCGTACACGGACCGCGGGATGACGTCCCGGGCCGCCTCGCGCAACAGGCTCTTCTCACGGCCGTCGAAGGACTTCAGCGACCAGGGCGTGTTGTACACGTACTCGACGAGGCGGTGGTCGCAGAACGGCACCCGCACTTCGAGCCCGACGGCCATGCTCGCGCGGTCCTTGCGGTCGAGCAGTACGCGTACGAAGCGGGTCAGGTGGAGGTGGCAGATCTTGCGCATCCGGTACTCGAAGTCGCTCTCGCCGTCCAGGCGTTGGATGCCGGCGACGGCCTTGTCGTAGGAGTCCTTGACGTAGGCGGGGACGTTCAGCGCGGCCGCCAGGTCCGGACGTATCAGGCCGGAGTCGTCGCCGAACTGCTCGGCGAACCTGACCAGCCAGGGGAAGGTGTCGGCCTGGCGGGCGGCCTCGTCGAAGAACTGCTTGTAGCCGCCGAAGACCTCGTCGGCCGACTCGCCGGACAGCGCGACCGTGGAGTGTTCGCGGATCGCCTTGAACAGCAGGTAGAGCGAGGCGTCCATGTCGCCGAAGCCCATGGGGATGTCGCGGGCGCGGATGACCTTGGCGCGGACCTCGGGGTCGGCGAGCGAGAGCGCGTCCAGGACGATGTCCTGATGGACGGTGCCGGAGCCGCGCGCCACGTCGTGGACGTAGGGGGTGTCGGGGGTGGCGCGGAGTTCGTCGGCGACGAAGTTCTCGGTCTGGCCGACGAAGTCGACGGCGAAGCTCCTCACCTGCTGGCCGACTTCGCCGAGCTGGCGGGCGGCGATCGCGGTCAGGGTGGAGGAGTCGAGGCCGCCGGAGAGCAGCATGCAGCGCGGTACGTCGGCGACGAGCTGACGCCGGACGATGTCGTCGAGCAGCTCGCGCACGCGGGCGACGCTGGTGTCGCGGTCGTCCTCGTGCGGGCGGGTCTGGAGGGACCAGTAGGTGTGGGTGCGCAGGCCGCCGCGGTCGAGGGTGACGACGGTGCCGGGCTCGACCTCCTTCATGCCGTCCCACACGGCGTGGCCGGGCGTCTTGACGAAGGTGAACAGCTCGCGCAGGCCGTCGAGCGAGACCGAGCGGCGGGCCAGCGGGTTGGCGAGGATCGCCTTGGGTTCGGAGCCGAACAGCACGCCGTCGGCGGTCTCGTAGTAGTAGAAGGGCTTGATGCCCATGCGGTCGCGGATCATGACCAGGCGCCGGCTGCGCTCGTCCCAGATCGCGAACGCGTACATGCCGTTGAGGCGTTCGGCGACGGCCTCGCCCCACTCCAGGTAGCCGTGCAGGACGACCTCGGTGTCGGAGTCGGTGGTGAACCGGTGCCCGCGCGCGGTGAGTTCGGCCTTCAGCTCGGTGTAGTTGTAGGTCTCGCCCGAGTAGACGAGGGCGACGGTCCGACCGCCCGCTTCGACGGTCATGGGCTGGCGCCCGCCCGGAAGGTCGATGATCGCTAGCCTGCGATGGCCGAGAGCTGCCGGTCCGTTGGCCCAGACGCCGCGGTCGTCGGGCCCCCTGCAGTCCATCGTCTCGGTCATCGCGTCGAGGGTGTCCCGCTCCGCGCGCAGTTCACGGTCGAAGGATATCCAGCCGGTGATGCCACACATACGTGCCTCCTGCTCGGCCTCTCCGGACGGTGGGGGGACGTTCCGCCGGCCGAATCGGATGTATTGAGCAACTACCTTTCGATCGTCCGACCGGGAGGGCATGCCGTCAACAAGGCCGTAACGGCGCTGACTTGAATGCATCGCCTAGTCGGCCGGGAACGTACGCCGGGCGGGGCAGGAGACGCGGAAGGAGTCAGGGGTTGACCGCGAGCTCGACGTACGCGGCGAACAGCGAGAGGTGCACGCCGCCCTGCATCAGGGTGGCGCGGCCGGGCACCACCGTGAGGATGCCGACCGCCACGGTCAGGGCGAGCAGCACCATGTGGCTCGCACCGAGCCCGAGCACCAGCGGCCCGGGCAGCCAGATGGTGGCGAGCGCGACGGCCGGAACGGTCAGGCCGATGCTGGCCATGGCCGAGCCGAGGGCCAGGTTGAGGCTGGTCTGTACGCGGTCGCGGCGGGCGGCGCGCACCGCGGCGATGGTCTCCGGCAGCAGCACGAGCAGCGCGATCACGACGCCGACGACCGAGGCGGGCAGACCCGCGGCGGCCACCCCGCTCTCGATGGTGGGCGAGACCCCCTTGGCCAGGCCCACGACCGCGACCAGCGCCACTGCGAGCAGGGCGACGCTGGTCCAGGCGGTGCGCACGGAGGGCGGGTTGGCGTGGCTGTCCTCCCGCATGACGTCGCCCTGCTGGGTCACCGGCAGGAAGTAGTCGCGGTGGCGCACGGTCTGGGTGGCGACGAAGAGCCCATACAGGAACACCGAGGCGATCGCGGCGAAGACGAGCTGCGCGGGCGAGAACTCGGGGCCCGGCTTGCTGGTGGTGAACGTCGGCAGCGCGAGGCTGAGACCCGCCAGGGTGGTGACCGTCGCGAAGGCAGTGACGGTCCCCTCGGCGTTGAACACGGCGAGCCTGCGGCGCAGGGCGCCGACGAGCAGGCACACCCCGACGATCCCGTTGCAGGTGATCATCACGGCGGCGAAGACGGTGTCCCGGGCGAGCGAGGCGCTCTTGTCGCCGCCGTCCGACATCAGGGTGACGATCAGGGCCACCTCGATGACGGTCACCGCGACCGCGAGCACCAGCGACCCGAACGGCTCGCCCACCCGGTGCGCGACGACCTCGGCGTGGTGGACCGCGGCGAGCACCGCACCGGCCAGGAAGCAGGCCACCAGGGCGACGACCGCGGCGGGCAGCGAGCGCCCCCACGTCAGCGCGAGCAGCGCGAGGGCGAGCGGCGGCAGCACGGCCGACCAGCGGTCCAGGGGCAGGCGCGCGAGACGGATCATGCCTTCGACGTTCCCAGAAGTGCCCCGGGCCCGCCCGTCGGACTACTGCTCTCCGGCGGCCTCGACCTCCAGGTGGCGCAGGGCGTAGGAGCGCCAGGGCCGCCAGGCGTCCGCCCCCGCCGGGCCCACGTCCGGGTCGCCGAGCGCCCGGGTCCGGATCGTCCGGACGGTCGTCTCGGCCATGCCGGGGAGCGTGCGCAGGATCCGCGCGGCCTCCTCGCGGTCGGCACCGGCGTCCAGCCGCAGGACGCCGTCGGCGAGCGCGGCCGCGAGGGCCGCGAGGTGCGGGTCGGGGTGGGCGGCGAGCACGTCGGGTTCGGGGAACAGATGGGTGAGCGTGCCGCAGGGCAGGTCGAGCCGTTTGCCGTACGTCTCCACGAGAGCGGCCGCGCGGTCCCTCCCGGCCAGCGCGCGCACCGCGCACTCGTCGGGATCCGCCGCGCCCGGCGAGCGGAGCCCCGGGGTCCGCGCGACGAGCGGGGCCAGCCGCGGATCGGCGCCGAGCCGCTCGTCCACGGCGTACGGGTCGGCGTCCAGGTCGAACAGGCGGCGCAGGCGCTGCACGGCGGTGGTGAGGTCGCGCAGGTCGGTGAGGTGGATCCGGGCGTCCAGCCAGCCCTGCCGGGCCGGGGTGTGCGCGGGCGCGGCCTCGTCGACGGCCACGACGGCGGTGCCGTGGGGCAGGCGCAGGGTGCGGCGGTAGGTGCGAGCGCCCGGCGCTCCGACGACCTCCTCCACCCGGGCCACGGCCTCGGCCGCCAGCAGGTCGAAGGTCTCCTTCCTCGCGTACGGGCCCCGGTGGGCGAGCCTGAGCGGCACTCCGGCGCTCGCCGCGACCCCGGCCTTCGTCGCCCGGGTGCCGGCCTCCTCGCGCAGGGCGCTGGGGGTGCGGGCGTAGATCTGCCGGATCGTGTCGTTGAACTGCCGCACGCTGGCGAACCCGGAGGCGAAGGCGATCTCGGTGACCGGCAGCGCGGTGGTCTGGAGCAGCACCCGGGCCGCGTGGGCGCGCTGCGCGCGGGCCAGGGCGACCGGGCCCGCGCCCACCTCGGCGGTGAGCTGGCGCTGCACCTGCCGGGTGCTGTAGCCGAGCCGTCCGGCGAGGCCGGGCACGCCTTCGCGGTCGACCACGCCGTCCCCGATCATCCGCATGGCCCGGCCCACGACGTCGGCCCGCGCGTTCCACTCGGCGGAGCCGGGCACCGCGTCCGGGCGGCAGCGGCGGCAGGCCCGGAAGCCGTGGCCCTGGGCGGCGGCCGCGCTGGGGAAGAACCTGACGTTCTTGCGTCGGGGGGTGACGGCGGGGCAGCTCGGGCGGCAGTAGATGCCGGTGGTTGAGACGGCGAAGAAGAACTCGCCGTCGAACCGGGCGTCCCGGCTGGTGACCGCCTCGTACCGCGTGTCGTCGTCCATCAC
The DNA here is from genome assembly GCF_056431605.1 of Streptomyces sp. NPDC045846. NCBI lineage: Bacteria > Bacillati > Actinomycetota > Actinomycetes > Kitasatosporales > Streptomycetaceae > Streptomyces > Streptomyces sp. NPDC045846. The sequence goes on along the minus strand of NZ_JBWKKJ010000001.1, from coordinate 51,718 downwards.
CCTTGCAGTGTGCGGCGCCCCTCCGGGGGTGGCTGGCGGATTTCAGACGCCGCGCTCCCCCCACCCCCTGGGGCTCCGCCCCAGACCCCGTTCGCGCCTAAAGGGCGCTCGTCCTCAATCGCCGGACGGGCTAAAAATGCCCATGCCGACCAGCACCATGCTGTTAAGGGGCGCGGGGAACTGCGCGAGAAGCGAGCACGGTCCGCACACGAACGAGGGGTTAGGGGCGCGGGGAACTGCGCGACCGGGTGCGGGCGGGGCGGCGCCGCGAGGGGGCGCGGGGGCAGCCCCCGCGCCCCGCAGGGTGAGGGTCAGCGGAGGCGCCCCCGCTTGGCCTCCGCGTTCGCCCGCCCAACCGCCCCCTTCGCCTTCCAGTCCCGCCGCATCTCCGCCCGCAGCCGCGCATCCGTCTTCGCGACGATCCGCTGGTTCTCGCGCAGGAGCTTGCGGTAGCTCTCCAGGCGACGTTGCGCGAGCGAGCCGTCCTCGATCGCGGCGAGCACCGCGCACCCCGGCTCCGCCTCGTGCGCGCAGTCGTGGAAGCGGCAGTCGGCGGCCAGTTCCTCGATCTCGGAGAAGACCTGGCCGACGCCCGACTCCGCGTCGTAGAGGCCGACCCCCCGAAGCCCGGGGGTGTCGATGAGGACACCGCCGCCGGGCAGCACCAGCAAGTTGCGGGTGGTCGTGGTGTGGCGGCCCTTGCCGTCGACCTCGCGGGCCGCCTGGACCGCCATCACCTCCGCGCCGAGCAGGGCGTTCGCGAGCGTGGACTTGCCCGCGCCGGACTGCCCGAGCAGCACGCTCGTACCGCCCGCGACGACCGCGGCGAGGATCTCGACGCCCTCGCCGGTGGCCGCGCTGACCGGCAGGACCTGCACCCCGGGCGCGCTGGCCTCCACGTCCCGGACGAGGTAGGAGAGCCCGACCGGGTCGGGGACCAGGTCGGCCTTGGTGAGGACGACCAGCGGCTGCGCGCCCGACTCCCAGGCCAGGGCCAGGAAGCGTTCGATGCGGCCGAGGTCGAGCTCGACGGCGAGCGACACGGCGATGATCGCGCTGTCGACGTTGGCCGCGAGGATCTGCGCCTCGGACCGGTTGGAGGAGGTGCTGCGCACGAACGCGGTGCGGCGCGGCAGGTAGGCGCGGACGAACCGGGGGTCGCCGCCCGGCTCGACGGCGGCCCAGTCGCCGGTGCAGATGACCCGCATCGGGTCGTGCGGGGTGACGAAGGCGGTGTCGGCGCGCAGGGTGCCGTCCGCGGTCACCACGTCGCACTGGCCGCGGTCGACCCGCACGACCCGGCCGGGCACCAGGCCCTGCACGGCGTACGGGGCGAACTCGGCCGCCCAGGCGTCGTCCCAGCCGTATGCGGCGAGCGGGCGCGACGAAGTGGAGGTGTTGAAAGCAGAGGAAGACAAGGGGGACCCTTCGAAGGGCGGTCCCGGCGCCACGCGCTCAGGCGTGGAGGCAGTAGTCGGTCAGCCGGAGACCACGGGGATGTGAGGGATGAGCTTCGGGATGCGGGCAGCGCCCTTCGCAGCGACAGCCATCGTTCACACCTCCCCAACCGGCACACACCAACCGCGGCGACCTTGCGTCGCCGCTCGAACAGTCCCCGACTCTAGAGACACCTCGGCCGGGGCGCCAGCGATTTAATTTCCGTGACCGTGACCGTGACTGAAGCCTGTGACTGTGACCCCGGACGCGCTTGGGCAGGCGGCGGGTCGCCACTTCCCGCCGCATCCGTCAACTCGCCGCCGGTTCAAGGGACTTCGGGATCCGATTCCGCACCGCCACCCCGACTCCCGCCGGGCGCGGCCCAGTCGTACGTCTCGGCCCGCGCGGACCGGGCATCCCGGGCCGACCGCTCCGTACCGGCCACCCAGAGCCTTATTTGCACATCAGTGCAAGAAAAGGCACACTGCACAGGCCACTGGAAACCACATCGCCGAAGGGGGCAGCCATGGACGCAGATCCTCCCAGTCCGCGCCGCCCCGCCGGGCGTCTCTGACCTTTCCCTTCGCCTGCCGCCCCTCGCCACGGGGCCGGTGCGGCGGGGCGCTGCGGCCTGATTCTCCGGGCCCCGCGCCCTCCCCTTTCCTTTCTCACCACGTCGGGCTCCGCCGCGCCGGGGTGCGCGGTCGCGCCCCCGGGACTCCTGTGCCCACAGTGTGGTCGGAGGTTTCTTGTGATGTCGTTCCGGACGAGCGGTCCCCCCACCCGGGCCACCTCCCGCCTCGCCGGCCGCCTGGCCCGGCTGAGCTGGGTCGACGCGGTGGTCGCCGCGGCCGTGCTCGTGCTCTTCTACGTCGTCCTCCAGGTGGGCCACGGAACCACGGTCCGGTTCTCCACCGATCAGTCGCTCAAGGTCGACACCGATCCGGTCCGACTGCCCTACGACGCCGCGCGCTCGCTGCTGAGGATGTTCATCGCGCTCGCCGCCTCGATCGTGTTCACCTTCGTGTACGCCCTCGCCGCGGCCAAGAGCCGACGCCTGGAACGCATCCTGATCCCGGCGCTCGACATCCTCCAGTCGGTGCCGGTGCTCGGCTTCCTCACGGTCGCCGTCAGCGGGTTCATCGCCCTGTTCCCCGGCTCCATGCTGGGCCTGGAGTGCGCGTCGATCTTCGCGATCTTCACCTCGCAGGCCTGGAACATGACGTTCGGCTTCTACCACTCCCTGACCTCGCTCCCCCGCGAACTCGACGAGCTGTCACGGTCGTTCAGATTCACGCGGTGGATGCGGTTCTGGCGGGTCGAGCTGCCCTCCGGGATGATCGGCCTCATCTGGAACGGCATGATGAGCTTCGGCGGAGGCTGGTTCTTCCTCGTGGCCTCGGAGGCCATCAGCGTCAACAACAGGGACTACGCGCTGCCCGGCGTCGGCTCCTACGCGGGCGCGGCCATCGCGGACGGTGACCTCGGCCGGGTCGGCTGGGCCATTCTCACCATGGCGATCATGGTCATCGGCGTGAACTTCTTCTTCTGGCGGCCGCTGACCGCCTGGGCCGAGAAGTTCAAGAACGAGCAGTCCGAGGCCAGCGAGATCCAGCGCTCCGTGGTCCTCGACTTCCTGCGCCGCTCCGCCTGGCCGCGACTGCTCGGCAAGGCGCTGCGCCCGATGGGGCGGGCGCTCGGCCGCGCGGGACGCGTCTTCGGCACCGACGACCGGCCGCTGGCCGTCGATGGGGCGCGCCGGCGCACCGGGGACATCACCTTCACCGTCGTCGCGGGCGCGCTCATCCTGTGGGGCCTGTTCGACCTCGGCCGCTACCTCCACGACGAGACCGGGCTCGGCGTCTTCGGCGAACCCCTCCTGCTCGGCCTCGCGACGCTGGCCCGGGTGGTGGTTTTGGTGGCCGCGGCCACCGTGATCTGGGTGCCGATCGGCGTGAAGATCGGCTTCTCGCCGCGCCTCACCCGCATCGCCCAGCCCGTCGTGCAGGTCCTCGCGAGCTTTCCCGCCAACTTCCTCTTCCCGCTGGCCGTCTGGTTCTTCCTCAGGACCGGCCTGTCCATCAACATCGGCGGCATCCTGCTGATGGCGCTCGGCGCCCAGTGGTACATCCTCTTCAACACCATCGCGGGCGCCATGTCGATCCCCAGCGACCTGCGCGAGGCCATGGACGACCTGGGCGTGCGCGGCCGGCAGCGCTGGAAGCGGCTGATCCTGCCCGGCATCTTCCCCTCGTACGTCACCGGCGGCATCACCGCGTCGGGCGGCGCCTGGAACGCCTCGATCGTCGCGGAGGTCGTCACCTTCGGCGGCACCACCCTGACGGCCACCGGCCTCGGCGCCTACATCGCCCGGGCCACCGCATCCGGCGACTTCCCGCACCTGCTCGCGGGCGTGGCGGTGATGAGCCTGTACGTCGTCGGCCTCAACCGCCTGCTGTGGCGCCGCCTGTACCGGCTGGCCGACACCCGCTACGCCCTCTGACACCCCTGACCTTTCCTGGAGCCCCCTCATGGTGCTGAACACCCTTCGCGCCCTGCGCAACGCACGGCACGCGGTCGCCCCGGCCGCTCCCCGCCCGGCCGACGGCGAGATCCTGCTCGAAACGGTCGGTCTGACCAAGGCGTACGCCGGCGCCGACGGCGAGCTGCCCGTCCTCGGCGGCATCGACCTCCAGGTGCGGGCGGGCGAGGTCGTCGCGCTGCTCGGCAAGTCGGGGTCGGGCAAGTCGACGCTGCTGCGCTGCCTGGCCGGGCTCGTGCCGCCGAGCTCCGGCACGGTGTCCTACCGCGGCGCCCCGCTGAAGGGTGCCAACCCGGGCACGGCCATGGTGTTCCAGACCTTCGCGCTGCTGCCCTGGCTGACCGTGCTGCAGAACGTCGAGCTCGGTCTCGAGGCCCGGGGCGTACCGGCGGACGCGCGGGCGGACGCGGCCCGCCAGGCCATCGACCTGATCGGTCTCGACGGCTTCGAGTCGGCCTACCCCAAGGAGCTCTCGGGCGGCATGCGCCAGCGCGTCGGTTTCGCCCGCGCCCTGGTGGTGGAGCCGGACGTCCTGATGATGGACGAGCCGTTCTCCGCGCTCGACGTGCTGACCGCGGAGAACCTGCGCGGCGAGCTGATGGAACTGTGGGAGTCGGGCCAGTTCCCGACCCGGGCGATCGTCCTGGTGACCCACAACATCGAGGAGGCGGTCCTGATGGCCGACCGGATCGTGGTGCTCGGCTCGCGGCCGTACGGCACGATCCGCGAGACCTTCGAGGTGGGTCTCGAAAGGCCCCGCGACCGCGACGCGCCCGCCTTCGACGAGCTCATCGACCGGGTCTACCGCACGATGACGGGCCGCCCGAAGGAGTCGGTCAAGGAGGCGGTACGCACGGGAGAGGCGCTTTCGGGCCGCGCCGAGGGCGTCGAGGTGGACCGGCGCACCCCCGCGAACACCCCGCTGCCCGGTGCGAGCGTGGACGGCCTGTCCGGTCTGGCCGAGATGGTCGCCCACCGCGGCGGGAGCTGCGACCTGGCGGACCTCGCCGACGACCTCGGCCTGGAGATCGACGACGTGCTGCCGCTGGTGGACGCGCTCGAACTGCTCGGCTTCGCCGCCGTCAGCGACGACGACCTGATGCTCACCGACCGGGGCACGACGTTCGCGGGCGCCGACGTACGCAGCTCCAAGCAGATCTTCGCGGAGGCCGGCCTGGAGGCGCCGCTGGTCCGGCTGATCACCACGAGCCTGCGCCAGAGCCCGGGGGCCACCCTGCGCGCGGGCTTCTTCCGCGACGTGCTGGCCCACCACTACACGAGCGAGCAGGTGGCCCAGCAGCTGGAGACGGCCACGGACTGGGGCCGGTACGCGGAGCTGTACGGCTACGACGCGGAGCGGGAGGAGTACCGGCTGGACGAGAGTGCCGCGTGACTCTCCTCCTCCGCACGGCAAGCGCCCTGAAGGGCCGCGCGATCAGCTGCGGACGGCCCGCGGGGGAACTCCCCTACATCCGGGAGCAGCCCTCTTCAGATCCTCGGCCCGGGCAGGTCACTGCTCGGTGACCGGGCGCGGGGCCCTGGCTCTGCGGGTGGCTCGCACCGGCACGGCACCCTGCGCCGCGGCGGGCGCCGACGCGGCTCCCTCGGGCGATACGGCGAGGGCCACCACGGACGCCTCCTCCAGGAGTGAGCGCACGCCCGGCCCGGCCGCCCGGTAGAAGATCCGCGTGCCGTCCCGGCGCGATGTGACGAGCCCGGCCGCACGCAGCTTGGCCAGGTGCTGCGAGGTGGCGGCGACATGCGCGCCGATGACGTCCGCGAGCGCGCTCACCGGCAGCTCGGCCCCGCTGAGCGCCCACAGCAGGCGGTACCGCGAGGGGTCCGCCACCGCCTTCAGGACGGCGACCGCCCGGTCGGCCCGCTCCGCGTCCCAGCTCTCCATTTGCGCTCCCATGCAAATAGCGTAGCGGAGCCGGGGCCCGGCGGGCCTGTCCGTTTCGTACAAGACCCCCGCGCGCCGCGCTGCCTACCGTGAAGCCATGACTCCACGACTCGACTCCATCGGCCTGGTAGTGGCCGACATGGCCGCATCCCTCGCCTTCTACCGCCGTCTCGGCCTGGACGTTCCGGCCGACGCGGACACCCAGCCGCATGTGGAGTGCACGCTCCCCGGCGGCACCCGGGTGCTGTGGGACACCGAGGACACCATCCGCTCCTTCGACCCGGACTGGACGCGCCCCGAGGGCAGCGCCCGTACCGGACTCGCCTTCGCATGCGACTCGCCCGCCGAGGTCGACGCGACCTATGACGCGCTGACGGCGGCCGGGTACGACGGCCACCTCAAGCCGTGGGACGCGTTCTGGGGACAGCGTTACGCGGTCGTCCACGATCCGGACGGCGTCGAGGTCTCGCTGTTCGCCGCGCTCGCGTAGTCGGTCAGCGTCATCCCGGCCAGCGAGCGCATCTCCCGTGCCAGGTGTGCCTGGTCGGCGCAGCCGGCCGTGAGCGCGGCCTCGGCGAACGGCACGCCCCGCCGTACGAGGCCCAGCGCGCGCTGGAGGCGCAGGATGCGGGCCAGCGTCTTGGGTCCGTAGCCGAAGGCGTCGAGGCAGCGGCGGTGCAGCTGGCGGGCGCCGAGCCCGGCCTCGGCGGCGGTCGCCGTGACGCTCCACCCGGCGGCGAGGCGCTCCGCCACCGCCCGCGTCAGCGGGTCGGGGCCGGGCGCCCTCGCCAGGGCCGCGGCTTCGAGGGCGGCGGCCGGGGCGGCGGCCGCGCCGATCCGCTCGGCAAGCGCGCGCACCTCCGCGCCGGCCCAGAGGTCGTCGAGCGCCACCCGGCTGTCGCGCAGCTCGTGGGCCGGGACGCCGAACAGGGCGGGCCCGGCGCCCGGCGCGAAGCGGATCCCGGCGTACCGCGTGCCGGGGGCGGTGTCGGGCACGTACGCCCGGGTGTCGGGTCCCGCCACCAGGAGGCGCCCCTCGCACCAGAGCAGGTCCATGCAGCCGTCCGGAAGGACGGGGCGCTCGTCGCCCGCGGCCACGGTCCTGGTCCAGACCACGGCGCCGGGCACCCGCGACGGCCGCTCTCGGTACATGCGGTCGAGGGTAGCTCCGGCCGCGCGCGGGCCGCCGGTCAGTCGGGGTCGCGCGGGAGCCTCTCGTGCTCGCGCGGCGCCTTCTCCTCGGGCCTCTTCGCGTGGTGCAGCCGGGACTTGACGTCGGCCGGGGGCAGGAACTTCGACCAGCGCTCGGGGAACTCGGACGGCATCCCGGGGTCGAGCGCCTCGTCGCCGTCCTCGCTCTCGTCGAAGAGCATCGGCTGGACGGGGTGGGCGCGGGCCATGAGGTGGGCGGCCTGCGCGGTGCGCACCCGGTCGCTCGCCTCGCGGGCGGCGGCCGTGGCGACCGACGGCCAGACCCGGTCGATGGCGGCGTTGACGGCCGCCCCCACCAGCACCGCGAACGCCGAGATGCCGATCCACAGCAGCACCGCGATGGGCGCCGCCAGGGAACCGTAGATGGTGGGGCCCTCCACCGTGCTGGTCAGGTAGATCCGCAGCAGGAACGAGCCCAGCACCCACATCGCGAGGGCGACCAGCGCGCCCGGCACGTCCTCGATCCACGGGGAGCGGACCGGCACCGAGACGTGGAAGAGGGTGGTGAGGAAGGCGATGGACAGCAGGATCATCGTCGGCCAGTACAGGAAGCTGATCACGTCCGTGCCCCACGGGATCAGCTCGACCACCCGGTCCGGGCCGACCACCGCGAGCGGCAGCACGACCGCGCCGATCAGCAGCGCGACGACGTACAGGAGCAGCGACAGGAGCCGCGTCTTGACGATGCCCCGGGTCCCGTCGAGCCCGTACATGACGGTGATGGTGTCGATGAAGACGTTGACGGCGCGCGAGCCCGACCACAGGGCGATGGCGAAGCCGATCGAGACGATTTCCGGACGCTTGCCCTTGGTGACGTCGTCGAGGAGCGGCTGCGCGAACTCGTGCACGCCGCGATCGGAAAGGACGGTCCCGGCCGCGTTCAGGATGTTCTGCTCGATGCTGGCCACCGTGTGCGTGCTGGTCCAGCCGTCCACGTAGCCGAGCAGCGCGATGACACTGAGCAGGAGCGGGGGCAGCGAGAGCAGCGTGAAGAACGCGGCCTCGGCGGCCAGGCCCAGGATGCGGTACTCGACACAGGAGTTGACGGTGTCCTTGAGGAGCAGCCAGCCCAATTTCCGCTTGGAGACATTGCGGTAGATGACGCGGGCCCGATGAAGGCGGCCGGATGTCCGCTCGGGTGTTTCATTTGCTGGCTGCACGTCCTTACCGTATCGGCATGGCACCCACCACCCACACAGTGACCAACCAGGCTCCGCCCCTGGTCGGGTACGACGTCTTCACCGCCGACCGGGCCCTCACCGAGGCGGTCGGGCGGCACATCGCGCCGGAGCTCGCCGACGAGGTGCGCGAGGAGCTCGCGGTCCTCGGACGGTCGGCGGGATCGGCCCAGGCGCAGGAGTGGGGTGTGCTGGCCAACGAGAATCCGCCGAAGCTGCGCACCCACGACCGGTACGGCAACCGCGTCGACGAGGTGGAGTTCCACCCCAGTTGGCACCGGCTGCTCGGCAAGGCCGTCTCCGCCGGGCTCACCGACGCCTGGGGGCGGCCCGCCGGGCATGTGCGGCGGGCCGCCGGATTCCTGGTGTGGACGCAGGCGGAGGGCGGCCACGGCTGCCCGGTCTCCATGACGCACGCGGCGGTGCCCGCGCTGCGCACCGACCCGGCGCTGGCCGCCGAGTGGGAGCCGCGGCTCACCTCGCACGTGTACGAGGAGGGGCTGCGGCCCGCCGCCGAGAAGGGCGGGGTGCTCTTCGGGATGGGCATGACGGAGAAGCAGGGCGGCAGCGACGTACGGGCGAACACCACGGCCGCGACCCCGCTGGCCGCCGCCGGCGAGTACGTCCTGACCGGGCACAAGTGGTTCTGCTCCGCGCCGATGAGCGACGGGTTCCTGGTGCTCGCCCAGGCTCCCGGCGGCCTGACGTGCTTCCTGGTGCCGCGGGTCCTCGCCGACGGCACCCGCAACGCGTTCGCGATCCAGCGGCTCAAGGACAAGCTGGGCAACAGGTCGAACGCGTCGAGCGAGGTCGAGTTCGACGGGACCTGGGCGCGCCGGGTCGGTGAGGAGGGGCGCGGGGTGCGCACCATCATCGAGATGGTGGCGGCCACCCGGCTCGACTGCGTCATCGGCTCGGCGGCGATCATGCGGCAGGCCGTGGCGCAGGCGGTCCACCACGCCTCGTACCGAAGTGCGTTCGGCGGGTTGCTCGTCGACAAGCCGCTGATGCGCAACGTGCTCGCCGATCTGGCGCTGGAGTCGGAGGCGGCGACCACGCTGGCGCTGCGCCTCGCGGCCGCCTACGACGCCGACACGGAGGAGGAGCGGGCGTTCCTGCGGCTCGCGGTGCCTGCCGCCAAGTACTGGGTCACCAAGCGGTGTACGCCGGTGGCGGGCGAGGCGCTGGAATGCCTCGGCGGCAACGGCTACGTGGAGGAGTCCGGGATGCCGCGGCTGCTGCGCGAGGCTCCGCTGAACTCGATCTGGGAGGGCTCGGGGAACGTCCAGGCCCTCGACGTCCTGCGGGCCCTGCAACGCGAGCCGCAGGCCATCAACGCCTTCCTCCAGGAGGTCGGCAGGGCGCGCGGCGCGGATCACCGCTTGGACGGGGCGATCAAGGACCTGCTGACCGAACTCGCCGATCTGGACGGCATCGAGGCGCGGGCGCGGCGGCTGGTGGAGCGGGTGGCGCTGGTGCTCCAGGGTTCGCTGCTGGTGCGCTGGGCGCCGCCCGAGGTCGCGGACGCGTTCTGTGCCTCGCGGCTCGGCGGCGACTGGGGGACGGCGTTCGGGACGCTGCCGCACACCCTGGATCTGGCGTCCGTGGTGGAGCGGGCCCGCGTCGAGGTGTGAGCGGCGGGCCGCGCCGCGGCTGAAAACCGGTGCCCGCGCCGGGAGGTCCGTCGGGGGTGGTGCTGCGCCGACACGGCACCACCCCCGCGCTCTCATGCGTCCGACGACGGAGCATGACGACCGGACTTCCGGTGCTCCTTCACTTTCGTACGCACGCACGGCCGTTCGCGAGAGTTGCAAAGGGTTGCAACCATGTGGGGCATATCGCCCCGCGCCAACTCCCGGACGGGCACGATGAATTCAGGACACGCGGGCTCAGCACGTGCCGGACGCCGGTGTCGACAGCAGGAGGATTCCGTGGGGACCAACACGCTCGACGTGGCCCGGCTGGCCGCGATGGACTCCAAGGAGGCCACCCGGCTCCTGAAGAGCATGCGCGCGGCCGCCCTGGAGGGCCGGCGCACCAGGGTCGTGCCGCGTACGGACATCGAGGAGTCCTGGCGCCGGATGCTGAGCAGCGGCCTCAACCCGGACGGGGACCACCACGGCGGTCTGCTCCCGCTGGACGAGGTCGAACGGCGCAGACGCGACTCGCCGTTGACGGAGGTCCTTCCGGTGCTGCGCGAGGCGCTGGTGTCGGTCGCGGACGCGGCCCAGCACATCATGGTCGTCTCCGACGCCGACGGGCGGCTGCTGTGGCGCGAGGGCCACCCGTCCGTCCTGAAGCAGGCGGACCGTCTGGGCTTCCAGGTGGGGGCCGACTGGAGCGAGGCGGTCGTCGGCACCAACGGGGTGGGCACCGCGCTGGTGACCGGCCGCCCCGTGCAGGTGTTCTCGGCCGAGCACTTCGTCGCCGCCCACCACACCTGGACGTGCGCGGGCGCGCCCGTCGTCGACCCGCGCGACGGACGGCTGATCGGGGTGGTGGACATCAGCGGCCCGCTCAGCACCATGCACCCCGCCACCCTGTCCTTCGTGACCTCGGTGACCCGGCTCGCCGCGGCCGAGCTGCGCAACCGGCACTTCGCGGCCCTGGAGCGGCTGCGCACGGTGGCCGCGCCGGTGCTGTGCCGGGTGGGCGGGCGGGCGCTGGCCGTCGACGACAACGGCTGGGTCGCGGCGGTCACGGGCATGCCGCCGACGGAGCGGCTCGCGCTGCCGAAGTCGCCGCGCAGGGGCCGCGTGTGGCTGCCCTCCCTCGGCATGTGCACGATCGAGCCGCTGCCGGGCGGCCGGCTCGTGCAGGTGGCCGAGGAGTCGGGCGGTCCGGGTGCCGCGACGGCCCGGCGGGTGGTGCTCGACCTCAGCCGGCCCCGGCGCTGTTCGGTGACGGTCACGGGCGACGCGGGCAGCTGGACGCAGGAGCTCAGCCCCCGCCACGCGGAGCTGCTGTTCCTCCTGGCGCTGAACCGGGAGGGGCGCAGCGCGGCCGAGCTGGCGCAGGACATCTTCGAGGACGCGACGCGCACGGTGACCGTACGGGCCGAGATGTCGCGCCTGCGCCGCCATCTCGCGGAGGTGCTCGCGCACCGCCCGTACCGCTTCAGCGAGGACGTGCGGGTGGAGGTGGTCGAGCCGGACCGGCCGGCGGACCTGCTCCCCCACTCCGCGGCCCCGGCGGTCAGACTGGCCCGCGGCCGCCACCCCTGACCTGCGTTGGAAGCCGTGCGGGACGCATGATTGCCTGGCGTCCATGAGTATCACCGTGACCACCTGGTCCCTCGAACAGACCTCGGTCGATGATCTGCGGCCGGCCGCCGAGCCGTCCGGCGACGTCCGGATCGTGCGCGCCGAGGTTCCCTCACCGGAGTTCAGCCGCTTCCTCTATACGGCGGTCGGCGGTGACATCAAGTGGATCGACCGGCTCGGCATGACGTACGCCGAGTGGGAGCGGGCGCTCGACAAGCCGGGCACGGAGACCTGGGTGGCCTACGAGCGGGGCACGCCCGCGGGCTATGTCGAGCTGGAGGCCCAGCCCGGTGGCTCGGTGGAGATCGTCTACTTCGGCCTGATCCCCGCCTTCCGCGGCCGGCGCATCGGCGGCCACCTGCTGACGTACGGGATCCGGCGGGCCTGGGACCTGGCGGAGCGCTGGCCCGGGCTGCCGGCCACCGAGCGGGTGTGGCTGCACACCTGCTCGCTGGACGGGGAGCACGCCATGGACAACTATCTGCGGCGCGGGTTCAAGCTCTTCGAGACCAAGGAGGAGCAGGCCGAGGACACCGCCGCGCCGGGGCCGTGGCCGGGCGCGTTCTGAGCGGACGGCCGGGCCGCCGGAAGGCGGCTCCGGAGCGTCCGGGACGGGCTCCGATGAAGCGGAGCCACCACCTCCACCAGTGACCCGGGCCACACCGTCTCATGATGCAGGACAGCTTTGTCCACATTCTGGATAGTGGTGGACTGGGTCTAAAGTCCCGTGACACGCTTCCTTCATGTCTGGAACTGGAATTGCCTTGGTGAGTCGGCGGCACGTCGACCTCGGCCGCATGTCCAGCGCCATCTGTCCGGCACGCTGACACCTTCAGCACCGCCGCGAAACTCTTTCCCTCTGTCCTGACTGCGCACCGCCGCGCCGAAGCGCGAGTGTGCAGGTCAGAGCCGCCCTCCTGCAGTCCCGAAGGACATAAGACATGGCCTCCACCCCTGAAAACCCTGCCGCCGCGACGCCCCGCCGCAAGCCGGGCCGCCACCGCGGTGAAGGCCAGTGGGCCGTGGGCCACTTCACGCCGCTCAATGGGAACGAGCAGGTCAAGAAGGACGACGACGGTCTCAATGTGCGGACACGTATTGAGACGATCTACTCGAAGCGCGGCTTCAACTCCATCGACCCCAGCGACCTGCGCGGCCGGATGCGCTGGTGGGGGCTCTACACCCAGCGCAGGCAGGGCATCGACGGCGGCAAGACCGCGGTCCTGGAGCCGGAGGAGCTGGACGACGAGTACTTCATGCTCCGCGTCCGCGTCGACGGCGGCCGGCTGACCACCGAGCAGCTCCGGGTGATCGGCGAGATCTCCCAGGAGTTCGCGCGTGGCACCGCCGACCTCACCGACCGGCAGAACATCCAGTACCACTGGATCCGCATCGAGGACGTCCCCGAGATCTGGAACCGCCTCGAAGCGGTCGGCCTGTCCACCACCGAGGCCTGCGGCGACACCCCACGCGTCATCCTCGGCTCGCCCGTCGCCGGCATCGCGGCGGACGAGATCATCGACGGCACCCCGGCCATCGAGGAGATCCACCGCCGCTTCATCGGCAACCCGGCCTTCTCCAACCTGCCCCGCAAGTTCAAGACGGCCGTCTCCGGCTCCCCGCAGCTGGACGTCGCGCACGAGATCAACGACGTCGCGTTCGTCGGCGTCGAGCACCCCGAGCACGGGCCCGGCTTCGACCTGTGGGTCGGCGGCGGCCTGTCCACCAACCCCAAGCTCGGCGTGCGGCTCGGCGCCTGGGTGCCGCTCGACGAGGTGCCGGACGCCTTCGAGGGCGTCATCTCCATCTTCCGCGACTACGGCTACCGGCGGCTGCGCACCCGCGCCCGCCTGAAGTTCCTCGTCGCCGACTGGGGCCCGGAGAAGTTCCGCCAGGTCCTGGAGGACGAGTACCTGGGCCGCAAGCTCCTCGACGGGCCCGCGCCCGAGCAGCCGAAGGACGTCTGGCGCGACCACCTCGGCGTGCACCGCCAGAACGACGGCCGGTTCTACATCGGCTTCGCGCCCCGGGTCGGCCGCGTCGACGGCGCCACCCTGAGCAAGATCGCCGAGCTCGCCGAGACGCACGGCTCGGGCCGCCTGCGCACCACCGCCGAGCAGAAGCTGATCGTGCTCGACGTCGCCGAGGACCGGGTCGACTCGCTCGTGTCCGGACTGGAGTCGCTCGGCCTCAAGGTCAACGCCTCCCCGTTCCGCCGCGGCACCATGGCCTGCACCGGCATCGAGTTCTGCAAGCTCGCCATCGTCGAGACCAAGGCGCGCGGCGCCTCGCTCATCGACGAACTGGAGCGCCGCATCCCGGAGTTCGACGAGCCCATCACCATCAACATCAACGGCTGCCCCAACTCCTGCGCCCGCATCCAGGTCGCCGACATCGGCCTCAAGGGCCAGCTCGTCCTGGACGCCGACGGCAACCAGGTCGAGGGCTTCCAGGTGCACCTGGGCGGCGCGCTCGGCCTGGAGGCCGGGTTCGGCCGCAAGGTCCGCGGCCTGAAGGTCACCTCCGCCGAGCTGCCCGACTACGTCGAGCGGGTCCTCACGCGCTTCCAGGCGGAGCGCGCCGAGGGCGAGCGGTTCGCCGCCTGGGCCGCCCGCGCGAGCGAGGAGGCCCTGTCGTGAGCGAGCGTGCGGCGCCCTTCTACTGCCCCTACTGCGGGGACGAGGACCTGCGTCCCAACGAGAGCGGCCACGGCGCCTGGGAATGCGCGGCGTGCAACCGGGCCTTCCAGCTGAAGTTCCTCGGGCTGCTCGCCCGCGGAGTCCAGCGCAACGACAGCGGAGGGGAAGCGATATGACGGCCACTCAGACCGCCGAAGACCTCAAGGCGCTCGCCGAGCAGGCGGGCCGGGACCTCGAAGAGGCCTCCCCCCTGGAGATCCTCCAGTGGGCCGCCGACACCTTCGGCAAGCGGTTCTGCGTCACCTCCTCCATGGAGGACGCGGTCGTCGCGCACCTCGCCTCGCGCGCCCTGCCCGGCGTGGACGTGGTGTTCCTCGACACCGGTTACCACTTCCCCGAGACGATCGGCACCCGGGACGCGGTCGCCGAGGTGATGGACGTCAACGTCATCACCCTGGCCCCGCGGCAGAGCGTCGCCGAGCAGGACGCCGAGTACGGCCCCAAACTCCACGACCGCGACCCCGACCTGTGCTGCGCGCTGCGCAAGGTCAAGCCCCTTGAGGACGGCCTCCGTCCGTACGCCGCCTGGGCCACCGGGCTGCGCCGCGACGAGTCCCCGACCCGGGCGAACACCCCGGTGGTCGGCTGGGACGAGAAGCGGCAGAAGGTCAAGGTGTCGCCGATCGCCCGCTGGACGCAGGACGACGTGGACGCCTACGTCGCGGAGCACGGTGTGATCACCAACCTCCTCCTCATGGACGGCTACCCGTCGATCGGCTGCGCGCCCTGCACCCGCCGGGTCGCCGAGGGCGAGGACGCGCGGGCCGGGCGCTGGGCCGGACGCAACAAGACCGAGTGCGGGCTGCACGGATGACGGCCAGTCAGAACGATCAGGAGACTTCGATGAGCGTGACGGAGGCGGGAGCCACCATCTGGCTGACCGGTCTGCCGAGCGCCGGCAAGACCACCATCGCGTACGAGCTCGCGGGCCGGCTGCGCGAGGGCGGGCACCGGGTGGAGGTGCTCGACGGCGACGAGATCCGCGAGTTCCTCTCGGCGGGCCTCGGCTTCAGCCGCGAGGACCGGCACACCAATGTGCAGCGCATCGGCTTCGTCGCCGAACTGCTCGCCGCCAACGGCGTGAAGGCCCTGGTCCCGGTGATCGCGCCGTACGCCGACAGCCGCGAGGCCGTGCGCAAGCGCCACCAGAACGAGGGCACCGCCTATCTGGAGGTGCACGTCGCGACCCCGGTGGAGGTCTGCGCCGTCCGCGACGTGAAGGGCCTGTACGCCCAGCAGGCGGCGGGCGAGATCAGCGGCCTGACCGGCGTGGACGACCCGTACGAGGCGCCCGAGGCGCCGGACCTGCGGATCGAGTCGCACACCCAGACCGTGCAGGAGTCCGCCGCAGCCCTCTTCGCGCTGCTCACCGAGAGGGGCCTGGCATGACGTCGGCAGTCAGCGTGACCGAGGGCGTCGACAGCCCGTACGCGCTCAGCCACCTGGACGCCCTGGAGTCCGAGGCGGTGCACATCTTCCGCGAGGTGGCGGGCGAGTTCGAGCGGCCGGTGATCCTCTTCTCCGGCGGCAAGGACTCCATCGTCATGCTGCACCTGGCCCTCAAGGCGTTCGCGCCGGCCGCCGTGCCGTTCTCGCTGCTTCACGTGGACACCGGGCACAACTTCCCCGAGGTCCTCGCCTACCGCGACCGGGTCGTGGCCGAGCACGGCCTGCGCCTGCACGTCGCCTCGGTGCAGGAGTACATCGACGCGGGCAAGCTGCGCGAGCGGCCCGACGGAGTGCGCAACCCGCTCCAGACGGTGCCGCTCACCGAGGCGATCCAGCAGCACCGCTTCGACGCGGTGTTCGGCGGCGGCCGCCGCGACGAGGAGAAGGCACGCGCCAAGGAGCGGGTGTTCTCGCTGCGCGACGAGTTCTCGCAGTGGGACCCGCGCCGCCAGCGCCCGGAGCTGTGGCAGCTCTACAACGGCCGGCACGCCCCCGGCGAGCACGTCCGGGTGTTCCCGCTGTCCAACTGGACCGAGCTGGACGTGTGGCAGTACATCGCCCGCGAGGACATCGCCCTGCCGGGGATCTACTTCGCCCACGAGCGCGAGGTGTTCAAGCGGTCGGGGATGTGGCTGACCGCCGGCGAGTGGGGCGGCCCCAAGGCCGACGAGAGCGTCGAGACCCGTCTGGTGCGCTACCGCACCGTGGGCGACATGTCCTGCACCGGCGCCGTCGACTCCGACGCGACGACGCTGGACGCCGTCATCACCGAGATCGCCGCGTCGAGGCTCACCGAGCGGGGCGCCACCCGCGCCGACGACAAGCTGTCCGAGGCCGCGATGGAAGACCGCAAGCGCGAGGGGTACTTCTAAATGTCCAACTCCGTTGACACTGCGGTGCAGTTGGCCGACCTGTCGGCCACCACGCTGCTCCGCTTCGCGACCGCCGGGTCCGTCGACGACGGCAAGTCCACCCTGGTGGGCCGCCTGCTGCACGACTCCAAGTCGGTCCTCACCGACCAGCTCGAAGCCGTCGAGGCGGCCTCGCTCAAGCGCGGCCAGGAGGCACCGGACCTGGCGCTGCTCACCGACGGCCTGCGGGCCGAGCGCGAGCAGGGCATCACCATCGACGTGGCCTACCGCTACTTCGCGACCCCGCGGCGCCGGTTCATCCTGGCCGACACCCCCGGGCACGTGCAGTACACCCGCAACATGGTGACGGGCGCGTCCACCGCCGACCTCGCCGTGGTCCTGGTCGACGCCCGCAACGGCGTCATCGAGCAGACCCGCCGGCACGCCGCGGTCGCCGCCCTGCTGCGCGTCCCGCACGTGGTCCTCGCCGTCAACAAGATGGACCTGGTGGCGTACGAGGAGAAGGTCTTCGCGGCCATCGCCGAGGAATTCACCGCGTACGCGGGCGAGTTGGGCGTTCCCGAGATCACCGCGATCCCGATCTCGGCGCTCGCCGGGGACAACGTGGTGGAGCCCAGCGCCCACATGGACTGGTACGGCGGCCCCACCGTCCTGGAGCACCTGGAGACGGTCCCGGTCAGCCACGACCTGACCGGCTGCCACGCCCGGCTGCCCGTGCAGTACGTGATCCGGCCGCAGACCGCCGAACACCCCGACTACCGGGGATACGCGGGCCAGATCGCCGCCGGTACGTTCCGGGTCGGCGAGCCGGTGACCGTGCTGCCCTCGGGGCGCACGAGCACGGTGGCCGGGATCGACCTGCTCGGCGAGTCCGTCGACGTCGCCTGGACGCCGCAGTCCGTCACCCTCCTGCTCGAGGACGACATCGACATCTCGCGCGGCGACCTGATCGTGCCGAGCGGGGACGCGCCCGCCACCACCCAGGACGTCGAGGCGACCGTCTGCCACGTCGCCGACCAGCCCCTGACGGTGGGTCAGCGAGTGCTGCTCAAGCACACCACGCGCACCGTCAAGGCGATCGTGAAGGAGATCCCGTCCCGGCTGACCCTGGACGACCTCTCGCAGCACCCCAACCCGGGCCAGCTCGTCGCCAACGACATCGGCCGGGTCCTGGTGCGCACCGCCGAGCCGCTCGCGCTCGACTCCTACGCCGACTCGCGGCGCACCGGGTCGTTCCTGCTGATCGACCCGGCCGACGGCACCACGCTCACGGCCGGCATGGCGGGCGCCTCCTTCGCCACCGACAAGGTCCTCACCACCGTCGACGACGAAGAGGGCTGGGACTTCTGATGGCCCACCACGACATCTACTCGACGTTCGCGAAGGAGGGCGGCCGCGTGGGCAGCGGCGTCCTCGGCAGCGGCCAGGGCGGGGTGGCCCGATGTGCGCGATGACGTACGCGCACCGCTCGCGCGCCCCGAGGCACCACCCTCCCCCACGCCGAAGACCCGCCGACTCCCCGGCCGCGTCCCGGAGTTGAGACTCCGCGAGACGTAAGCACCGGGCCTCCGAGAGGACACCCTCCCGTGCCTGCCAGCTCCGCTGTGAAACGCAGCCTCGTCGCCGCCGCCACCCTGCCCCTGCTCTTCGGAGCCCTCGCCGCCTGCGGCTACGGTTCCGCCGCCAAGGACGACGCGGGCAAGGCCGCGCCCGCCGCGGACGGCAAGAAGCTCTCCGCCGACTCCGTGAAGATCGGCTACTTCCCCAACCTGACCCACGCCACGGCGCTGGTCGGTGTGCAGGAGGGCCTGTTCCAGAAGGAGCTGGGCGGCACCGCCGTCAAGACGTCCACCTTCAACGCGGGGCCCTCCGAGATCGAGGCCCTCAACGCGGGCTCGATCGACATCGGCTGGATCGGCCCCTCGCCCGCGATCAACGGGTACACCAAGTCCAAGGGGCAGAGCCTGCGCATCATCGGCGGCTCCGCGTCCGGCGGTGTGAAGCTCGTGGTCAACCCGAGCAAGATCAAGTCGGTCGACGAGCTCAAGGGCAAGAACATCGCGACGCCGCAGCTCGGCAACACCCAGGACGTGGCCTTCCTCAACTGGCTGGCCGACAAGGGGTGGAAGGTCGACGCGCAGAGCGGCAAGGGCGACGTCAACGTGGTCCGCACCGACAACAAGATCACCCCGGACGCCTACAAGTCCGGCTCGATCGACGGCGCCTGGGTGCCCGAGCCGACGGCGTCCAAGCTGGTCCAGGAAGGCGGCAAGGTCCTTCTGGACGAGTCCGACCTGTGGCCCGACCACCAGTTCGTGATCACCAACATCATCGTGTCGCAGAAGTTCCTGAAGGAGCACCCCGACGTCGTCGAGGCGGTCCTGCGCGGCTCGGTGAAGACCAACGAGTGGATCGCGACCCACCCCGACCAGGCGAAGGCCTCGGCGAACGCCGCGCTCAAGAAGCTCTCCGGCAAGGAGCTGCCGGCGGACATCATCGACCCGGCGTGGAAGTCGATCCAGACCCTGGACGACCCGCTGGCCGCCAGCCTCCAGGCGCAGGCCGACCACGCGGTGAAGGCCGGCCTCCTCAAGAAGCCCGACCTCAAGGGCATCTACGACCTGGACCCGCTCAACAAGGTCCTCAAGTCCCTGGGCAGGCCCGAGGTCGGCGACGCCGGTCTCGGCGCCAACTAGTCCCCCAACCAGCCGGTTCTCAGGTTTCCCAGGAGGTGACGACCATGGCCACCGCACTCGCCAAGGCCACGGACCGCACGGCGGCAGCGCACGAGTACGCCGCCCGGATCGAGCATGTCTCGAAGTCCTTCGGCGGTCCCACGGGACCGCAGCTCGTCCTCGACGACATCTCACTCGATGTCGCTCCGGGTGAGTTCGTCACCCTCCTGGGCGCCTCCGGCTGCGGAAAGTCGACGCTGCTCAACCTGGTCGCGGGCCTGGACGCGCCCACCGCGGGCACCATCGAGACGCCGGGCGGGCGGCCCGCCCTGATGTTCCAGGAGCACGCCCTGTTCCCGTGGCTGACCGCGGGCAAGAACATCGAGCTCGCCCTGCGGCTGCGCGGGGTGCCCAAGAACGACCGGCGCGAGCGCGCCGAGGAGCTCCTCGCCCTGGTCCGCCTCCAGGGCGCGTACGGCAAGCGGGTGCACGAGCTGTCCGGCGGCATGCGCCAGCGCGTGGCGATGGCCCGCGCCATCGCGCAGGACTCCCAACTCCTGCTGATGGACGAGCCGTTCGCGGCCCTGGACGCCATCACCCGCGACGTGCTGCACGACGAGCTGACCCGCATCTGGCACGAGACGCACCTGTCGGTCCTGTTCGTGACGCACAACGTGCGCGAGGCGGTCCGGCTCGCCCAGCGGGTGGTGCTGCTCTCCTCGCGGCCGGGCCGGGTGGCGCACGAGTGGACGGTGGACATCGACCAGCCGCGCCGCATCGAGGACGCCGAAGTGGCGGAGCTCTCCGTCGAGATCACTGAACAACTGCGTGGGGAGATCCGCCGCCATGGCCAGCACTGAGACCACCGAGGTCAAGGACGCCCCGGAGCTCGGCAGCCTCGAAGCGGGGCTCGACGCGCTCGAAACCGTCCAGACGCACCGCACGCCGCTGCGCGAGGTGTTCGTCAGGAAGGTCCTGCCCCCGCTGACCGCGGTCGCCCTGGTCCTGGTGGTGTGGCAGGTCCTGGTCTCGGCGAAGGTCACCGACGAGTACAAGCTGCCCGCTCCGGCCGCGGTCTGGTCGAGCCTGCGGGACATGTGGCTCCAGGGCACCCTGCTCGACGTCGTGTGGACCAGCGTCTCGCGCGGCCTGCTCGGCTTCCTGCTCGCCCTGGCCATCGGCACCCCGCTCGGGCTGCTCGTGTCCCGCGTCAAGTTCGTGCGGGCGGCCATCGGCCCGATCCTGTCCGGCCTCCAGTCCCTGCCGTCGGTGGCCTGGGTCCCCCCGGCCGTGCTCTGGCTGGGCCTCAACGACTCGATGATGTACGCCGTGATCCTGCTCGGCGCGGTTCCCTCCATCGCCAACGGCCTGGTCTCCGGCGTCGACCAGGTGCCGCCGCTGTACCTGCGGGCGGGCCGCACGCTGGGCGCGACCGGGGTGCGGGGCGCCTGGCACATCCTGATGCCCGCCGCGCTGCCGGGCTATCTGGCCGGCCTGAAGCAGGGCTGGGCCTTCTCCTGGCGTTCGCTGATGGCCGCCGAGATCATCGCCTCCTCGCCCGATCTGGGTCTGGGGCTCGGCCAGTTGCTGGAGAACGGTCGCAACAACTCCGACATGCCCGGCATCTTCCTCGCGATCGTCCTGATCCTGCTCGTGGGCATCGCCATCGACCTGCTGATCTTCAGCCCGCTGGAGCGCCGTGTGCTGCGCGGCCGCGGGCTGCTCGTGAAGGGCTGAGCCGCCCGTGCACCGCCCGGTCCTCCTCGTCATCGCCCACGGCAGCCGCGACCCGCGGCACGCCGCGACCGTGCACGCCCTGGTGCGGCGGGTGCGGTCGCTGCATGCCGGTCTGCGCGTGGAGACCGGGTTCCTGGACTTCAACGCGCCGTCCGTCCCGCAGGTCCTGGACCGCCTCGCCCTGGAAGGCGTACGGGACGTGGTGGCGCTCCCCCTCCTCCTGACCCGAGCCTTCCACGCCAAGGCGGACATCCCGGCCGTGCTGAGCCAGGCCCCGGCCCGCCTGAACATCCGCCTCGCCGATGTCCTCGGCCCCTCGCCCCTGCTGCTCGCCGCGCTGGAGCGACGGCTGTACGAGGCGGGGCTCAGCCCCGCCGACAAGCGCTCGACCGGGGTCGTCCTGGCCTCGGCGGGCTCCACCGACCCGGAGGCGATCGCAGTGATCGCTGAAATCGCGCGGGAGCTGCGGCACACCGGTTGGTGCGCCGTGCGACCTGCGTTCGCCTCCGCGGCCCTGCCCCGTACGGAAGACGCCGTACGGGAGCTGAGGGCCCAGGGCGTGCGCCGCACAGCGGTCGCCCCCTACGTCATAGCCCCCGGCTTCCTCCCCGACCGCATAGCCCGGGGCGCCGCGGAGGCCGACGTCCTGTCCGACGTCCTGGGCCCGGCACCGGAGTTGGCCCGCCTCCTGCTGACCCGCTACGAGGAGGCGAGAGCCGCCACGCACACCCCGGCACTGACTGCCTGAGCCACGTAGAGTGCGGAGGCCCCGCCCCGCCGGATCGCCACCTCCGCTGCTTCGCGCCCCGTCGACCGGCGTGGAGCCCGCCCCTCGCGCGGGTCAGAGGGATGCGGCGGAAGTCGGGTCTCGCCCGTCCGTGAGCGGCGCTGTCATCACGGAGCGTGCGTGCAGTTCCACCGTGGCCGCCCCTTGGCAGACGCGTACATGGGCGCGCCGACTGGCCGTGAGGGTTGCGTACAGGGCCCACTGCGCGGTCTCGCTCGACAGCCAGGCGCGCAGTTCGTCGGCCGCGTAAT
This sequence comes from Streptomyces sp. NPDC045846, assembly GCF_056431605.1. NCBI lineage: Bacteria > Bacillati > Actinomycetota > Actinomycetes > Kitasatosporales > Streptomycetaceae > Streptomyces > Streptomyces sp. NPDC045846. The sequence goes on along the minus strand of NZ_JBWKKJ010000001.1, from coordinate 29,713 downwards.
CGTTCGCACCCAACCGGGCCGCGCACCAGTCCACTTGGGCCCGCATCCAAGAGGCGGCGAGAGCAGGCGAGGGCGTGCCGTGGGAGTTGGTCAGCAGCTCGACGTTCTGGGCCTCAAGCCGTAGGACGGCACGGACACTGCACCGGTACTCCGCGTCATCCATGGCCGGACTCCTTCCGCTCCTCGAACCGCGCCGCCTCGTCGCCGCCGAAGACGGCCACGAGCAGTGCGGCTTCCTGACCGGGGGCGCGTAGGGCGCGTTCGGCGCGGTCGAGTTCCTGCGCGAGCACCGAAGCGCACAGCGGGACGCTGTCGAGTGCCTGCCGCACGAATGCGGCTTCGCTCTGCCATCGCTCGTACTGCTCCACAGCCTCGACCGCGGATGCGTACGCGCGGCGCCGGCTCGGACTGACGGCGCGCACCGCGAGCGAGAACTGCCCCGCGCCGAGCCACCAGCGGCGGAGGCGTCCGAACCCGCGACACGCGAGACGGCCGGTCACAGCGCCCCCGCGCTTCCGTGGAGGGGGCTGCGCTTCACGGTTGGCGTTCACGGATCGGCTCCCGCCGCTAGGTGATCTGTCCTGCCTCTACGCAACCGCACGGACACGCACGGCGGTACCGTTGGCGCAGCGCGGCAGTTTTAAAGCGTTTAAAGCGCCTACCAGCCCGGGGAGTTGGCGGCAGTGGCGACCGAACTCAACGATCACTTGCAACGCTTGTTCACAGAGAGCGGCTGGACACTGAGCCAGTGCGCGCGGGCCGTGAACCGGCTGGGTACCGAGAGCGGTACACCCCTGCGCTACAACGCTTCGGCCGTCCATCACTGGCTCAAGGGCACCAAGCCGCGCAGAGAGGTTCAGTCTTTCATCGTCGAGGCGTTCTCCCGGCGGCTCGGGCGCACGGTGACACTGCCGGAATTGGGTTACTCATCTCCAGTCGATCGAAGCTCCGACCAGCCGGATACGGTTGCGGAACTGATCGAGCTGGGGAGACAGGACATGGACCCGTCGCGACGGAGCGTCCTCGGGGCGGGGCTGTTCTCCGTTGCATTGACGATCCCCGGGTGGCCCGATGTGGTCGACAGGGTCGAAGCGATTCACAGCGGAAGATCCACTCGGATTGGCATGAACGAGGTCAACTTGGTCTCGGCCATGACCGAGCGGGTGTCCGACCTTGACGATCAGTTCGGAGGACGCCATGCACGACCCATGGCCGCAAGTTTCATGGTCAACACTGTTGCGAGCTACCTGAGCGCCGACGCTGCTCCAGAGGTGCGGCAAGCCATGCTGTCGGCCGCTTCCGACCTCTCGTACCTCACGGGATACATGGCCGTTGACGAGGGCTTGCACGGACTGGCGCAGAGTTACTACATCAAAGCACTGGAACTGGCCGGAGCCGCAGAAGACCACCTGACCTACTGCACCACGCTCCGAGGGATGAGCGTTCAGGCAGTCGATCTCCGGCACGGCAACAAAGCCGTGGAACTGGCCGACGCGGCAGCGGCCGCTTCCCCCAAGGCAGGTCCGCGCATGCGAGCATTCCTCGCGGGCCAACAAGCCCATGCGGCCGCGCAGACTGGAGACCGAACAAGCGCCATGCGGTACATCCGTGAAGCGGAGGCCGCCATGGACCGAGCCGAATCTCGCGGAAAGGCGTTCGGCTCGTACGATCCGGCCTCACTCCACTATCACGTCAGTCAGGTGCGCTATGAACTCGGCGACGTCGCGGGTGCGGTCGAGGCGATGCAGGAGTCCGACAGGACCCGCTACAGCGCGTATCGGCGCTCGCGCGTGCATCGTCGGGGACTCCTCGCAGAACAACAGCTACAGGTAGGTCACCTCGAAGCAGCTTGCCAGACCTGGCATTTGGCGCTCGACGATTACCCATTGGTGCAGTCGGGCCGTGCAGATGACCGCATGGCCCGAATGTTCGGGCTACTGCGGCCGTACGTCAAAAATGCCACCGCTCGTGATCTGTACGAGCGCGCACATGCTGTGGTGCCGAGCCGACTTCACACCTGACGCCCCAGCGCCCCGCCACTCCCCTCTTCAAAGCGACGGGGAATTCCTCCACCACAGCAGCCGAGCCTTTACAGGACCTGAACAGGCGAGCCCTACTGGACCTGAAAAGACGTCACCACTTCTCGTCCACCCCAGAACTAGGACTCTGGGACATCGGGAAGGGGCGGGGGGCGGTCGTCGATGGGCCCGCACCCGCCGCTGTGACGGCCGCGATCGAGAACGTGTATGCCTGCCCCGGCACCAGGCCTCCCACCACCCGGAACATCCCCTTCCCTGACGGTTGCGTCACGAGCACGTCCCGGCCCGCGACCTCGATGACCCGTCCGTCGGAGACGGTGATCCGGTAGCCGATGACCTTGGCGTCACCCGTCGCGGCGGGCGGGGTCCAGGCGACGGTGACGGCATGCGACCCCGCCCGCACCTTGGCGCCCGTGGGCGCACCGGGCAGCGCGACGGCCCCGGTGGGCGCGAGGGGCGCCGAGGCGAGTGACGGCGCGCTCTCGCCGTGGGCGTTGCGCGCGGTGACGGTCACGGTGAACGGCCCCTCGGAGGCGGGGAGTTGGCCGAGACGTACGTACGCCTGTCGTTCGAAGTCCGTCGCCGTGACGCTCGCGGTCGCGGCCTGCGTCCCGTCGGGCCGCAGCGCGTGCGCGGTGTAGCCGGTCACCGGGGAGCCGCCGTCCGCGGAGCCCGGGTTGAAGATGACGTACAGCGCGTCGGCGCCCCCGGTGCTCGTGCCCACGCGCGCGGGGGCCTCGGGCACCGAGATCGCCTGGGTCACGCGGTCGAGGACGGAGCGCTGGGCGGGCTCGATCCCGGCACCGGCGAGGACGTCCGGCGGCACGTCGGCGAGCGAGGACATGATGTGGTTGCCCGTGGTCACCAGGCCCTTGCTGTCGCCGTCTGCGGTGCCCTCCTCCCACCAGTTGTCCTTGACGAGCGTGGGGTCGTTGTTGCCCAGCTTGTCGCGGTAGTCGGTGTGGCGGCTGGCGACGTTGGCGTACGCGGCGCCGTACAGGACGTTGCCCTGGACGGTCTCGTAGGTGCAGCCGTTGTCGGTGTAGACGCTCTTGCCGAGGCCCCACTGGTCGTGGATGACGTTGCCGGTGACCTTCTCGCCGTCGGCCATCGACGTGCCGGTCAGGCCCTGGGTGTAGACGCCCCCGCCGTCGTCGAGGAGCTGCATGTGGTCGAAGACCAGGTTGTCGCGCACCGCGTTGTCGTGGCTGGGGTTGGGGGTCGCGGGCGAGCCGATCTTGTCGGGCCAGCCGCCCCAGCCCATGGAGATCGCGCTGTAGCCCAGGTGGTCGAGCTGGTTGTGCGCGATCGTGGTGTGCTGCGTGTAGCCATTGAGGATGCCTACGCCGCCGTGGAACTCCCGTGGCAGCGCGTAAAGGTGATTGTTCGTCACCTCGACTCCGGAGGCGGTGGGCTGTCCATCCACTCCGCCGATCTCCAGGCCGTTGCCGGAGATGTCGGTGAACACGCTGGTCCGCACGGTGGAGTCGGCGGTACCGGCACCGAGTTCGAGCCCGGCGGCGCCCAGGTGCGCGAAGGTGCTGTCGCTGATGTCGATGCCCCGCGCGTACGAGAAGGACACGTTGCCCGGCATCTTCGTCCAGGAGGCGAAGGGACAGGTGCCGCCCGGGGTGAAACCGCACAGCCCCTGGGTCGCCCAGCCCTTGGCGCCGGTGATGGTGTAGCCGGCCTGGATCTCGGAGAAGCCCTCGGGCCCGGAGGGCGTCAGCCAGGTCGCGTAGCTGAACTGGAGCCCCTGGAAGGCGACGTCGTGCAGCGGCGCCTTCGCGGTGCCGCGTCCGTCGACCAGCTTCTCGGCCGAGGCCGCCTCGATGTCCGCGCTCCTGGGGTCCTCGCCCGGGCGGGGCAGGTAGTACACGGTGTGGGCGGAACGGTCGAGGTACCACTCGCCCGGCTGGTCGAGGAGTTCGAAGGCGTTCTCCACGTAGGACGCCTTGCCGTTGTTGGTGAGTCTGCCGGGGCCGACCATGCTCACCGTGCGTCCGGGCCGGTCGGGGAACTCGACGCGCCTGGTGGAGTTGTCCCAGCACGGCTGGGCCATGGTGATCGTGGTGCCCTGGGCGGCGGCGATCCGGCAGCGGGGTTCGGTCCACTGGCCGAGGCCGTTGCGCTCGACGTTCCAGAGCGCTTCCCCGCCGGTGTACACGAACTCGGCGTCGCCGGGGTGGCGCCAGTGCGCGATGGCGTCGGAGCTCGCGGTGTAGCCGGTGGGTGTGAGGGTGAGACCGACCGGCACCTCACCCCTGGCCCGCTGGCCGCGCACTCCGTCGACGTACAACTGCCGGGTGTCGGTGAGGCCTTGGGGTGCCGGGGCGGACCAGAGACCGGGGCGGCCCGGCACCGGCTGCCAGCCCTCGACCTTGCGGCCGCCGCTGATCACCGTGGTCCCGGCGCCCGCACCCTGCCAGACGACGCGGTGCCCGCCCTGGCCCGAGTCGCGGGCGTCGAGCTGGAGCGGCTTGTCCATGCGGTACGTTCCGGCGGCCAGGTGGACGGTGAGGTCGGCGCTCTGGTGCGCCACCCTGCCGCGTGCCAGGTCGCGGGCGCGCGGCAGGGTGCTCACGGGGTGCTGGGCGGTGCCGTCGAAGGAGTCGCTCCCGGAGGGGGACACGTATACGTCGGCGGATGCCGCGTGCGTGTGCGCCGTGGCCGGGGGCACGAGGCCCGGGACCCCCAGGGCCAGGGCGGCGGCGAGCGTGACGATCGGGGCGGCTCTTCGGGGCGCCGTCCGCGGCGCGCTCCGGGATGCGGGCATGTTCCCTCCCAAGGGGCTCACGGGATCGACCCCTTGAGCCACTGGAAAGGTAGGAGCATTGATGCGGCACGGTCAACACATCGCCCAGAACCGTCCTCGAATTCTCCCCATCTTCTCTTAGTCATCGGATCAATGAGCTGGCCGAAGGGGGCGGACGCCTTCAGACCGCGCCGACATCCACGAACCCTGGGCCCGGCGGAGCTCAGGCGGCCCAGTGCGGATCGCGGCCCGAGGCGGACAGGGCCCGCTCCAGGGTGTCGGCGCCGGCGGGCGGGGCGACCGGGTCGGCGAAGCCCTGGTACTGGCGGTAGAGCTCGGCGTTGTCCTCGACGACCTTCAGGACGAAGGCGGCCGACTCCTCGGAGAGCCGCACCTGCTGTCCGGTGGCGCGCGCGACGTCCCAGCCGTGCACCACCATCTCCTTGACGATCATCGAAGCGATCTGCCGGGCGGGCAGCGCCGCCCCGCCCAGATCGACGTCGCCCTCCCACACCGCCGGATCGGCCCAGGCGGCCACGGCCCGGTCGAGCTGGGCGGCGTACCGCTCCGCCCAGTCGGCGTCGGCGGTGAAGTCGCGCGCGCCGAGCTCGTCCGGCAGCGGCTTGCGCAGGGCGCGGTGCTCCAGGCCGTGCGAGGTGTACAGGACCCAGTGGTTGACCAGCGCCCGCACGTCCCACTCCGCGCAGGGAGTGGGCCCGGCGAGCCGGTCGGGGGTGACGCCGCGCGCGATGCGGGCGGCCTCGGCTGCGCATTCGGTCATGGCACGGTGTTCGCTCTTCATGGGAACAGCGTCCCGTCGCGCCGCTCGGCCCGTATTGAAAAAACGCGACAGCAGTCCCCCCGCCGACGGCCTCAGTCGAAGTTGAGCGATCCCGTCCGGGTCCGCTTGAGCTCGAAGAAGTCCGGGTACGCCGCGATGGTGCGCACGCTGTCGAAGAGCCGCCCGGCCTCCTCGCCGCGCGGAATCGAGCTGAGCACCGGCCCGAAGTAGACCTTGCCGTCCAGGTGCATCGTCGGGGTGCCGACGTAGCCGTCCTCGGCCGGGTCCTTGCCCGCGTCGTGGCTGCGGCGCACGGCCTCGTCGTACGCCGGGTCGTGCGCCGCGGCGGCGAACGAGGCGGGCAGGCCGAGCTCTTCGAGGGACTGGGCGATCACCTCGTCGAAGTCCTTGTTCTTGTCCTGGTGGATGCGGGTGCCGAAGGCGGTGTACAGGTCCCGCAGCACGAGGTCGCCGTCCGCCGCGGCCGCCGCGACCGCGACAGCGACCCGGACGGGTCCGATCGAGCGGTCCACCAAGTCCCGGTACCAGTCCGGCAGTTCGTTGCCGATGTTGTGCAGGTACAGGCTCATCGGCCGGAATCTCAGGTCGATGTCGCGGTGCTTCTCGACCTCCAGCATCCAGCGGGAGGTGATCCAGGCGAAGGGGCAGGCCGGGTCGAAGTAGAAGTCGACGGTGGTGCGCTGCGGGGCGTCCGTCGTGGTGGTGGTCGTGGTGTCCGTCGTCGTGTTGGTCATGGCTCGACCCTAGCCCGGCAATGGCCCTCGGCCATGGGCCATTGCCCCCTACATTCACTGGGCCATTTGATGACGGTCGGGCTCCCGGCTCCCGGCACGCCGCAGCCATGCGCCCGTGATCGCGAAGGGGCGCGCGGGCCGGGGCCCACCGGGGTCCGATACGGTCCCGCCATGACCTCTGAGACCTTTGCGCTCGGCGGGAACCGCCCCCTGCGCCGGCTCGGCTTCGGCACCGCTCAGCTCACGGGCCCCGGCTACTGGGGGCCCCGGGGCGATCGGGCCCACGCCCTCGCGGTGCTGCGCCGGGCGGTCGAGCGCGGCGTCACGCTGATCGACACCGCCGACAACTACGGTCCCGGCCTGGCCGAAGAGCTCGTCGCGGAGGCCCTCCACCCCTACCCCGCCGAGGTGGTGGTCGCGACCAAGGGCGGTGTCGTACGGACCAGTGACAGCGCCTGGCACATCGCGGGGCGGCCCGAGCAGCTGCGGGCGATGTGCGAGGCGAGCCTGCGCCGGCTGCGGGTGGAGACGATCGACCTGTACCAGCTGCACCGGCTCGACCCCGAGGTGCCGCTGGCCGAACAGCTGGGCGCGCTCGACGAGTTGAGGCGGGAGGGCAAGATCCGGCACATCGGCCTGGACACCGTCTCCGCCGAACAGGTGGAACAGGCCCTGCGGCTGACCCCCATCGCCTCGGTGCAGAACCGCTTCAACCTCCTGGACCGGGAGTCGGAGGCGGTCCTGGCCCTGTGCGAGGCACACGGCCTGGCGTTTCTGCCCTGGTTCCCGCTGGCCAACGGCGCCCTCACCGGCGACGCGGCCGCCGCGCTCGACCGCATCGCGGGCCGGCACCGCGCGACCAGGGGGCAGATCGCCCTGGCCTGGCTGCTGCACCGCTCCCCCGTCCTGTGCCCGACCCCCGGCACCGGCTCCCTCGATCATCTGGACGAGAACCTGGACGCGGCCCACATCCATCTGCGCCAGGCCGAGTTGGAGGAGCTGGCCGCAGTCGAAGCATGATGCCCCGGCTCAGGCTCCCGCCTCCGTCAGCTGAACCAGCGCCTTGACGGTGTTCCAGTTGCGGGAGGTCGCGTCGACCCCCTTGAGCAGACCGGGCCGCGACAGAGCGGCGGCGAGCGGCGACCTCCCGAGGCCCTGGGGCGCGTACAGATAGAGCACCTGGTCACCCAGGCGGAACTCCTCGGGGAGGAAGGCGGCCTGGTCGATGGAGGCGAAGCGGTCGGCGGTGACCGTCGGGCCCGCGAAGAACGTCGCGTGCAGCTGCTTGCCCTCCAGCTCGCCGGCCGGGAAGGGGCAGGCGTCGAGGACGGACCGCAGATAGGGGCCGCCGCGCACCATGCAGTCGACGTGGAAGCCGAAGTGCTTCTCAAGGGCGGCCTCCAGGTCGGCGGCGAGCGCGTCCGGGTCGTCGGAGGCGGCGGTGAAGACGGCGTTCCCGCTGTTGAGGTACGTCTTCACGGCATCGTGGCCCAGCTCGCCCAGGATTCTTCGGAGCTCCGCCATGGGAACTCGCCGGTTCCCGCCCACATTGATGCCGCGCAGCAGAGCGGCGTACGTCGTCGTCATGGACCCACCCTAGGGCGGCCCCCGCGCCCCGTGGGGGACGGGCGCGGGGGCCGCCGTTCAGCGCTGCCGGGCGCCGTCTACTCGACGATCTTCAGCAGCTTGTTCGGGGTGCCCGGGCTCGCGTTGGAGATCTTGTCCGCCGTGGCGCCCTTGGTGAGGGCGTCGGAGACCTGGGCCGGGCTGGCGTCCTTGTGCCCGGCGAGGTAGACCGCGGCCGCGCCGACGACGTGCGGGGTCGCCATGGACGTACCGGAGATGGTGTTGGTGGCGGTGTCGCTGGTGTTCCAGTCGGAGGTGATGTCCGAGCCGGGGGCGTAAAGGTCCACCACGGAGCCGAAGTTGGAGAAGCTGGACTGCTGGTCGTCCTTGGTGGAGGAGGCGACGGTGATCGCCTCCTTGACGCGCGACGGCGAGCCGTTGCCCGCGTCGGCGGACTCGTTTCCGGCCGCCACGCCGAAGGTGACACCTGAGGCGATCGCCTTCTGGACGGCCTCGTCGAGCGCCGGGTCGGCGGTGCCGCCGAGGCTGAGGTTGGCGACCGAAGGACCCTTGTGGTTCTTGGTGACCCAGTCGATGCCCGCGACGACCTGCTCGGTGCTGCCGGAGCCCTGGTTGTCGAGGACCCGCACCGCGACGATCTTCGCCTTCTTGGCCACGCCGTGCTCGGTTCCCGCGATGGTGCCCGCGACGTGCGTGCCGTGGCCGTTGCCGTCGTCGGCCTTGTCGTTGTTGTCGACCGCGTTGAAGCCGTAGGAGGCCCGCCCGCCGAAGTCCTTGTGGGAGATGCGGACTCCGGTGTCGATCACGTACGCGGTGACGCCGTCCCCGGCGCTGTCCGGGTAGGTGTACTTGCCGTCGCCCTTGGTGTCGGCCTGGTCGATCCGGTCCAGGCCCCACGACGGCGGGTTCGCCTGCTCCGCGTTGATGTGGAACTTCTTGTTCTGTACGACCTTGCCGACGGAGGGGTCGGCGGCGAGACGCTTGGCCTCGGTCTGCGAAAGCCCGCTCGCGGAGAAGCCGTTGAGGGAGGAGGAGTAGTCGCGCCGCAGCGTGCCTCCGTATTCCTCGGCGAGCTTGCGCTTGGAGTCGGCCGTCGCCGACTTGTCGAGGAGGACGATGTAGCTTCCGTCGACCGCGTCCTGGGCGTTCAGTCCGTAGACCGTGCCTTCGGCGGGGGCGGCTCCGGCGAACGGGGAGTTCAGCGCGGTCACTCCGGCCGCCGCCACGACGGCGGTTATGGCTGCGGTGAGCTTGATCTTCTTGCTCGCACGCTTGTGAGATGCCATGAAGAGGGGTCTCCTCGTCACTATTTGTGGGGGGTTTGCCTACCGGAGGGAAACTTTCCGGGGCTGGTTCGAAACCCTTGCCGATTGACGCGCGCAGATCAAGGCCTTCATTCAGCTGTGACTTACTCAACAAGCTTCTGTAATCAGAAACCGGTCGGCAGGGAACAACTCGGGCCCCGTGAAGGGCCGGTGGACACTCTGTGTGAACCCGCCGACCTTGAGGCTGCTCCAACTCCCTTTACGTGTAAGGGGCTTCGGTACTCCTCGGTGGGGATGCCGCCACACCGCGGGGATGAGCCGGAGCCCCACGAGTTCACCTGGGAGCAGGACGAGGCGGCCGGATCGCGCCCCTAGCGTCGAAGGGTGGACGACGGCACCCGGCCGTCGACCACCACCAGGGGGAAGCGGGACATGGAGCGTGGGGTCACGAAGGTGCGCGGCGTCGCCGCCCGGGAACCCGATGCGCTGCGCCCTGCTCCCGGCGGCGATGGTCCTGCTCGGCGACCGCGACTGGTGCTTCCCGACGCGGCTGCGCCTGCTGCCGGACCTCACCCACGAGGACCCGGCGCACGCCGCGCCGACCCAGACCGCCCCGGCCCGTTCGGGGGACGGGCCGGGGCACCCGGAGGGAGCGGTACGGGTCCGACGGACCCGGCCGCCTCCCGCGGGCGGACTCAAGGAGCCGCCCCCGGTTCAGAACCCGGCGCGCCGTCACCCCGACAGCTGACGGCGCGCCGGATTCTCGTTGCCCGTCCTCCCCTTCCGGCTGCCGCGCGGACTGCGCGGACTGCGCGAAGCAGGCGCAGCCGGGGAGTGCGCTCCGCGCGGGATGTCCTCCTGGAGCTCGGTCGTCCAGGCAACCTGCGTGAATGCGAGACTTGGCCGGTACGGGACGAGCACCGGGAGACGAGCATGGACGAGGCACGGGCGCGCGAACTGCTGGCCGCGGCGGCACTGAGCGACCCCGGCGGTCTCGCCGGAGCCGCCGAGGCCGAGCTGCTGGCCCTGGGCGAGAACGCGGTCTTCGCACTGCCCGGCGCCGCGCACACCCCGGCGGCCGCGCTGGTCGTCAAGGTCGGCCGCGATGCCACCGCCCATCCCGAGCTCCTCGATCGCGCCGAGCGGGAACTGGCCATCGCCCACTGGCTCGCCGAGGCCGGCATCCCCGCGGTCCGGGCCGCCGAGCCCGAGCCGCGGCTGGTCGAGGGGCACCCGGTGACCGTGTGGCACCGGCTGCCCGCCGCCGAACGCCCGGCCACCCCGGCCGACCTGGCCGCACTCCTGCGACGCGTCCACGCCCTGGCGGAGCCCGCCTTCCCGCTGCCCCGCCGCGAACTCCTCGGCGGTGTCGAGCGCTGGCTGCGTCTGGCCGGTGACGCGATCGACCCGGCCGACGCCGCGTATCTGCGGGCCCGCAGGGACGGCTTCGCGGCCGCGGCCGCGGCGCTCACCCCCCGTCTGCCGCTCGGCCCCATCCATGGCGACGCCCTCCCCCGCAATGTGCACATCGGTCCCGAAGGGCCGGTCCTGGTCGACCTGGAGACCTTCTCCGCCGACTTCCGCGAACACGACCTGGTCGTCATGGCGCTGTCCCGCGACCGGTACGGCCTGCCCGCCGAGCAGTACGACGCGTTCGTCACCGCCTATGGCTGGGACGTACGCGAGTGGGACGGCTGCGCGGTGCTGCGGGGTGCGCGGGAGACGGCCAGCTGCGCCTGGGTCGCCCAGCACGCCCCCACCAACCCGAAGGCGCTCGACGAATTCCGCCGCCGTGTGGCCTCACTGCGTGACGAGGACCCCGAGGTCCGCTGGTATCCGTTCTGAGCCGCCCGCCGAGCGCGCCCCGTCCCCGGCTCTGGTCTCAGCCCTGGGCCGGGGCCAGTTCGCGCAGCGGCCAGGAGCCGTCGACGACCGCGTCGGCCGTGCCCTTCTTGCGCAGGAACTGCTGGAAGTCGGCCGCCCACTCGGCGTACCAGTGGATCTGACGGTCATGCAGCTCTCCGGGGGCGAGCCGCGCCACCTGGGGGTGGCGCTCGGCTATCGCCACGGCCACCCGGGCCGCCGCCAGCGCGTCGGAGCCCGCGTCGTGCGCCGCCTCCAGGACCACTCCGTACTCGGCGCACACCGCTTCGAGGGTGCGCCTGCCCTTGCGGTAGCGGTCGACGGAGCGGTCGATCGTGTACGGATCGACGACGGGGCCTATGGGCGCCCCGTCGAGCCGGTCGGTCAGCGAGGGCAGATGGTGCCGCCGCAGTTCGGCGGCGAGCAGCGTCAGGTCGAAGGCCGCGTTGTAGGCCACCACGGGCACGCCCCGGCGCCAGTGCCCGGTCAGCGCGTCGGCGACCTCGTCGGCCACCTCGGCGGCGGGCCTGCCCTCCGCCGACGCCCGTTCGGTGCTGATCCCGTGGACCGCGGAGGCCTGCGCCGGGATCCGTATCCCCGGATCCGCGAGCCAGCCGCGCCGCCCCACCACGTCGGCGCCCCGCAGTTCGACGATCGCGGCCGTCACGATGCGCGCCTCGCGCGGCTCGGTGCCGGTCGTCTCCAGGTCGAAGCCGACCAGCGGCTCCAGGTGCCAGCTCATGCTGCCCCTCCTTCGTGGTGCTTTCCCCCAGTTGACGACCACCCTCGCACGCGGCACTGACAATCGGCCGGGCGGCCGGAATGCACCGGGGAAGTCTCACCACAATTCAGGACACAGGGCGCGAATCCGCCCACACGGACTCGAACTCCTCGCGGTACGTCTCGAAGAGCCCGTGCTCCACGTCCTGCCCCGGCCGCACCACGCCCCGCCGCCCGCCCCCGCGCAGCACCAGCACCGGCGCCTCCATCCCCCGCGCCCGCCGCAGATAGGACTGCACGACCGCGACGCCGTCCGCGCCGTCTCCGTCCACGAGGTAGGCGGTGAAGCGCGGCGTCTCGTCGAAGACCTGGATCTCGAAGGCCCCCGGATCGCGCAGCCGGGCCCGCACCCGCCGCATGTGCAGAATGTTCATCTCCACGGAACGGCTCAACTCGCCCTTCTTCAGGCCGAGTTCACGCTCGCGGCGCTTGACCGCGCTGCTCGCCGGGTTGAGGAAGAGCAGCCGCACGCGGCAGCCCGACTCGGCCAGCCGCACCAGTCGGCGGCCCGAGTAGTTCTGCACCAGCAGGTTGAGCCCGATGCCTATCGCGTCCAGCCGGCGGGCGCCGCCGAAGAGGTCCTCGGCGGGCAGCTGGCGCTGGAGGCGTACCCGGTCGGAGTGCACGGAGACGACGTCGGCGTACCGGTCGCCGACCAGGTCCTCCACCGCGTCGATGGGCAGGCGGTGCGCGCCGGGAGCTCCGCCCGCACCGCCGAGCACGTCCAGGAGCCGCGCCGAGGCCCGCTCCGCCTGGGCGAGCACGGCCTCGTTCAGCGCCCGGTTGCGGGAGACGACGTTGCGCGCCACCTCCAGCTCGTCCAGGGCGAGTTCGACGTCGCGCCGGTCGTCCACGTACGGCTCGAAGCAGGGCCAGTGCTGCACCATCAGCTCGCGCAGCTGCGGGAGCGTGAGGAAACTGAGCACGTTGTCGTCGGCGGGGTCCAGCAGATAGCCCTTGCGGCGCGAGACCTCGCGCACCGCGACGGCGCGCTGCACCCACTCCTGGCCCGCCGGTCCGGCCGCCGCGACCACCCAGTCGTCGCCGTGGACCGGCTCGTAGATCGGCCGGAGCACGGCAGCCACCACGGCGCGCAGCCGCTGCTCCACCAGGTTCAGCCAGATGTAGGCGCGCCCGGCCCGCTGGGCTCGCGTACGCACCTCGCTCCAGGCGTCCGCGCCCCAGTCCAGCTCCGCCCCGATCTCCATCGGACGCGCGAGGGAGACCGCCCCGGGCGGGATGTCGCCGGACTCCCCCTCATGACCCGTGTCACCAGGGGGCAGCTCAAGACCTCCCGAGCTCACCCGCGCACCGCCTTCCGCCCCCCGGCAAACCCCTGCGGGCCCGACCCGCCCCGCACAGCCTTCAACGATCAAGGAAGGGTACTCCGGGAGCCGGAGGCCCTGCAGCCCGATGCCGAGTCGAGTTTCCCAACTCGCCAGAGGATACGGCCTGTTCTGATGGGCACTATCTGACGGGGTGAGCGGATTCATAGCGCTTGCGCCGAGCCGAGCGGACCGGGGTCACCCATTGGCGCACGCGCACGTCCTGGGTGACCGTCGTCTTTTCAGGGAGGATCTGGCCGAACAGCCCCTCAGCACCCCGAGCGGAAGTGGAAGAGTCTTGCCCATGCAGGTATGGCCGGGACAGGCTTACCCACTCGGCGCCACGTACGACGGCGCCGGGACCAATTTCGCGGTCTTCTCCGAGGCCGCCCGTCGGATCGAGTTGTGTCTGCTGCACGACGACGGCTCGGAGACCGCCGTCGAACTGCGCGAGTCCGACGCGTTCGTGCGCCACGCCTATCTGCCCGGCGTCCTGCCGGGCCAGCGCTACGGCTTCCGGGTGCACGGACCGTACGAGCCGCAGCAGGGGCATCGCTGCAACTCGGCGAAGCTGCTGCTCGACCCGTACGCACGTGCCATAAGCGGCAGCGTCGAATGGAACGAGGCGGTCTACGGCTACCACTTCGGGCGCCCCGACAGCCGCAACGACCTGGACTCGGCGCCGCACACGATGGCCTCGGTGGTGGTCAACCCGTTCTTCGACTGGGGAGACGACCGGCCGCCGCGGACCGACTACCACCACACCGTCTTCTACGAGGCCCATGTCAAGGGCCTGACGATGCTCCATCCGGAGCTCCCCGAGGACCAGCGCGGCACCTACGCGGCCCTCGCCCACCCGGCCGTCATCGATCACCTGACGCAACTGGGCGTCACGGCGCTCGAGTTGATGCCGGTGCACCAGTTCGTCAACGACCACCGGCTCGCGGACGCCGGGATGTCGAACTACTGGGGCTACAACACCATCGGGTTCTTCGCCCCGCACAACGCCTACGCCTCCTGGGGCGACCGGGGCCAGCAGGTCCTGGAGTTCAAGCAGGCGGTCCGGGCGCTGCACGAGGCCGGCATCGAGGTCATCCTCGACGTCGTCTACAACCACACGGCCGAGGGCAACCACCTCGGCCCGACCCTCTCCTTCCGCGGCCTGGACAACGCGCAGTACTACCGGCTCGCCGAGGACCCGCGCTACTACGAGGACACCACCGGCACCGGCAACAGCCTCCTCATGCGGTCCCCGCACGTCCTCCAGCTGATCATGGACTCGCTGCGCTACTGGGTGACCGAGATGCACGTGGACGGCTTCCGCTTCGACCTCGCGGCGACGCTGGCCCGCCAGTTCCACGAGGTGGACCGGCTCTCCTCGTTCTTCGACCTGGTCCAGCAGGATCCGGTGGTCAGCCAGGTCAAGCTGATCGCGGAGCCGTGGGACGTGGGCGAGGGCGGCTACCAGGTGGGCAACTTCCCGCCGCTGTGGACCGAGTGGAACGGCAAGTACCGCGACACCGTACGGGACTTGTGGCGCGGCGAGCCGCGCACGCTGGCCGAGTTCGCCGGGCGCCTCACCGGCTCGTCCGACCTCTACCAGGACGACGGGAGGCGGCCGTTGGCCTCCATCAACTTCCACACCTGCCACGACGGCTTCACCCTCAACGACCTCGTCTCGTACAACGACAAGCACAACGACGCCAACGGCGAGGGCAACCGGGACGGCGAGAGCCACAACCGCTCCTGGAACTGCGGCGTCGAGGGCCCCACCGACGACGGTGAGGTGACGGAGCTGCGCGCCCGGCAGATGCGGAACTTCGTCGCCACCCTGATGCTGTCGCAGGGCGTGCCCATGCTCAGCCACGGCGACGAGTTCGCCCGCACCCAGGGCGGCAACAACAACGCGTACTGCCAGGACACGGAGCTGTCGTGGGTGCACTGGCCGGACCCCGGTGACGACGCCGACGGCACGCTGCTGGCGTTCACCCGGGCCATGGTGGGGCTGCGCCGGGACCATCCGGTCTTCCGGCGCAGGCGCTTCTTCCACGGCCGCCCCGTACAGGGCACCCACGACGAGCTCTCCGACATCGCCTGGTTCACCCCCGAGGGCGAGGAGATGGCGGACCGGGACTGGCAGTCGGCCAACGCGAAGGCGCTGTCGGTGTTCCTCAACGGCAACGCGATCTCCGAGCCGGGGCCGCGCGGCGAGCGGATCGGTGACGACTCGTTCCTGCTGATGTTCAACGCCAGCGCGGAGGAGATCGACTTCGTGGTGCCGGTCAACCACGGCCGGCAGTGGCAGGTGGTCGTCGACACCGCGCGGCCCGAGGGCGTGCCGCCGGGCGACGGTCCCAAGGTGGCCGCGGGTGAGCGGGTGGTGCTGATCGGGCGGAGCCTGACGGTGCTGCGGCGCCCCGCCTAGCGTGACCTTCAGGGCCCCTCAACGGCTCTGACCTGTGCCGGAGTTCGATTGTCAGTGGGCTCCGGCACAGTGGGGCCATGAACGCGACCACCGTCCGGTCCGCTGTCGACCGGGGTTGCCGGGGCCGCCGCGACGCCGTGGGGAACGGCGTCGGCGGTGGCCGCCTGCGCCCGCCGTGCGCCGAGCCCGCGCACGGACCAGGAGAACACCGCGCACAACGCCCCGGCCCCCGCCATCACGGCGAACGCGGCGACCGCCCCGTGGTCCTGCGCGAGCCGTCCGGACAGCGCGAGCGCCAGCGCCTGACCGCCGACGACACCGCTGGTGAGAAAGGCCATCGACTCGGCGAGCCGGCCCACCGGCACCAGGCGCTCGGTCAGCCCGAACACCGTGATCAGGTGCGGCGCGTACGCCACGCCGAGAACGGTCACGGTCGCGTACAGACCCGTCAGCGTGTGCACGAACAGCAGCGGTACGCAGAGCACGACCAGCGCCGTGGTGGCGATCCGCCAGCGCACCGGCAGCGCGAGCCGCTCCGGCACCGCGACCATGGCGAGCCCGGCGGCCGCGCTCATCACCCCCATGGCGGCGTACACCAGTCCGGTCTGCGAAGGCCGGCCGAGCTCCTCGGTCAGCGCCGTGATGCCCGCCTGCGAGGCGCCGAACATCGCGCCCTGGAGCACCATCGTGGCCCGCAGGGCGTACACCGCTCCGGGCAGCCGGGTGCGCCCCGCACCGGACCGCCGGGCGGCGGTCACCTGACGGGCCGTCGGATGGAGCGCGAAGCCGGTGCCGCAGACGGCGAGCAGGGCCGCTGCCGTCAGGAGGGCGGCGGCCGGGTGGGCGAGCGTCGCCGCGAGGCCCACCAGGGCCGGGCCCAGGACGAACGACACCTCGTCCAGGGTGCCTTCGAAGGAGAGCGCGCCGGCCACGGTCCGCTCGTCGGCGCATGCCCGGTGCGCGAGCGCCACGGTCCGGCTCCGGGCGAGCGGGCCGATCTGCGGCACGCTCGCCCCGGCCAGGGCGCCGAGCAGGATCAGCTGGCCGGTCGCGAGACGGGAGAGCGCGGCCAGCACCAGTCCGGTCACGGCGACGGCATTGACGAGCGCCGCCGCGAGCACCACGGTGCGCTGCCCGTGGCGGTCGGCCGCGCGCCCCAGGAGCGGGCCCGCCACCGTCTGCCCGGCGGCGAGCGCGCCTCCGGCGAGCCCGGCGGTCGCCAGGCTGCCACTGGTCTCGGCGACCAGGAGCACACTGCCCAGCTGGCACATGGCGGTCGGCAGCCGTCCGAGGAAGGAGAGCACGGGCAGCAGGGGCCCCGTCAGGGCGAGCACCTTGCGGTAGGTCTGCGGGGATCCGGCCATCAGGCGAAGCTAACGCCGCCGACCGGGGCATACACAGGGACCGAAGGAACAGAAGCGGCCGGACGGGGTACGTACGTTCATATGACCCAGCCCACCGCGACTTACCGGCTCCAGCTCCAGCCCGGTTTCCCGTTCGCCGCCGCCGAGGAGGCGCTGCCCTACCTGGCGGAGCTCGGAGTCTCGCATCTGCACCTGTCGCCGGTCCTGGAGGCCGTGCCCGGCTCGACCCACGGATACGACGTCACCGACCACTCCACCGTACGCGAGGAGCTGGGCGGCGAGCCCGGCCTGCGCCAACTGGCGGCGCGGGCACGGCAGTTCGGGCTCGGTCTGATCCTGGATATCGTGCCGAACCACATGTCGGCCGCCGCCCGCCACAACCGTCAGCTGTGGGACGTGCTGCGCGCGGGCCCGGCCTCGCCGTACGCGTCGTGGTTCGACATCGACTGGGAGGCGGGCGACGGGCGGGTCCTGCTGCCGGTGCTCGCCGGGCCGCTGGGCGCGGAGCTGGACCGTCTGACGGTGGACGGCGGCGTACTGCGTTACGGCGAGCAGTGCTTCCCCCTGCGGGAGGGCACGGCGGGCCTGCCGCTGCCGGAACTGCTCGACGCCCAGTGGTACCGGCTCGGCTGGTGGCGGCTGGCCAGGACCGAGCTCAACTACCGACGCTTCTTCACCATCGCGGACCTGATCGGCATCCGGGTGGAGGACGAGGACGTCTTCGCCGCGACGCACGCCAAGATCCTGGAGCTGGTCCACGACGGCGTCGTGGACGGGCTGCGCGTCGATCATCCGGACGGCCTCGCGGACCCCGAGGCCTATCTGCACCGCCTGAACGAGGCGACGGGCGGCCGCTGGACGGTCGTCGAGAAGATCCTCACCGGCGACGAGCGGCTGCCCGCGGGCTGGGCGGTCGCCGGGACCACCGGATACGACGCGCTGCGGCACATCGACGGCCTGTTCGCCGACCCGGCCGGAGTGGCGGAACTCGCCGCCCAGTACCGCGAGTTCACCGGGGTGAGCGGCGACCGGGGCGGCCACTGGGCGCCGACGGTTCGCCGCGCGGCCTATCGGGTCCTGACGCACGAGCTGGCGGCCGAGACCGAGTACCTGGTGCGCCTGGCGGGGCGCGTCTGCGCGGCGGGCGAACCCGAGCTGCGCGATCACGCACCCTGGGCGCTGCGGCTCGCCCTGCGCGAGCTTCTCGTCCGCGTGCCGGTCTACCGCCCCTACCGCTTCGGCGCCGAGCTGGTGCTGCCCGCCTCGGCGGCGCTGGAGGCGAAGGCGGCGTTCCCGGTCGCGGAGGAGTCGGCGGCGGTGGACGTGGTGCGGGACCTGGCCCTCGGCCGGCTCGGCGAGGGCCCGGAGCGGGACCGGTTCCGTACCCGCTTCGCCCAGACGTCGTCGGCGCTGCACGCGAAGTCCGTCGAGGACACCGCCTTCTACCGGTACACGCCCCTGCTGTCGGTGAACGAGGTGGGCGGGGACCCGGGGCGGCCTTCGGTGGAGCCGGGCGAGTTCCACGCGTTCTGCTCCCGCCTCGCCCGCGACTGGCCGAGCACCGGCACGGTGCTGTCCACGCACGACACCAAGCGCAGCGCGGAGGTGCGGGCCCGCATCGCGGTGCTCTCCGAGTGCCCGGAGCGTTGGGCGGCCCTGCTCGAACGGGTGGCGGGGGCGCGGGCGCCCGACCCGCATCTCGCCTGGGTCGCGTGGCAGACGTCGGTCGGGCTCGGCGGCGCGGCGGAACCGGAGCGGCTCGGGGCGGCGCTGCTCAAGGCGGTGCGCGAGGCCGGTCTGCACACGGGCTGGACGGAACAGGACCCCGGCTACGAGAAGGCGGTGAGCGACTTCGTCGCGGCGGGCCCGGGCGGCCAACTGGCGCCCTTCGTCCAGGAGTTCGCCCGGCAGACGGAATCCGCCGCTCGCGCCAACCGCCTCGGCGCCGCGCTGCTGCATCTGACGATGCCGGGCGTGCCGGACCTCTACCAGGGCACGGAGGCCGAGTACGCGGCGCTGGTGGACCCGGACAACCGGCGCCCGGTGCGGTTCGACCGCGCCGCCCTCGCCGACCCCGGCGACAAGCTCCGGGTGACCTTGGCGGCAGTACGGCTACGGCGTGAACTTCCCGGGGTGTTCGGCGAGTCGGGAACCTACGCGGAGCTGACGGCCCGGGGGCCGCGCGCCGCGCACTGTGTGGTGTTCTGCCGCTCGGGCGAGGTGGTGACGGCCGTGACCCGGCTCTCGCTGCGCCTCGCGGAAGCGGGCGGCTGGGCGGGCACGCGACTGCCGCTGCCGGAGGGCCGCTGGGCCGATGTCCTGGAGCCCGGGCGGCAGTTCACCGGCGCGGTGGACCTGGCGGAACTGTTCACCCCCTTCCCCGTGGCGCTGCTCAGGAAGGCCGCACCAGGAGACGGCGCGGGGAGCGGGTGAGCAGGCCGCTCTCGGTCGGCTCGAAGGCGTCGGCCCTGCGCAGCCCGGGCATGGCGGTGAGCAGGGCGGTGACCGCGCACTCCGCGTGGAGTTCGGCGACCCGGGCGGCCGGGCAGTCGGCGGGGCCGAGGGCGAGGCCGCCGGGGGCGGTGCGGTGCAGGTCGAAGCGGTCGGGGTCGGGGAAGCGGTCGGGGTCACGGTTCGCGGCCCCGACGAGCAGGGCGACCGCGGCCCCGGCCGGGACGGTGCCGCCGGACATCGCAAGGTCGCCGACGGCCCGGCGGAGCACCACGTGGACGGGCGGGTTGCGCCGCAGCGCCTCGTCCCACGCCTGCCCGATCAGCGCCGGGACCGCTCGCACCAGCTCCAACTGCTCCGGATGGTCAAGGAGGTTGGCCATGAGTGAGGCGAGGGCCTGGCCGGTGAGCGCCGCCTGGTCCGCGCAGCGCGCCGCGAGCAGCGCCACCCCGGTGCCGCCCCGGCGGCGGCCCAGGTCGGTGGCGGCAGGGGCCTCCGCGCGGCTGCGGTCGGGGGCCGAACCGGTGCGGCCCATCACGGCGGCGTAGGAGAGTCCGGTCGCGGCGGCGATCGTTCCGGTCGGGAGCCAGCGGCAGAACTCCTCGACCAGGTCGGCCTCCTGGCGTCCAGCGAGCCGACGGGCCAGCACGTACGCGGTGCGTGCGCACACCTCGCGCAGCAGCGCGAAGGCGCTCTCGGGCGCCGCGTACTCCTGGGCGCAGCGCACGGTGCCCGGTCCGCAGCAGGGCCCGTGGCGGGGCCCGACGAGGCCGGGGTCGACGAACGCGGGGGCGACATCCGCGTACCGGCTGACCAGCCAGGCCTCCAGCCTGTCGTCCCACAGCAGCGGGTGGTCCTCGCGCAGGGTCCGGTAGAAGGCGTACGGATCGCGGCGGGACGCGGGGGCGAGCAGCGAGAGGGTGCTGGGCGCGGCGGCGAGGGCCGGGGCCGGTGCCGCCTCGGGCGGCTCGACGGTCGTCATGCGCGCCTCCCCGTTCGGCGCCCGGCGGGGCGCGGTCGGGCGGCTTCGAGCGGTCCCGCCCGGGCGCCGCCGGGCCCGGTGACTGCTCTCAGCGGACCACCTCCGCCGGGCCGTCGCGATCGGCGTTCGGCCGTACGGGTGAGAGCTCGGCGCCGCCGTACGGCGCTGAGCTGCGCAGCGGCTCGGTGAAGGAGGCCGCGGCGCGGACCGGCTCGCCACGAGAACACGGTCAGAGGACGCGTCCAGGAGGGTTCGACGCGGAGCAGCACACGGTCCTCGCCCAGTGCGCCGCGCACCACGTGGGCCGGGACGGCGACCAGACCTCCCCCGGCCGCGGCCATCCGTACCGCCGTCGAGGTGTGCTCTGTGCGCACGACGGCGCGCGGGGCGAAGCCCACCCGTTCGCAGACCAGGTCGAGGAAGGGCCGACCGTTGACGACGGGCTCCGTCGCGCACCGCACCCGGTCGTGGTCGGCGAGCTCTTCGAGCCGGACGGACGAGCGGCCCGCGAGCGGATCGTCGAAGGCGGCGACGAGGGCGACCTCCTCCTCGCTGACGGGGACGACGGGGCCCTCCCAGCGCTGCGGAGGGGGCCCGACGCCGAGGTCGTCGGCGCTCCGTGCGAGCGTCTCGGTGGTGGCGTCCTCATGAAGGATCAGCCGCACGCCGGGGTGGGTGCGGCGCCGGCGGGCGAAGGCGTCGGGCAGCACGCCGACGGCGATCGCGTGCACGGAGGCGATGTGCGGTTCGCCGCCCTCGGCACCGGCCGCCGCGCGGACCGCGCGCTGGGCCTGGAGCGCGCTCGCGGCGAGTTCGGCCAGGCGCGGCAGATCGGCGGGGCGGGCGTTCCGCACCGAGGCTGATCGTTCATGCCGCCCTGATGCGACACCCCACTGACAACGCCCCGAGGCATCAGCGTGCACCCTGGTCCGCGGGGTTACGGGAGCGGAACGGCTCAGTGGGTGGCGAGCCGGAAGGCCATCCGGCCGAAGCTGACCTGATCGCCGTCGGCCACGGCCACGGCTCCCGTCACCCGACGCCCGTTCACACACGTCCCGTTGGTCGAGCCGAGGTCGCGCAACTGCCACATCCCGGCCTGGAAGACGAGCTCGGCGTGCACCCGCGACACCGTCTCGTGGCTCAGCCGGAGCCCGTTGGCCGGGTCACGGCCTATCCGCAGCGGATACGGTCCCGGCGCGGGGAAGAGGAGCTTCGGCAGCCGCTCGCCCTGCCAGGCCCTGCGCAGCGAGACGGAGAACTCCGAGACCCGGCTGACCGCCCCGAACACCGCCTTCGACCAGCGGCCGCCGCTCTCCAAGTCCGCGGTGAGGGCGACCAGTTCGTCGGACCGGCGGGCGGCCAGGGCCAGCTCCATCCGGCGCAGGAACGTGTCGTGCGACAACTTGCCCTCGGCGGCGCCCTCGCGCAGCACCTCCAGCACCCGGTCGCGCTCCGCGTCGGAGAGCCGGGCGGGTGCCGAGGAGGTCTGGAACTCGAAGGAGGGCGTCACATCAGCGATTGTCCTTCGCCGGGGCCGGACGTGTCCAGCAGCGGGCCGCCCTCGTCCGCGAGCCCGCCCCCACGTCCGCCCGGGCGCTGACCTGCGGCGCAGCCAGGCCCGGTCTCGACAATTCCCTTGCCCCTCGCACCTCGTGCCCTGTTAGGGTCTGCCGACTTCGTAAACCTCTGAGGGGACACTCTTGACGACTTCCGCGTCGGACGTGACCATTCGTCCGCTCGCCGGGCCCGACGAACTCGGGCTCTTCCAGCAGCTTTCCTACGTTCTCGACCACGAACTCGAGGACGATCTGACCACCGGCCGCCGCATCCCGGCCTGGATGTGGGTGGCGGTGCGCGACGGCCGGGTGCTGGCCCGCATCGCGTGGTGGACCGGGAAGAGCGGCGAGCCGCCGCTCAGTCTCGACTTCTTCGACGTCGACGACGCCCTGCCCGCGGCGGAGCGCCACGAGATCGGCCTGCGGCTCCTGGAGACCGCCACCGCCGAGGTCGTGCCCGCGGGCGCGGACCGCCCCGAGTACGGCCGCTTCGTGCCCGGCGACTGGCGCGAGGACGCCGCCGCCCGCGAGGTCGTCGAGACCAGGCTGAACATCCTCACCGCCTCCGGCGCGACCCCGCTCGTCGAGCGGCTGCGCCTGGAGTGGCGTCCGGGCACCCCGGTCCCCGAGCCCTCCACGAGGCTGTCGTTCCGGCCGGCCACCGACCGCGAGGAACTCATCGCTCTGATGACGCTCGCCGTGGAGAACTCGCTGGACGAGCACACCCGCGAGGAACTGCTCACCATGACCCCGCGCGAAAGCGCGGAGCTCATGTACGAGGAGGAGTTCGAGGCTTTCAGGTCGCCGCGCACGTGGTGGCGGATCGCCGAGCTCACGGACGGCGGCGGGCCCGTCGGCTTCGTGATCCCGGCCCGCAACAACTACAACCCCATCATCGCCTACATCGGGGTGCTGCCCGCCCACCGCGGCCACGGCTACATCGACGACCTGCTCGCCGAGGGGACGCGCGTCCTGGCCGCGCAGGACGTGCCCCGCATCCGCGCCGCCACGGACCTGCCGAACGTCCCCATGGCCAACGCGTTCGCCCGCGCGGGCTACGTCACCTTCGAGCGCGCGATCAACATGGTCTGGAAGTAGTCCCGAATTGCGGGCGTGTCCCCCTCCCGTGTCGCACCATGGTCGCAACCGGCTACGACAGGGGGACCGCCAGTGCTGTTCGAAGTGTGGGCGCCGAACGCCGACCGGACCGCCCTTCTCCTGGAGGGCGCGACCCATCCCATGAGCCGCCATCCCGTGCGCGCGGGCTGGTGGCTGGCCGAGGCCGAAGGGCATCCCGGCGACCGCTACGGATACGTACTGGACGACGGGCCGGTGCGGCCCGACCCGAGGTCGCGCCGCCAGCCCGACGGGCCGGACGGCCTCAGCGCGGTCGTCGTCCACGACACCTTCACCTGGCAGCACCCCTGGGCAGGCCGCCCCCTCCAGCGGGCCGTCCTGTACGAGCTGCACGTGGGCACCTTCACACCCGAGGGCACCCTGGACGCGGCCGTCCAACGGCTGCCCCATCTGGCCGAGTTGGGGATCACGCACATCGAGCTCATGCCGCTGTGCCCGTTCCCGGGACGCCACGGCTGGGGGTACGAGGGGGTCTCCCTGTGGGCCGTGCACGAGCCCTACGGCGGGCCAGACGCGCTGAAGCGGTTCGTCGACGCGGCGCACGCCCAGGGGCTCGGCGTGGTCCTGGACGTGGTGCACAACCACCTCGGCCCGTCCGGCAACCACCTGCCCGCCTTCGGGCCGTACTTCACGGACACCCACCACACGCCCTGGGGCTCGGCCGTCAACCTGGACGCCGCCGGCTCCGACGAGGTGCGCGCCTACCTGCTGGAGAGCGCGCTGGCCTGGCTGCGCGACTACCGCCTGGACGGGCTGCGGCTGGACGCGGTGCACGCGCTGGCCGACACCCGCGCGTTCACCTTCCTGGAAGAGCTCTCCACGGCGGTCGACGTGCTCGCCGCCGAACTGGGCCGGCCGCTCTTCCTCGTCGCCGAGTCCGACACCTGCGACCCGCGCACCACCACCCCGCGCGGCGAGGGCGGCCTCGGCCTGCACGCCCAGTGGAACGACGACTTCCACCACGCCTTGCACACCGCCCTGACCGGCGAATCCCAGGGCTACTACGCCGACTTCGCACGCGCCCCGCTCTCCGCCCTCGCCAAGACCCTGACCAGGGTGTTCTTCCACGACGGTACGTATTCGAGCTTCCGCGGCCGCGTGCACGGGCGCCCCGTCGACCGCGCCCGCACCCCCGCCCACCGCTTCCTCGGCTATGCGCAGACCCACGACCAGATCGGCAACCGGGCCCAGGGCGACCGCCTCTCGGCCTCCGTGTCGCCCGGCCTCCTGGCCTGCGCGGCGACGCTGACGCTGACCGGACCGTTCCCGCCGATGCTCTTCATGGGCGAGGAGTGGGGCGCGCGCACCCCCTGGCAGTTCTTCACCGACCACACCGACCCCGACCTAGCGCAGGCCGTACGGGAGGGCAGGCGCCGGGAGTTCACGTCCCACGGCTGGGCCGCCGAGGACATCCCCGACCCCCAGGACCCGGCGACACGGCAGCGCTCGTGCCTGGACTGGACGGAGCCCGCGGGCGAGCCGCACGCCCGGCTGCTCGCCTGGTACCGCGAGCTCATCGCCCTGCGGCACGCCCGGCCCGATCTGACCGACCCCGACCTGGCGGCCGTCAAGGTGGCGTACGACGAGGAGGCACGCTGGCTGACCTACCGGCGCGGCGACCTGCGGATCGTGGTCAACCTCTCCAAGGAGCCGGTCAGGATCGGTCTCGGGGGCGGCGGCCGGGTCCTCGCGGCCTGGGAGCCGGTCGGAGCGCCCGGCGCGGACGGGGTGCTGCTGATGCCGCCGGAGTCGTGCGCGGTCCTCGCCCGCTGAAGCCGGCTCGCCCAACGCCCTTGCCAGCGGCGGTGGTTATTCGACGATGGCCATGGCGCGGTCGGTGTTGTTCAAACGCCGACCGCCGTCATCCGTCACGGTGACGATGTCCTCGATCCGGACGCCGAACCGGCCGGGCAGATAGATGCCCGGCTCGATGGAGAAGCACATCCCGGGCACGAGCGGCCGCTCCTCGCCCTCGATCATGTACGGCGGCTCGTGCGTGGTCACGCCGATGCCGTGGCCGGTGCGGTGGATGAAGTACTCGCCGTATCCGGCGTCCGCGATGACCGCGCGGGCCGCACGGTCGATGTCCTGGCAGGCGACGCCGGGCCGGACCGCGTCGAAGCCCGCCTGCTGCGCCGCGCGCACCACGTCGTGGACGCGCCGCTCCTCGTCGCTGGGCTCGCCGACGTGGACGGTGCGGGTCGTGTCGGAGCCGTAGCCGTGCTTGAGGCCGCCGAAGTCGAGGACGACCATGTCGCCCTGCTCGATCGTGCGGTCACCGGCCTCGTGGTGCGGGTTGGCCCCGTTGGGCCCGGAGCCGACGACGGTGAAGTCCACCTGTGCGTGACCGTACTTCAGCAGGAGTGCGGCCAGATCGGCGGCCACCTCCGTCTCCTTGCGGCCCGCGAAACGTACCTTCACGATCTCGCCGTACGCCTCGTCCGCCGCCGCGCCCGCCGCCTCCAGGCGGGCCAGCTCGTGCTCGTCCTTGACGGCCCGCAGCATGGGCAGCGCCTCGGTCAGCGAGACGTACGACGTGCCGGGCAACTCCTTCTGCAGGCCCAGCAGATGCATCGCCCACGCGTTGTCGCTGACTCCGAAACGCCCGTCGACATCGAGGAGCGGGGCCGTCACGGTGTACGGGTCCTTGCCGTCGGTCCAGTCCCGCAGGGTCAGCGCGGCGGCTCCGGCGGCGTGCGCGGCGTCGGGCGCCTCCAGGGTCGGCACGACGAGGACCGGGTCCTGACCGGCCGCCAGCACCAGGACGGTGAGCCGCTCGGTGATCGCGGTCGGCTGGTAGCCGGTGAGGTAGACCAGATCGGGGCCGGGCGCGACGAGCACACCGGAGAGTCCAGCGTCTGCGGCGGACTCGGCGGCGCGGGCCATCCGGGCCCGGTAGTCGTCGGCGGTGAAGGGCGCGGGGGCGGGCGTCGTAGGCATGGCCTCATCCTGCCCGCACGCCCCGGCGCACGCGAGGGGAATGAACGCGCTGCCGCCCGTCCCCGCGATCCCCTTCAGCCGGTCACAGTCCCTCCGTCTCCTCGTCGACGAGGCGCTCGAGCAGTTCGCCGAACTCCTCGCCCACCACGATGCGCAGCCCGTCGCCGTCCCGGTCGCTGAGCTGGGTGAGCATGCCGCCGCGCCACCAGTAGACGTACGGGCTGATCGACCCGGGAGTGTCCTCGTATCCCGAGGCCGCGAACGAGGCCATGGCGTTGAGGGCGAGGACCATGCCGGAATCGCGGATGACGTGGAAGGCGAGCTGGTGGCGGAAAGGCATCGCCACCAGGGCCCCCTCCGGCGGGAGCTCGCGCCCGGTGACCTGACGCACGACGGCTTCCAGGGCGAGCACGCGACTGGCCGTGTAGAAGGAGTCTCCGACGACGAGGTCGAAGCGCATCCCGTCGTCGCCCTTGACCGTCTCATGCGCCTCGACGGGCAGCTCCCGCAGATTGCGCAGGGCCTGCTCACGCAGGTCAGGCACCTTGCCGAGCGGTTCCAGAGCCTCGTCGGTGAGCATCATGACGCTCTCCGGGAGGTCGAGCGCGAGGATCTCGTAGAGGCCGGGCGCGACGCTGCGGGCATAGCCGAAGCTCTGTGCGTCGAGCCCGTCTCCGCTGATCACCCGGGGATAGAGCTGGGCCCGGATCTGTTCGGGCGCCATGGTTTCGAGCGCGGAAGGCGCGTCCATGGTGCGCAGCACCATGCCGACGTGCTTGCGGATCAGTTCCGGCCACACACGCGGGCCGCGCGGTTCGTTGTGGCAGACCGCCGCGAGATTGCCAAGACCGAACTGGCGGCCGGCGCTGTCCTTGACCATGTCCGCGTAGACGGTGACCTCCAGACCCAGCTCGGCGAACGCCTCCCGGACCACGGCACGGAAACGGGCGCCCTCGTCGTTCGAGAAGAAGCCGAACTCGGGGTCCCTGGGAACGTCACTCGCGTCCCGCTTGGGCCCTCGTCGGAATATCCCCACGTCTGCTGCCTTCCCCTCGCACGGTCGCCAGAGCTGCGAGCCTACCCAGTGAGCGGGTCCGTGATGACAAGATCCGCCCGCGCGCGCCCCTCGGCCACGAGACGTGCGTTGACCTCGTCGGACTCGCTGACCCACCGCTCCGCGCGAGGCCGGGGTCTGCCGTGCCGCACATGCCGCTCGACGAGTCTGCGCACCCGCTCGCCGTCGTCGAGATGGAGGTACCAGATCTCGTCGACGAGATCCCTGACCTTCGCCCAGGGCCCCTCGTCGTGCAGCAGGTAATTGCCCTCGGTCACGACGAGCGGCACCTCCGCCGCCACCGGAATGCTTCCGGCCAGCGCCTCTTCCAACGACCGGTCGAAGTCCGGCGCGTAGACCACCGTGCCGGGTTCCGGTGTACGCAGCCGGGCGAGCAGCGCGGCGTATCCCGCCGCGTCGAACGTGTCGGGCGCCCCCTTGCGTTCGGTACGTCCGAGACGGCGCAGCTCGCGGTTGGCCAGGTGGAATCCGTCCATCGGCACGAGGACGGCCTCTCCGCCGAGCCGCTCCACCACCTCCCCGGCCAGCGTGGACTTTCCGGCGCCGGGCGGCCCGGCGATGCCGAGGATGCGGCGACGGCCGGGAACGACGAGCCCGCGGGCCCGCCCGACCAGTCGCTCAAGGTCGAGTTCCATCCCCGCATTGTTCCATCGCCTCCCGGCTGACCCACGTAGTACGTATAACCTTGGCGGCATGCCGCACATCGCACTGATCACGCTCGTCGTCCGCGACTACGACGAGGCCATCGATTTCTACACCCGGGCCCTGGGCTTCGAACTGATCGAGGACACCGACCGCGGGGACGGCTCGCGCTGGGTGGTGGTCCGCCCGCCCGGTACCGGCGTCGGCGCGGCCTCACTGCTCCTGGCCCGCGCGAAGGACGAGACCCAGCGGGCGAGCGTGGGCGCCCAGACCGGCGGCCGGGTCGGCTTCTTCCTCCACACCGAGGACTTCGGGGGCGACCACGCCCGCATGCTGGCGGCCGGGGTGCGCTTCCTGGAGGAGCCCCGGCACGAGCCGTACGGTTCGGTCGCGGTGTTCGAGGACCTCTACGGAAACCGCTGGGACCTGCTGGAGCCGGCGGCGGGGTAGAGCCGCTGCGGTCCGCCTGCCCGGTCAGGGCTTCTTGCGCGGCCCGGGCCCGGCGGCACGAGGTGCCCTGCCGGGCCCGCCGCTTATCGACGTCCCGGCTCATGCCGCAGAACGCGAAAAAGCCCCGCACCATGGACCCGTATTCCTACGGGTCTGGTGCGGGGCTTTCCCCACAATTTGTTCGGCGGCGTCCTACTCTCCCACAGGGTCCCCCCTGCAGTACCATCGGCGCTGAAAGGCTTAGCTTCCGGGTTCGGAATGTAACCGGGCGTTTCCCTAACGCTATGACCACCGAAACACTATGAAGTTGAACTCAACCGGCATGGGAGTTCATTGCTTCAGAACAAACACAGTGGACGCGAGCAACTGAGGACAAGCCCTCGGCCTATTAGTACCAGTCAGCTCCACCCGTTACCGGGCTTCCACATCTGGCCTATCAACCCAGTCGTCTACTGGGAGCCTTACCCTCTCAAGGAGGTGGGAACACTCATCTCGAAGCAGGCTTCCCGCTTAGATGCTTTCAGCGGTTATCCTTTCCGAACGTAGCCAACCAGCCATGCCCTTGGCAGAACAACTGGCACACCAGAGGTTCGTCCGTCCCGGTCCTCTCGTACTAGGGACAGCCCTTCTCAATGTTCCTGCGCGCGCAGCGGATAGGGACCGAACTGTCTCACGACGTTCTAAACCCAGCTCGCGTACCGCTTTAATGGGCGAACAGCCCAACCCTTGGGACCGACTCCAGCCCCAGGATGCGACGAGCCGACATCGAGGTGCCAAACCATCCCGTCGATATGGACTCTTGGGGAAGATCAGCCTGTTATCCCCGGGGTACCTTTTATCCGTTGAGCGACGGCGCTTCCACAAGCCACCGCCGGATCACTAGTCCCGACTTTCGTCCCTGCTCGACCCGTCGGTCTCACAGTCAAGCTCCCTTGTGCACTTACACTCAACACCTGATTGCCAACCAGGCTGAGGGAACCTTTGGGCGCCTCCGTTACTCTTTAGGAGGCAACCGCCCCAGTTAAACTACCCATCAGACACTGTCCCTGATCCGGATCACGGACCGAGGTTAGACATCCAGCACGACCAGAGTGGTATTTCAACGACGACTCCACAACCACTGGCGTGGCCGCTTCACAGTCTCCCACCTATCCTACACAAGCCGAACCGAACACCAATATCAAACTGTAGTAAAGGTCCCGGGGTCTTTCCGTCCTGCTGCGCGAAACGAGCATCTTTACTCGTAGTGCAATTTCACCGGGCCTATGGTTGAGACAGTCGAGAAGTCGTTACGCCATTCGTGCAGGTCGGAACTTACCCGACAAGGAATTTCGCTACCTTAGGATGGTTATAGTTACCACCGCCGTTTACTGGCGCTTAAGTTCTCAGCTTCGCCACACCGAAATGTGACTAACCGGTCCCCTTAACGTTCCAGCACCGGGCAGGCGTCAGTCCGTATACATCGCCTTACGGCTTCGCACGGACCTGTGTTTTTAGTAAACAGTCGCTTCTCGCTGGTCTCTGCGGCCACCCCCAGCTCA